>NZ_CP016756.1:1860000-2207500 GCF_001700965.1 Stenotrophomonas nitritireducens
GCGGGCGGCCGCTTTCCAGACGCTGGCGCAGTTCTTCCAGCTTGAGGATTTCGTCGGCTCCGCGACCGATCAGGGCAAGGGCTTCATCAATCGAGGACACGCTAAAACTCCCGACTTCGCAGTCAAAAACATGAATGGTGTTAAGTACAAGTTAACCACGTTAACCAATCGAAAAGCCATGCGGCTCAATGGTTTGACGCGGTATTGATAGGTGTCTATGTTACCTGCGTTTGGGCCCGCGATCCGGGTCGACCAGAGAACCGACCGATGTCCCAACCCGATCATGGCTCCGCGCGCAAACAGCGCTTCCAGGAAAGACTCCACGTCCTGCACGACAACGCCCTGCATCGGAAGTTGAAGGAACATCTGCCCGCCGCGTTCAACGAACGCTGGAACCGGCGGCACTGGATCCACGCCAGCCTGTTCGTCACCATTGGTGCGCTGGCAGCGACGATTGTTCCGGGTTTTTCGAACGCGATTGACAGCAACCTGCCGTCCTCCCACTCCACACTTGCGCTGCCGTTGCCGCCGCTATCCTTGGCGCGACGCGGGGAAACGCCGGGCGACAGCTGGCAGATCCAGCGCGTGGAACGCGGCCAGACACTGAGCGACCTGTTTGCCGCAGCGGGCGTGCCTGCCACCACCATGCAGAAGGTGCTTGATCACCCGGGCACCCGCGAGGTGCTGACCAAGCTGCGCCCAGGCGCGGAAATCGCCTTCGACCTGCCGGTCAATGGCGCGCTGCGCACGATCCGCTTCGACCGCGATGCCAATCACCGGGTGGAACTGAGCCTGCAGGGCGACAAGATCAGCGAGAAGGTCAGCGAGCGCGCAACCAGCACCCGTACCGTGGTGGCCAGCGGTGAAATCACCAGCTCGCTGTACAACGCCGCGCGCAAGGCCGGCCTGTCACCCTCGGCCATCGCCACGATGACCGATGAAATCTTCAAATACGACATCGACTTCTCCAAGGACCTGCAGCCGGGTGACCGCTTCAGCGTGGTGATGGACGAAACCTGGCGCGAAGGCGAGCGCATTGATACCAGCAAGATCCTGGCAGCCACCTTCCAGACCGGCGGCAAGACCTATACCGGCTTCCGTTTTGATCGCAATGGCAAGTCGGAATACTTCGACCTCAATGGCCGCTCGCTGAAAAAGAGCTTCATCCGCTCGCCGATCCAGTTCGCCCGCCTGAGCTCGAATTTCGGCACCCGTCGCCATCCCATCCTAGGCACCATGCGCACCCACAAGGGTGTGGACTACGCCGCGCGTACCGGCACCCCGATCATGGCCGCCGGTGATGCCCGCGTGCAGTTCGCCGGCACCCAGCGCGGCTACGGCAACGTGGTGATCCTCGACCACGGAAGCGGCCACACCACGCTCTATGGGCATATGTCACGGCTTGGCCCCTACCGTGCCGGCCAGCGCGTGGCGCAGGGCCAGGTGATCGGCTATGTGGGTTCCACCGGCATGTCGACCGGGCCGCACCTGCATTACGAATTCCGCGTCAACGGCGTGCACCGCAACCCGTTGTCGGTGACCATGCCGCCACCGCAGCCGCTGCAGGGCGCCGATCTGGCCGCATTCCGGGCACAGACCGCACCGGCCATGGCCCGCATCCAAGGCATGGAAGAACTGATCTACGCCGATGCCGGCGACAAGCGGAAGCCGACCGCCGCCACCCAGACCGCTGCGGCGACACCCGCAGCAGGCGGCAAGCGCGGCTGAGCCAGCGCGACACCGTTGACGATACGGGCAGGGAGCTTGAAGCTTCCCTGCCCGTTTCTTTTTGGCGAACGCCATGACCTCTGTTGATCCGCAGCTGCCCCTGTTTCTCGGCCTGATGTCCGGCACCAGTGCCGACGGCATCGATGCGGCGCTGGTGCAGTTTCCGCAGAGCGGCGGCTGTCATTTCGTGCATGGCCATACCCACGCCTGGGATGCGGCTACCCGCGAGGCCCTGATCGCGCTGGGCCAGGGCGGCGAGCCTGCGTCGATGGATGCGTTGGGGCAGTTGGATGCGCGCGTCGGCATCGCCTTCGCCAACGCCGCCAATCAACTGCTGGACCTTGCCGGAGTGCAGCGTTCGCAGGTGCAGGCCATCGGCTCGCATGGCCAGACCATCCGTCACCGCCCGCTGAGCACGCCTGCCTTTACCTGGCAGATTGGCGATGCCAACCGCATTGCCGAGCTCACCGGCATCACCACCGTGGCCGATTTCCGCCGCCGTGATGTGGCCGCCGGCGGCCATGGCGCGCCGTTGATGCCCGCTTTCCATCTGGCGATGCTGGGCAGCACCGATGAAGACCGCGCGGTGCTCAATCTCGGCGGCATCGCCAACCTGAGCCTGATTGCCCGCGATGGCAGCATCCGTGGTTTTGATACCGGCCCAGCCAATGCCCTGCTCGATGGCTGGTGCCAACGGCATCTTGGCCATGCGTTTGATGCCGATGGTGCGTTCGCGGCCAGCGGGCGGGTGGATGAGAGCTTGTTGGCGCGTTTGCTGGGCGAACCTTGGTTCGCGCTGCCACCGCCGAAGAGCACCGGCCGCGAGCAGTTCCATCTGCAGTGGGTGGAAGCGCAGCTGGGGGCTACGACGTTGGCTCCAGCCGATGTACAGGCCACTTTGCTGGAACTGACTGCCGCCACCGTGGCCGATGCCTTGCTGGCGCAGCTGCCGGGTGCGCGCCGGGTGCTGGTCTGCGGCGGCGGCGTGCGCAATCCGCAGCTGCTGTCGAGGTTGCAGGCGCGGCTACCGGGTGTGGCGATCGGGTCCAGTGCCGCGCATGGGCTGGACCCGGATTACATGGAAGCGATGGGGTTTGCGTGGCTGGCGCAGGAGACCCTGGCCGGCCGCCCGGGCAATCTGCCCAGTGTCAGCGGCGCACGCGGGCCGCGGATTCTGGGCGCGATCCATCTGGCTTGAGGGGAAGCGAGAGGCGAGAGGCGGTAGGCGGTAGTGCCGAGCCATGCTCGGCAGAGGCTTTACCGGGAACGCCCCTGCCGAGCATGGCTCGGCACTACAGGGTTGGCTTTGTTGGGAAAGCCCCTGCCGAGCATGGCTCGGCACCACAGGCTGGCTTTGTTGGGAACGCCCCTGCCGAGCATGGCTCGGCACTACCGAGCTCAGATGTCGCTGCCGGCTGGCATTGCCTGCAGGGCCTTGATGGCTTCGGACAGCACGTCCACTTCGGGATCGTCGAAGCCGCCGCGCACATGGTGCTCGCTGGCGAACAGGCCCTGTTCGAGCAGGGCCAGACAGGTTTCTTCCCGGGTCCAGCCGCGCGCCACTGACAGGCGCCGAATGCGCTCCATCAGCAGCGGGTCGATATCCCGCAATACAACTTCTGCCATGCTCACTTCCTCGTTAGCAAGGCCGCCCCCTCGGCGCGTCGGGGGCGATCATCCCGCAGCAGGCAGGTGCAGGCAACTGGCCTACCCAGCGCGGGCAAGCCGGCGCTGATGCAGTATCAGCAATACGCACAGGATCACGACCGGTATCGCCACCAAGGCCGTGCCAATGAAGAACAGCGCATAGCCTTCCAGCAAGCTGCGACCCTGGGCCAGGGTCTGTACCGCCCACCCCGAAAAACCCTTCAACGCCTTGCCCGGCATGGCGTAAAAGGAGCTCAACAGGGCGTACTGGGTAGCGGTATAGCCAATGCTGGTCAGGCTGGACATGTAGGCGATCAGCGCAGTGCCGGCAAAGCCGCTGGCAAAATTGTCGATCGCCATGGCGATGGCGAAATGGGTGATGTCGGGGCCTGAATAGGCCAGCCAGGCAAACGCCAAGTTGGAACACGGGCCCAAGACGGCACCCACCACCAGCGCTACCAGCATGCCCCAGCGCAAGGCAACTACACCGGCAGCGGCAATACCTACGAAGGTGGCTACCAGGCCGACCGAGCCGCGTACCGCACCGACCGTCTCCTCGCTCAGGCCCAGATCGACATAGAACGGATTGGCCATCGGCCCCATCACGAAATCGGCCAACCGATAGAAACTGATCGCCGCCAGAATCAGCAGCGCACCGCTGCGGTGCTCACGCACGAAAGCGACGAACGGCCCAATCACGGCGTCAAACAGGCCGCGCGTCGTCCATAACGGTGCGGACTGCGTAGCCACCGCCACCTGTACAGGCAACGGCTCGCGGGCCATGAACACGGCGACAACACCTACCGCCATCAAGCCGGCCATGATTTCGTAGGAAACCTGCCAACCCACCTTGGCCGCGATCAGCAGGATCAGCGCATCGGTGACCAGCAACGCCGAGCGGTAGCCCAGGGCCGATGACGAGGTAAGCAAACCCAGTTGTTCACCGTTGTCGGCCGATTCGATCCGCCACGCATCGATCACGATGTCCTGGGTGGCCGAAGCGAAAGCGACGATCACCGCCATCACCCCGAACACCACCAGGTGTTCCCAGGCAATGCCGAGGAAAGTGATCTGACCGCCCTTGGGCTGGATCAAGCCCATCCCGACCAGCCCCACCACCACGATCAGCTGCGACAGCAACATCCAGCCACGGCGGCGCCCCAGCCAGCCGAGCAGCGGCGCATTGGTCTTGTCGACGATGGGCGCCCACAGGAACTTCAGTGAATATGCCAGCCCCACCCAGGACAGGAAGCCGATGGCGTCCAGCTCGATGCCTTCCTTGCGCATCCAGAAGCCCAGCGTGTTGCCTACCAGGTACAGCGGCAGACCCGAGCTGAAGCCAAGCAGCAGCATCGCCAGCACCTTGCGCTGGCTCAGATTGGACAACACCCGCTGCCAGGGGCGGCGGGGTTTGGCAGCCTCACTCACAGGTCATAGTCCACGGTGAACGGGGCGTGGTCGGAGAAGCGCTGGCCGGTGTAGATCGAGCTGCCGCGCAGGCGCTCGCGCAGGCCCGGGGTGACGAACTGGTAGTCGATGCGCCAACCGACGTTGTTGGCGCGGGCCGCGCCACGGTTGCTCCACCAGGTGTAGTCCTGGCCTTCCGGGTGCAGCGCGCGGTAGGCGTCGACCCAGCCGCGGCCCTTGGCCGTATCGACCAGTTCGGTCTGGTCGGCGCAGAAGCCGTTCATCCAGTCGCGCTCTTCCGGCAGGCAGCCGGAGTTTTTCTGGTTGGATTTCCAGTTCTTGATGTCCAGCGCGCTGCGCACGATGTTCCAGTCGCCGCACAGGACGTAGTCACGGCCGCTGGCCAGCCATTCGTCCAGGATGGGCTTCAGCCACTGCATCACCTCGAACTTGAAGCCCTGCCGCAGCTCGCCCGAGGAACCGGACGGGATATAGAACGACACCACGCTGAGGTTGCCGAAACGCGCCTCGATGTAACGGCCTTCATCGTCGAACGGTGCCCAACCCAGCGCGGTACGCACTTCGTCGGGCTCGCGGCGGCTCCAGATTCCTACGCCGCTGTAGCCCTTCTTGGTGATCGCGTCGCGGTAGAAACAGTGGTGGCCGTCCGGGCGGAACAGTGCATCGGTCAGCTGCGACTCCTGCGCCTTGGTTTCCTGAATGCAGAGCACGTCGGCCTGCTGGCCCAGGAACCACTCGTTGAAGCCCTTGGTGGTGGCCGAACGGATGCCGTTGGCATTGAAGCTGGTAATACGCATGAAGGACCGCTGTTGGGAAAGCTCAAGACCGGCACAGCATACCGCCCGGACCGGGGCGGTCGACACACTGGGCTGGCGCTTTCCCCTGACAGTGGGCCGGGGCCGGCCAGCAGGCGGCTGCCGGCCCCGCAACGCAGCAATTGCAAGGGCCATGCTTTACCCTAGGCCCCTCAATAGACGACAAGAATCCGTATTTACATGAGTGACCACCGTTCCCGTTTCCTGCAGCTGGCGCTGAACGCCGACGCGCTGCGTTTTGGCCAGTTCACCCTCAAGTCCGGCCGGGTGAGCCCGTATTTCTTCAATGCCGGCCGTTTTGACACCGGCCTGGCGCTGGCCCAGCTGGGCAATTGCTACGCCGATGCCATCGATGCCGCCGGCATTGCCTATGACCAGCTGTTTGGCCCGGCCTACAAGGGCATCCCGCTGGCCACCGCGATCGCCTGCGAGTTCTCGCACCGCGGCCGCAACCTGCCGCTGACCTTCAACCGCAAGGAAGCCAAGGAACACGGTGAAGGCGGCACCCTGATCGGCGCCGACATGGCCGGCAAGCGCATCCTGATCGTCGATGACGTGATCACCGCCGGTACCGCCATCCGCGAGGCGCTGGCCATCATCCGCGAAGCCAACGGCATTCCGGCCGGCATCGTGGTGGCACTGGACCGCCAGGAGATCGCCTCGGAAACCGACCCGCGCTCAGCCGCGCAGGCCGTGGCTGCCGAAACCGGCATTCCGGTGATTGCGGTGGCCAATCTGGCCGACCTGCTTGCATTCGCCTCCGGGAACCCGGAACTTGTCGGCTATCGCGAACCGTTGCTGGCCTACCGTGGCCGCTACGGGAGCAATCCGACAGGCTGATAGCAGGGGGCTGCCAAGGTGCCAAATCCGACGAAAAACGCGGCAACGTTGTTGCTGGTGCTGGCCGCACTGGCAGCCCCGGCGCTTGCCCAGAACAAGGCCGCCGACACCGGCAAGAAGCTGTACTGCTGGGATGAGGGCGGCAAGCGCATCTGCTCGGACACGCTGCCACCGGAAGCGGTGAACAGCGCGCGCCAGGAGTTCAATGCGCGCAGCGGAACGCGCGGGGCCGAAGTGCAGCGCGCGCTTAGCGCCGAAGAACGAGCCGACGCTGCGTTGGCCCAGGCCCAGCAGGAAGTGGATGCGGCGGCGGCGGACACGCGCAAGCGTACCGAACAGGCGATGTTGTCCACCTACGCCACCGAAGACGATCTGCGCCGTGTGTTCAATGAACGCACCGCGATTGTCGACAACAACATCAAGACCGCGGTGTTCAACGTGACCAGCCTGCGTGGTGCGCTGGCCGCCCAGCTCACTGCCGCCGGCAACAAGGAACTGGCGGGGCAGAAGGTGCCCGACCAGCAAGCCACCGAGATCCGCCAGCGTCACAACGAACTGCTGGCGCAGCTGCGTCTGCAATCGGCGTTCGAGCAGCAGCGGCAGGCGATGGATGTTGAAATCGCCGAAAGCCTGGCGCGTTACCGCGAGCTCAAGGGCATTGCGGCGCCGGTGGATGCTGCGGGCAGCGCGTCGGCGGCTGCACCCGCGCCTGCTGCGGTTGTACCTGCCAAGGGCTGAGCGATTGGTATTAGTGAAATATGGAAGCGGCCTTCGGGCCGCTTTTTTGTTTTGGAGCTTTCAATCAAGAGCTCCCCTCATCCGCCCCTGCGGGGCACCTTCTCCCGTAAACGGGAGAAGGGAATGGCTCCCTGCAGCGTTGAGTCCGCGAGTGGTTCCGGGGCTGCGAGTGGCTCCCTGCGGCGTTGAGACCGCGAGTGTTCCGGTTCTGCGAATGGCTTCCTGCGGCTTTGATGGCTTGCCGCGGCTTTGAGTGCTGGAGTCGCGGCAGATCCGGAGGCTGCAGCGGACTTGCCGCAAGCCATGAACCATTTCCCTTCTCCCGCTTGCGGGAGAAGGTGCCCCGAAGGAGGCGGATGAGGGGGCTTTGGCTTTGGCTTTGGCTTCGGCTTCGGCTTCGGCTTCGGCTTCGGCTTTGGCTTCGGCTTTGGCTTCGCTTTGGCTTCGCTTCGGCTTCGGCTTCGGCTTTGGCTTCGGCTTTGGCTTTGGCTTTGGCTTTGGCTTTGGCTCCGCCTCTGGCTTTGGCTATCGCCCTGCCTCCATCCCACCCACCAAACCCCGACTTTTTACGCGCCTTTTACGCCAGCGCCCACTCCGCAGCGTCGATCATTTACGCCCTCCGGGCGGACGATAACGGCCTGATCGGGGTGATCAGAACTGCCATCCGTGCCGGCCTGTCGCCCCGCCCGTCCACCGACGCGCGTGCCGGCAGCTCCGGCCGCGTGCTGATCGTAATTCGAGGTTTCCATGCCCGGCTGGCTTGCTCTGTTGTGCGGCGTAGTGGTGCTGATCGCCGCTGCCTACCTGTTGTACGCGGTCCTTCGACCCGATTCGTTCTGAGGGGCGCCATCGTGATTGAAGCCATCCTCATTATTCTGGTCAGCCTTGCGCTGGCCTGGCCGCTGGGCCTGTACCTGGCGCGGCTGATGCGCGGTACGCCCATGCGTATCGACGTCCTCTTCCACTGGATCGAAAAACCGCTGTACCGCGTGCTCGGGGTTGACCCCAACCACTCCATGTCCTGGCGCGGCTATGTGCTCGCCTTCCTGATCAGCAACCTGGTTTTGGCGGTGCTGACCCAGGCGGTGTTCATGACCCAGGCCTGGCTGCCGTTGAACCCGGACAACATTCCCAACATGCGTTGGGACACCGCGTTCCACACCATGGTCTCGTTCCTGACCAATACCAACCAGCAGCACTACAGCGGCCAGGCGCAGCTGTCCTACTTCGCGCAGATGACCGGTATCACCGGCCTGCAGGTGATCACCCCGATGATGGGCCTGGCCCTGGCGGTGGCCACGCTGCGCGCCTTGTTCATGAAGCCGGCCAGCAACGACACCAGCAACGCTCCGATACGCGTCACCGTAGGCAACTACTACGCCGACGTGGTGCGCCTGTGCCTGCGCTTCCTGCTGCCGCTATGCCTGGTGTGGACGCTGCTGCTGAACTGGCAGGGTGTCCCTTCCACGCTGGCCGCTGGGCCGCAGGCCACACCGATCGATGCCAGTGCCGGCATGGAAACGCAGAAGATCCCGCTCGGTCCGGTCGCGGCGATGGTCGCGGCCAAGCAGCTCGGTGCCAATGGTGGCGGCTGGTATGGCCCGAACAGCAGCTTCCCGCTGGAAAACCCGACCCCGCTGTCCAACGCCCTGGAGCTGATCGGCATCCTGCTGATCCCGATGGCCATCATCTGCATGCTCGGCAGCTTCACCGGCCGGCGTCGCTTTGGTGCATTGGTATTCGGCTGCATGCTGACCATGTCGGTGCTCTCCACCAGCGCAAGCCTGTGGCTGGAAGGCCATAGCGCCAGCGCCGCCAGTGCCCTGCTGATGGAAGGCAAGGAAGCCCGCTTCGGGGCCGATGGCACGGCCTTGTGGTCGACCATCACCACCCAGGTGCAGAACGGCTCGGTCAATGGCATGCATGATTCGCTGAGCCCGCTCGGCGGACTGGTGCCGCTGGTCAACATGTTGATCAGCGCGATCTGGGGCGGCATTGGCTGCGGCATCCAGCAGTTCCTGGTCTATCTGATGATGGCGGTGTTCCTGGCCGGCTTGATGACCGGGCGCACGCCTGAACTGCTGGGCCGCAAGCTGGAAACGCCACAGGTGCGCCTGCTCGCGGTGCTGGTGCTGCTGCAGCCGATCACCCTGCTTGGCCTGACCGCGCTGACCCTGGCCGTACCCGGCCTGGCCGGCACCTCCAATCCCGGCTTCCATGGCATCAGCCAGGTGTTCTACGAGTTCACCTCGGCTTATGCCAACAACGGCTCGGGCTTTGAAGGGCTGGCCGACAACACCGTGTGGTGGAACCTGAGCTGCGCGCTGGTGTTGGCCTTGGGCCGCTTCCCGATCCTGATCATCCCGCTGGTCATTGCCACACAGCTGGCTGCCAAGCGGCAGGTGCCGCAAAGCGCCGGCAGCCTGCAGATCGAAACCCCGACCTTCGCACTGACGCTCATCTGCGTGGTCATCGTCCTTACCGTGCTGCAGTTCCTGCCGGCATTGGTGCTTGGCCCGGTGGCCGAACACCTGAGCCTGCTGGCCCTGCAGGGAGCCCCCTCACCGTGAACGCCCCCATGAACCGTTCTGCTTCTCCTGCGGCAACCCGCCGCCCTGCCCTGCTCGATGCGGCCGGCCTGCGCCGTGCGTTGATCGACGCGGTTCGCAAGCTGTCGCCGCTGCATCTGCTGCACAACCCGGTGATGGCGGTGGTGATGGCCGGCACCGTGCTGGCGCTGATCGTCACCCTCAGCGGCAACGCGCCGCTGGGCTTCGGCCTGGCCGTCACCGCGATCCTGCTGGTGACGGTGCTGTTCGGCAATTTCGCCGAAGCGGTGGCCGAAGCACGTGGCCGTGGCCAGGCGGCGTCGCTGCGGCGTGCACGCCAGGACCTGGTCGCGCGGCGTGTCGCCACGCCGCTGCAGGGCGCCGCCGAAAGCCGCATCCCCGCTGCGGAGCTGAGCCCGGGTGATTACGTGATCGTCAGTGCCGGTGAGTTCGTACCGGCCGATGGCGAGATCGTGCGTGGCCTGGCCACCATCAACGAGGCCGCGGTCACCGGCGAATCGGCACCGGTGCTGCGCGAGGCCGATACCGACCGCTCCGGCGTGATCGGCGGCACCAAGGTGCTGTCCGACGAGATCATCGTGCGGGTCAGCGCCGAGCCGGGCCATAGCTTCCTCGACCGCATGATCGCCTTGGTGGAAGGTGCCAACCGGCAGAAGACGCCGAACGAGATCGCGTTAACCCTGTTGCTGGCGGCGATGTCGCTGACCTTCCTGGTGGTGGTGGCGACGCTGCCGGCGATTGCAGGCTTTGTCGGCGTCAGCGTCGATCCGCTGCTGCTGATCGCACTGCTGGTATGCCTGATCCCGACCACCATCGGCGGCCTGCTGCCGGCCATCGGCATCGCCGGCATGAACCGTGCGCTGTCGGCCAATGTGCTGGCCAAATCCGGCAAGGCCGTGGAAGTGGCTGGCGACGTTGACGTGCTGCTGCTCGACAAGACCGGCACCATCACCTACGGCGACCGCCAGGCCACACACTTCCATCCGCTGGCCGGCATCGATGCTGCGCAGCTGCGTGAAGCATCGCTGTTGTCGTCCCTGGCCGACCCAACCCCGGAAGGCAAATCCATCGTGCGTCTGGCCCGCGAGCAGGCCTGCACCACAGCCGAGCCTGAAAAAGCGGAGTATTTAGGCTTCACCGCGCAAACCCGCATGTCCGGCGTCGACCTCGACAACGGCCGCAGCATCCGCAAGGGCGCTGCCGATGCCATCACCGCGCATGTGCTGGCGTTGGGTGGCACGGTACCGAACAAGCTGCAGGCGAGGGTGGATCAGGTGGCCCGCGGTGGTGCCACGCCGCTGGTGGTCAGCGAAGGCCGGCACGTGCTCGGTGTGGTGGAGTTGGCCGACGTGGTCAAGCACGGCATGCGCGAGAAGTTCGCCCAGCTGCGGGCGATGGGCATCCGCACGGTGATGATCACCGGCGACAACCCGCTCACCGCCGCCGCCATTGCCGCCGAAGCCGGCGTCGATGACTACATCGCCCAGGCCCGGCCCGAGGACAAGCTGGCGCGCATCCGTGCCGAGCAGGCCGGCGGCCGGCTGGTGGCGATGGTCGGCGACGGCACCAACGACGCGCCGGCGCTGGCCCAGGCCGACATCGGCCTGGCGATGAACTCCGGCACGCAGGCAGCCAAGGAGGCCGGCAACATGGTCGATCTGGATTCGGATCCGGCCAAGCTGCTGGCGGTGGTGGAAGTGGGCAAGCAGCAGCTGATCACCCGCGGCGCGCTGACCACCTTCTCGCTGGCCAATGACGTGTCCAAGTACTTCGCGATCCTGCCGGCATTGTTCGCCGCCAGCATCCCGTCGATGGCGGCCTTGAACGTGATGCAGCTGTCGAGCCCGCGCAATGCGGTGCTGGCGGCGCTGATCTTCAACGCGCTGGTGATCCCGGCGCTGATCCCGCTGGCCCTGCGTGGCGTGCGCTTCCGTCCGGCCACCGCCACCGCGCTGCTGCGGCGGAACATGCTGGTGTACGGATTGGGCGGCGTACTGCTGCCGTTTGCGGCCATCAAGGCCATCGACCTTCTGCTTGCTCTGGTATTTGGCGCATGAACACTTCACTCACGTCTTCCCGTCGTACCGGCAACCCGCTGTGGCGGCCGGCCATTGGCCTGTCGCTGTTCGGCCTGTTCGGCAGCGGCCTGGTCTATGCGGTGCTGGCAACCGGCATCTCCGGCTCACTGTTTCCGGCGCAGGCCGATGGCAGCCTGATCCGCGATGCCGATGGACAGGTGCGTGGCTCGCTGTATCTGGCCCAGCCCTTCGCCGGCGACGGCTACTTCCAGACCCGTCCTTCGGCGGCCAACTACGATCCGATGGCGGCCGCCGGCAGCAATATGGCGCGCAGCAACCCGGACTTGATCAAGCGCGTGAGCGAAGCCACCGCCGCCGTTGCCGCGCGCGAGAAGATCGATCCGGCCAAGGTGCCGGGCGATCTGGTCACGCAGTCGGCCAGCGGCCTGGATCCGGAGCTGTCGCCGGCCGCCGTGCAGGTGCAGGTGGCACGTGTAGCCAGCGCGCGCGGCTGGCCCGAGGCGCGCGTGCAGGCCTTGGTCGATGCGCAGCTGCAGGACCGCCAATGGGGCGTGTTCGGCCAGCCGCGCATCAACGTCATCGCCCTCAACCGGGCGCTGGATCAGGCCACGCATGCGCGTTGATGCGGACTGCGCCTGCGACAGCGCACAATCGCCGCCATGAACGACTCCCGTAGCCGCCAGGCCGATGCCCTGGCAGGCGCCCTGCAACGCGACGCCGGCGGCAAACTGACCGTCTTCCTTGGCGCTGCGCCGGGCGTGGGCAAGACCTACAGCATGCTCACCCGCGCCCAGGAGCAGCTGCGGCGCGGCGTGGACGTGATGGCGGCGGTGGTTGAAACCCACGGCCGCAGCGATACCGCCGCGCTGCTCGACGGCCTGCCGCGCGTCGCCCTGCGCACGCAGGACTACCACGGCCATCAGCTGCAGGAACTCGACCTGGATGCGGTGCTGGCACGGCGGCCGGCACTGGTGCTGGTCGACGAACTGGCCCATCGCAATGCCCCCGGCAGCCGCCATGAGCGGCGCTGGCAGGATGTGATGGAACTGCTCGACGCCGGCATCGACGTCTGGACCACCATCAACATCCAGCACTTGGAAAGCCTCAACGATGTGGTGATGCGCATTACCGGCGTGCGCGTCAGCGAGACGGTGCCGGATGTGGTGTTCGACCGCCTGCACGACATCGTGCTGGTCGACCTGCCACCGCGCGAGCTGATCGAACGTCTGCAGCAAGGCAAGGTCTACGTCCCCGAACAGGCTGCGCAGGCGCTGCAGGCATTCTTCTCGCCGGCCAACCTCACCGCCCTGCGCGAACTGGCCATGCAGGAGGCCGCCGACCGCGTCGACAGCAGCCTGCGCGAAACCCGCGCCGCACGCGGCGAGAGCAACCTGCCCTTGCGGCGCCGGGTGGTGGTCGCCATCGATGGCAGCGGCCAGAGCGAATACCTGGTGCGGGTGGCGCGGCGCATCGCCGAGCGCCGCGATGCGCCGTGGACGGTGGTGACCGTGCAGCACCGACGCCACGACGAGGCGACCCGCCGCGAAATCGATGATGCCTTCGCGCTGGCCCGGCGGCTGGGCGGTGATGCCGAACTGCTGCACGGCCCGGGCATCGCCGACGCGCTGCTCGACTACGCCGCGCACAACGCGGTGTCTTCCCTGCTGCTGGGCCGCACCCGCGAACGACCGGTGGCGCGGCTGTTCAACCAGACCCTGACCCAGCAGCTGATCCAACGCGGCGCGCACTACGAAATCACCATCATCAGCACCCCGCAGGCACGCGCCAATTCGCGTCGCTTCGGGCTGTCGCTGGCACCGGACAGTTGGGGCAAGGACGCCACCACAGCGGTGGTGGCAACCGCGATTGCCTGCCTGGCCGCATGGCTGGGCGAGCGCTGGATAGGGCTGAGCGATCTGGCGATGGTATTCATCGTCGCGGTGGTGCTGGTCGCTGCGCGTACCCGCATGAGTGCGGCGGTGCTGGCGGCGACGCTGTGCTTCCTGGCCTACAACTTCTTCTTCATCGCGCCGCGTTTCACCTTCGCCATCAGTGCACGCCAAGGCGTGATCACGGTCTTCCTGTTCCTCGCCGCCGCATTGGTTGCCGGGCGGTTGGCATCGCGCCTGCGCATGCAGGTGGTGGCGCTGCGCGCGGCCAACCGTCACGCCAACGTGCGGCAGACGCTGGGCAGGCAGCTGGTCGGTGCCACCGACAACGCGCAGGTCGCACATGCCGGCCGTGTCGCCCTGGAGCAGGCGCTAGATGCACCGGCCTGGGTACGGCTGGGTGCCGATACCAGCACCAGCGGCAGTGCCGCGCCCGGCGACACCGATCTGGCGGCGGCCGATTGGGCGCTGCGCCATGGCCAGCCCGCCGGCCGCTTCACCGACACGCTGGCCGGCGCCGGCTGGTGGTTCCTGCCCTTGTTGGATGGCGAGGCGCGGGCGATAGGCGTGGCCGGCCTGCGCTTTGACCATCAGCACCCACGGCTTGCACCCGAGCAGCGCCAACTGGTGCAGGCGATGGCCGACGACATCGCCCAGGCCGCCCTGCGCACCCGCCTGGTCGCCGACCTGGAAACAGCGCATCTGCACAACGAAACCGAACGCCTGCGCTCGGCCCTGTTGTCGTCGGTGTCGCACGACCTGCGCTCGCCGTTGGCGGCGATGATCGGCTCGGCCGACAGCCTGTCCAGCTACGCCGATGCGATGGATGCCGGTGACCGCCGCGCCCTGCTCGACACCATCGTTGTCGAGGGCGAACGACTGGACCGCTACATCCAGAACCTGCTGGACATGACCCGGCTCGGCCACGATGGGCTCAAGCTCAACCGCGACTGGATCGGCGTGGATGAACTGATTGGCTCAGCCGCGCGGCGCCTGCAGCGCTATCAGCCCGAGGTGCGCCTGCAGCTGGATATTCCGGCCGCACTGGCGCCGATCTGGGTGCACCCGGCGCTGGTCGAGCAGGCGGTGTTCAACGTGATGGAGAACGCCGCCAAGTTCTCACCACCCGGCGTGCCGGTGGAGGTACGTGCGCGCCAGCAGGGCAACGAGCTGCGTATCGAGGTGATCGACGCCGGCCCGGGCATTCCCGATGCCGAGCGCTCGCGCATCTTCGACATGTTCTACAGCGTGGAGCGCGGCGACCGCGGCCGCCAGGGCACCGGCCTGGGCCTGACCATCTGCCAGGGCATGATCGGTGCGCACGGCGGCAGCGTCGAAGCGCTGCCGGGACGCGACGGACGCGGTACGCTGATACGCATGACCCTGCCCCTGCTCCAGCCCCATCCCGAAAGCCCGCACGACGATGGCTGACGCGCCTGCCATCCCGCCGCCGCGCGTGCTGGTGGTGGACGACGAAGTGCAGATCCGGCGCTTTCTGGATATCTCGCTGCGTGCGCAGGGTTATGCGGTCAGCCAGGCCAGCACCGGCGCCGAAGGCCTGCAGCGGCTGGCCGAGGACGGTGCCGATCTGGTGGTGCTGGATATCGGCCTGCCCGACATGGAAGGCCACGAGGTGCTGGCCGAGCTGCGGCAATGGAGCCAGGTGCCGGTGATCATGCTCAGCGTGCGCGCCGGCGAGGCCGAGAAGGTGCGCGCCCTGGACAACGGCGCCAATGATTACGTGACCAAACCGTTCGGCACCCAGGAATTGATGGCGCGCGTGCGTGCCCTGCTGCGCAGCCGCAGCACCGACAGCGAAGGTCAGGTGCCGGTATTCGATGACGGCCGCCTGCACATCGACCTGTCACGCCGCGAGGTGCGCGCGGATGGCGAGGCGATTGCACTGACCCGCAAGGAATACGCACTGCTGGCCCTACTACTGCGCAATGCCGGCCGGGTGGTGACCCAGCCGCAGATCCTGCAGGAAATCTGGGGGCCGACACATCGGCATGACACCCACTACCTGCGCATCCTGGTGGGAAGATTGCGGCACAAGCTGGGTGATTCAGCGCTGGAATCGCGTTACCTGTTCACCGAGCCCGGGGTGGGTTTGCGGTTTGGTGGCAGCTGAAGTGATGCGGGGTTGTTGTGGTTGAATTTGTGGTGGTTGTGGGAGCGGCGTCAGCCGCGAAGCTACTGGAACACCAGACGCTGGTTGATCTGAGATTGCAGATTATTTGACGCCGAGGCTGCATTAGCTTCGCGGCTGACGCCGCTCCCACAAGCGAAGGCGACAGCAAGGGCAACGGCAACCCCTCCCCAACCCTCCCCTTGACTACGCCAAAGGGAGGGAGAAATGCAGCCCACAAAAAACAAAAAGCCGCCTGCGCAACACGCAGACGGCCTTTTGCCAGTCAAAAACCGATCAGAACCCCAGCTCGGTCCCTGCCGGCAATACCTGCATCAGCTGCTCGCGGAACAGACCTTTGATCCGCTCCAACGCCGCTTCGTCATTGGCCTCGAAACGCAGCACCAGCACCGGCGTGGTGTTGGACGCCCGTACCAGGCCCCAGCCATCGTTGAAGTCGGCACGCAGGCCATCGATCGTCGAAAGACGCGCGCCCGAGAACGCCGAGTCCTCCAGCTGCGCGGTCGCCACGATCAAGGCCACCTGCGCGTGCTGGGTGCCCTCTTCCACTGCCACTTTCAACTCCGGCGTGGACACCGCATCCGGCAATTCGCCCAACACCTCGGACGGATCTTCCTCGCGCTGGGCCAGGATCTCCAACAGGCGCGCGGCCGCATACAGGCCATCGTCAAAGCCGTACCAGCGCTCCTTGAAGAAGAAGTGGCCGCTCATCTCGCCCGCCAGTTCGGCACCGGTTTCACGCATCTTGGCCTTGACCAGCGAATGCCCGGTCTTCCACATCATCGGGCTGCCGCCATTGCGCAGGATGTAGTCCGACAACTTGCCCGTGCACTTGACGTCATAGATGACCATCGCGCCCGGGTTGCGGGTCAGCACATCGGCGGCGAACAGCATCAGCAGGCGGTCGGCGAAGATGATCTTGCCGTCCTTGGTGACCACGCCGAGGCGGTCGCCATCGCCATCGAAGGCCACGCCGAGGTCCGCGTCGAAACGCTTGACCATCTGCACCAGGTCTTCGAGGTTGTGCGGATCACTGGGGTCGGGGTGGTGGTTGGGGAAGTTTCCATCCACATCGCAGTACAACGGAATCACGTCGGCGCCGATGGCTTCCAGCAACTGCGGTGCCACCGCACCGGCAACACCATTGCCTGCGTCGGCGACGATCTTGAGCGGGCGATCCAGCTGCACGTCGTCGGCAATGCGCTGCACGTAATCGTCGATGACCTCGCGCTGCTGCAGGCTGCCCTCGCTGTCGGCACGCTGCAGGCGGCCTTCCTGGATGCGCTTGTACAGGTCGGTGATGGCATCGCCGGACAGGGTTTCGCCACCAATGACGATCTTGAAACCGTTGTAGTCCGGCGGATTGTGGCTGCCGGTCACCGCCACGCAGCTGCCGGCGCGCAGGTGATAGCTGGCGAAGTACACCACCGGGGTGGGCGCCATGCCGATATCGATCACATCGCAGCCGGCGCGGCGCAGGCCGGTGATCAAGGCGTCGGACAACTCCGGGCCGGACAGGCGGCCGTCACGGCCCACCACCACATCGCGCAGGCCCTGTGCCTGCATCTCGCTGCCGATGGCCTGGCCGATCAGGGTGGCGACACTGGCATTCAACTCGTTGCCCAGCACACCGCGGATGTCGTAGGCGCGGAAAATGCCCGGCAACACCGCTTCGGCACCTGGCTCAGCCTGCGCCTGCGGGGCATCCGCCGCGCGCCCGGTGGCTGAAACCGGCACGGGCTGCGGGTCCTGCTCCAGCGCTTCCTGCAGGGTGGGGCCGGTATCGTCGGCCTGGGCCGTGCTCTTGCGCAGGGCCGGCAGGTTCATCAGCCGCTTGCGCCCCAGCAGCAACAGCAGCGCGGTGGCCACCAGCAACAACGCCACGATGGCACTGGGAATCGGCCCAAGGCCAAGCGGGCCGGCGCTGGCGTCTGGCAGTTCGGCGACCACCCGCAGGCCGCTTTCACCCACCGGGCGTGCCAGCGCATCAGCGCTGCTGCCAAGATTGGTCGAGCCCTTCTGGACGATCGTGAAACCGCCTTGGCGCAGCCCGAGGAAGGCACTGGCCGGCGAATCGATACCATCGAATACAGAGGTCAACCGGGTCAGCGGCTGACGGATGTAGACCACGGACGGCTTGCCCTGCAGCAGCACCGGTGCGGCCAGGCCCAGGCGCGGGCTGCCACCGTCGCGGATCACCTTGACGGTCGGCTGGCCGGCGGCCAGTGCCTGCTCGAGCAGGGCCAGGCGCGAGTAGCCGAACGCGGCCGGGTCGGCGTAGGCCTGCGTCAACAGTGCGTCCAGCACCTGCGCGTCTTCCACGCCATTCCACTTGTCACGTACCGCCACGGCGGCTGCCGTGGCATCACCACTGGCCAAGGCGGCCTTCACCGGCTCCAGGGCCAGCTGCCGGCCGAACTGCGCGGTCTGCGTGTCCAGCGCTTTCTGCACCTCGGCCACGGCCTGGTCGCGCGCCTGCTCCAACCCGGCACTGGTGCCCGACTGCATCCACTGTTCGGCTGCGCTCCAGCCGAACCAGCCGGCCAACAGCAGCAGCATCACCGCCAGCAATGGCGTTGAGCGCCCCAGTGCAGGACGTTGCCGCCCGCTTTCATTCCCTTGGCTCATCGTGCGTTTCCCCCTGTCAGCGCACCCCGGTGTGGCCGAATCCACCCGTTCCACGCGCACTGTCGATGAAAGTATCCACTACCTGCAATGCAACGCGCGCAATCGGCAGCACCACCAACTGTGCGATACGGTCGCCCGGCTCGATCGTGAAAGCGTCACGGCCACGGTTCCACACGCTGATCAGCAGGGGTCCCTGGTAGTCGGCATCGATCAGACCCGTGCCATTTCCCAACACGATGCCGTGGCGATGGCCCAGCCCCGAGCGCGGCAGAACCACAGCACACAGGCCGGGGTCGGCAATATGGATCGCGATGCCGCTGGGCAGCAGCGCCGCATCACCCGGTTCCAGGGTCAACGCGACTTCGGTCGCCGCGCGCAGGTCCATGCCGGCGCTGGCATCGGTGGCGTAGGCCGGCAGCGGCCAGCTGTCGCCGAAGCGCGGGTCCAGCAACTTCACCTGCAGGGGCTGCAGTCCATTACTCATGCGTCCAACCTCTCGGCAATCAGATCCAACAACTGTTCGGCCAACTGGGTCTTGGCGGTGCCCGGGAACTCGCGCAGGCCGCCGTTCCAGTAGGCCACGGCCGCATTCTGGTCACTTTCAAAGCCATTGCCGGCAATGCCGACCTGGTTGGCGATAATCAGGTCCAGGTGCTTGTCGGCCAGCTTGCCGCGCGCGTACTTCTCCACGTCGTGGGTTTCGGCGGCAAAGCCCACCACCAGCTTCAATGCCTGCTCCTGCACGGCGACTTCGGCCAGGATGTCGGCGGTGCGCACCAGCTCCAGGGTCAGCGTCTGGGTGCCGGCGGTCTTCTTGAGCTTCTGTGGCGAAACCTGGCGCGGCGTGTAATCGGCCACGGCGGCGGCGCCGATATAGATATCGGCTGGCAACGCGGCCAGCACGGCCTCGCGCATCTGCGCGGCCGAGCGCACATCAATACGCTGCACGCCGGCCGGGGTGGGCAGCTGCACCGGGCCGCTGACCAGCACCACCTGCGCACCCTGGCGGGCGGCGGCGGCGGCCAGCGCGTAGCCCATCTTGCCGCTGGAGCGGTTGCCGACATAGCGCACCGGGTCCAGGTCTTCATAGGTGGGGCCGGCACTGATCAACACGCGCATGCCGTTGAGGCGGCCGGGCTTGGGTGCTGCCTGCGGCGCCAGATTGGCCGCCAGCGCGGCAATGATGGTCGGTGCCTCACTGACCCGGCCCGGGCCGGATTCGCCCTCGGCCAGCGGGCCGTCTTCGGGCCCGATCACCTGCACGCCGCGCTCGCGCAGCAGCACCATGTTGGCCTGCGTGGCCGGATGCAGCCACATGCGGTGGTTCATGGCCGGGCAGACGGTCAACGGCGCGGTGGTGGCCAGGCACAACGTGGTCACCAGGTCGTCAGCATTGCCATGGGCCAGCCGCGCCAGCAGATCGGCAGTGGCTGGGGCAATGAGGATGCGGTCGGCCCAGCGCGCCAGCTCGATATGGCCCATGGCCTGCTCGGCGGCGGTGTCCCACAGCGTGGTGCGGGTGGGGTGGCCGGACAGCGCCTGGAAGCTCAGCGGCGTGACGAACTGCTGCGCACCGGCGGTCATCGCCACCTGCACGGTGGCGCCGGCATCACGCAGCCGCCGCACCAGCTCCAGCGACTTGTACGCGGCAATGCCGCCGCCTACGCATAGCAGCAGCTTCTGTCCTTCCAAGGGTCGGGAAGTGGGGGAAACGCTGGTCACGGGTGGATAGTCCTAGGTACAGAAGAATCATTAGCTTAACCGAAGGATTTGTTACGCCTGATCCAGTTTTTGGCAAATGGCGGCGAATCTGCCACTCATGCATATACGTGATTGGCCCCGCGCTGAACGCCCGCGCGAAAAACTGCTCGCACGCGGCGTGGCCGCACTTTCCGATGCTGAACTGCTGGCGATTTTCCTTGGCTCGGGGCTGCCCGGCCGGGACGCGGTGCAGACCGCGCGCGAACTGCTGCTCGGCCACGGCCCGCTGCGGGCGCTGCTGGACCGCAGTGCCCCGCAGCTGGCCAAACTGCCGGGGCTGGGCCCGGCCCGCGCCTGCCAGCTCAGTGCGGCGCTGGAACTGGGCCGGCGCCACCTGGCCGCAGAGCTGGAACGCGGCCAGGCGCTGACCGACCCGGCCGCCGCCGGCCGCTATTTCTCCCAGCGCCTGCGCCATCGGTCGCAGGAGGTGTTCGCGGTGCTGTACCTGGACAACCGCCATCGGGCGCTGGCCTTCGAGGAGTTATCCACAGGCACCGTGGACAGCGCCGAGGTCCATCCGCGCGAAGTGGTGCGGCAGGCGCTGGCGCACAACGCGGCGGCGCTGATCATTGGCCACAACCACCCGTCCGGGAACCCTGAACCGTCTGCGGCCGACCGCGCCATCACCGAACGGCTGCGTCAGGCGCTGGCGCTGGTGGACATCCGTCTGCTGGACCATTTCGTGATCGGCGATGGCGCGCCGGTGTCATTGGCGGCGCGCGGTTGGGTATGAACAGGCGGACGTACCGGCGTTCGGACGAAATACGGCGTTCTTCGGCTGGCCCGAGCCCGGTGAGGCCCACTGCATTAGAACGGCTGCCGGGTCCACAAACCTGATCTTTCTGTTTTTTTGACATTCCTGACCCCCCGCCTGACGCCCTTGGGGCGGCCGTGCCGCAGGTCAGGTAAAATGGTCAGTTCCGCGCTTCAAGCAGAATAGTCACGTGAAACCCCAACTCCGCGCCCTCATCGGCCAAGGCATCGAAGCCTTGCGCGCCAACGGCACTTTGCCTGCCGACACCCTGCCGCCGGATTTCGTGGTCGAACGACCCAAGACCCGCGAACACGGTGATTTCGCCACCAACGCCGCCATGCTGCTGGCCAAGGCTGCGCGCAGCAACCCGCGCGCCGTTGCGCAGGCCCTGGTGGCCGCGTTGCCGGTCAGCGACGACATCGTCAATGTCGAGATCGCAGGCCCTGGCTTCATCAATTTCAAACTCTCGCCGGTGGCCTACCAGCGCGAAGTGGTCAGCGTGCTCAAGGAGGCCGAGGACTACGGCCGCAACCTGAGCGGCAACGGCCGCAGCGTCGGCGTCGAATACGTGTCGGCCAACCCGACCGGCCCGCTGCATGTCGGCCACGGCCGCGCCGGGGTGATCGGCGATTGCATCGCCCGCGTGCTGGAAGCCAACGGCTGGAATGCCAAGCGCGAGTTCTATTACAACGACGCCGGCGTGCAGATCGAGAACCTTGCCAAGTCGGTGCAGGCACGTGCGCGCGGCTTCAAGCCGGGCGACGAGCAGTGGCCGGCCGAAGCCTACAACGGCGAGTACATCGGCGATGTGGCCAAGGCCTACCTGCTGGGCCAGACCGTGGACCTGGAAGGCAGCCAGATCATCGGCGCCAAGGATGCCAACAACCTGGATGAAATCCGGCGTTTCGCCGTGGCCTACCTGCGCAACGAGCAGAACCAGGACCTGGCCGCGTTCGGCGTGGATTTCGACATCTACTTCCTGGAAAGCTCGCTGTACAAGGACGGCAAGGTTGCCGAGACCGTGCAGCAGCTGATCAGCTCCGGTCATACCTACGAGGAAGGCGGCGCGCTGTGGCTGCGCTCCACCGATTTTGGTGACGACAAGGACCGCGTGATGCGCAAGTCCGACGGCACCTTCACCTACTTCCTGCCGGACGTGGCCTACCACCTGAGCAAGTGGCAGCGCGGTTACGAACGCGCCATCACCGAACTCGGTGCCGACCACCATGGCTCGCTGGCACGTGTGCGCGCCGGCCTGCAGGCACTGGACGTGGGCATTCCAAAGGGCTGGCCGGAATACGTGCTGCACCAGATGGTGACGGTGATGCGCGGCGGCGAGGAAGTGAAGCTGTCCAAGCGTGCCGGCAGCTACCTGACCCTGCGCGACCTGATCGACGAAGTGGGTGCCGATGCGGTGCGCTGGTTCCTGATCGCGCGCAAGCCCGATTCGCAGCTGACCTTCGACATCGACCTGGCCCGCCAGCAGAGCAGCGACAACCCGGTGTTCTACGTGCAGTACGCGCATGCCCGCGTCTGCTCGCTGCTGCGCCAGGCGCAGGAGAAGGGCCTGGACTACAAGCAGGCCGAAGGCCTGGCAGCGCTGTCGCAGCTGGGCGACGAGCTGTCGCTGGAACTGATGAACGAGATCTCGCGTTACCCGGAAGTGGTGGAAGCGGCCGGCACCGCGCTGGAACCGCACCAGATCGCGCAGTACCTGCGTGAATTGGCACACGCTTTCCACACGTGGTATCACGGCACCCCGGTACTGGTGGATGATGCCGCCGAGCGCAACGCCAAGCTCGCTTTGGCCAGCGCCGCACGGCAGACCCTGGCCAATGGCCTGAGCATCCTGGGCGTCAGTGCCCCGGAAAAGATGTAAACACCTGGAGACGCAGTAGACATGGCAGCACGACGCGGCAAAAGCCAAGCCCGGCGCAACAACGACAACGGCACGCCCGGCTGGGTGTGGCTGGTTGCCGGCGTGGCGATTGCGGCCGTGGTGTTCCTGGCAGCGCCCAACCTGTTCAAGAAGGACGGCGACGGCTTTCTGCGCGTAGGCCCGCAACCGAACCCGGACGCACAGCCGGCGCCGGTGGTGGATGCCGACGTTGACGCCGGTGCGGAATCGAACAAGCCAGCAACGCCTGCCGGTGCCAAGCCGGAAGAGAAGCCAGCCACCCAGTACGATTTCTACACGTTGTTGCCGGGTACTGAAGTGCAGATGTCCGACGCCGAACTGGCCGCCAGTGCCAAGGCAGAGGAACAGCGCCGTGCCGCCGCAGCGCGCGCAAGCGCGGCCGCGAGCCCGACCACGCCGGCTGCTGCACCGACCGAAGCCCAGCGTGCGCAGGCTGCGTTGGAAGGACGCCCGTTGCCGGCACCGGTAGCAGAAACAGCGCGCCAACCAGCACCGATCAGCGAAACCGCACCGCGTCCAGCCCAGGTTGCCAGCGCTACGCCGGCCCCTGCGGCTACCGCGCCCAAGCCGGCGCCTGCAGCGGCAGCGCCCGCCGCAACCGTGGCAACTGCCGCACCTGCGGCGGCGACGGACAACGTGCGCTACATCCTGCAGGCAGGTGCATTTGGTGCCTCCGGCGATGCCGAGTCGACCAAGGCCAAGCTGGCAATGATGGGTTTGGCGGCACGGGTGGAATCGGCGCAGATCAACGGCAACACCGTGTACCGCGTGCGCATGGGCCCGTATGGCACCGCCAGCGAACTGGCCGAAGCCAAGGCCAAGCTCAACGGCACTGGTCTGCAGGCGATGGCGATCAAGGCGCAGTAACACCGCTGATGGCGGTGTTACCCCAAAGTTTGTGAAACAAACTTTGGGGTCCGTTGACAACTTTCAAAGTTGACGCAACCAGCTCAACCGTCGTTGTCGAAGACGGCGATGCGTGCACCAAGTGCGACGTAGTCAGCGTCCAGCGTGACCCGCGCAACAAAACCGACGATGGCTTGGCACGTGGCGCTGGGGTTCCAACTCCAGAGCAATCCTTCGTGCATGAGTGCGACTCACGGCAGTTCCCGGAATGGAAATGCTGGCTCCAGGGCGCGGTGGCTACCTGCGCAGAATCACTGCGTGGGGTGCAGTAGTTTTACTTGGTTACCGCGTACTCCGCCTCAACTGCATGATCGCTTCCGGCAACTCGGTGCGCATCTGTTCGCGCAGGGCTTCGGCGACGCCGTGGTAGCGGCGGCGCTGGATGAAGTAGCAGTACACGAACAACCCCAAGATGATCAGCAGCGGCCAGGTGGAGGCCACAACCATGGGCATGGCCACGCACAGCACTCCAAAGCCCAGCGTCATCCAGTTGCAGATACCTTCCACCCGCACCTGGTTGCGTTTGGCGTCCACCACGACCAGGCCGCGCATCACCGGGTAGTAACGCCCGGTGAAGCTGATGAAGAAGCTTTCGCGGAATGCCATACGGCCATCGGGCAGCGCACGGAATACCAGTGGAAGCCCCTCCTGCGTGGCCACGTCGCGCTCCAGGCAGTTCAGCACCAGCCGTTCGCGCATCTCCGCCGAGGCAGGAATGCGCTCGCTGAACAACCGGACGCCGGTTCCGAAGTAGAGCGGACTCCATGTGAGCAGGAGCACCATCTCCAGCACGATAAGGGCGACCAACAGGTACCAGAACGGCATGTTTGTGTCCTCAGCCATCTGTGGCCGTGGTGGGTAACGGCCGCCATGTTGAACCTGATCAGCATATAGGCCTAAGGGAAAATGGCTCGAGCTAAGCTTTGGTCAAAAATAAAACTGATCTTGCCCCCGCCCCACGGACACCTATCCAAGCGACATGGGTCCGCTGGTACTGCTCAGGGCTGAGGTAGCCCAGAGTCGGGGGCAGCCGGGTTCGATTGTAGTCCACCTCGATGTATTCAAATCCTTGCGCCTTGGCCTGCTCGCGCGTGGCAAAGCGTTCGCGTGCTACCGCCGAACACCGTCCTTCACTGCACGCAACAGGGCCTGCTGGCTGAGCTCCGTGCTGAGCTGCTTGCGTACATGCTTCGTCTCTGCCTTCTTCCCGGTCATCTGTCTCACCTCGAATTGCGATGTTGAATCGCTTATCCAGGTGTACGTGAAGTGGGCACAAGATCACTTTCAGACTCTCCGCCAACAGCCCCGGGTGCGCTGCGCTTACCCGGGCTACAGCCCTGCCGAGCATGGCTCGGCACTACAGGCACCGCTCGGCTTTGGCTTTGTCCCTTCTCCCGCAAGCGGGGTTAAGAACAGGCGTTTACGAGCCAACAGCTCGTGACTGTTCGTACGCCCCGCGTGCTACGCGAGGCTGGGGCGCGGAGCGAGGTGCCCCGAAGGGGCGGATGAGGGGGGTTTGGGTTTTGCGGTAAAGCCTCTGCCGAGCATGGCTCGGCGCTACAAAGACAAGGTTTGGCTTTGTCCCTTCTCCCGCTTCCGGCGCCACAGTGCGAAAATCGGCCTTCCCTGCCCCAAGGATTCCGCAATGTCCAAGACCGCTCTGATCACTGGCGCCACTTCCGGTTTCGGCGCCGCCGCCGTCCGTCGCTTCGCTGCTGCGGGCTGGAAAGTGATCGCCACCGGTCGCCGGGCCGAGCGCCTGCAGCCGTTGATCGAGGAATTCGGCGCCGACGAGATCCACGCTGCCGCCTTCGACATCCGCGATGCCGCCGCAATGGAAGCCGCGCTGGCCGCATTGCCGCCGGCCTTCCGTGACATCGACCTGCTGGTCAACAACGCCGGCCTCGCCCAGGGCACCGCCGCCGCCCAGCACGCCAGCCTGGAAGACTGGCGCACCATGATCGACACCAACATCACCGCGCTGGTCACGCTGACCCACCACCTGCTGCCGAAGCTTGTAGAGCGCCGTGGTGCCATCATCAACATCAGCTCCACCGCTGCCCTGTATCCCTACCCGGGCGGCAATGCCTATGGCGGCACCAAGGCCTTTGTCAGCCAGTTTTCGCTGGGCCTGCGCTCGGACCTGCATGGCACCGGCGTGCGCGTGACCGCTATCGAGCCCGGCATGGCAGAAACCGAGTTCACCCTGGTGCGTACGCACGGCAACCAGGCCGCGTCGGACCAGCTGTACGGTGGCGCCAGCCCGATGACTGCCGAGGACATCGCCGAGCAGATTTTCTGGGTGGCAAGCTTGCCGGCACACTTGAACGTCAACCGCATCGAGTTGATGCCGGTGAGCCAGTCGTTTGCAGGGTTTCAGGTGTTTCGGGGTTGAACTGGCGGGCGCTTGAAAACCTGCCCTCACCCCAACCCCTCCCCCGAAGGGAGAGGGGCTTTGATTGCCGCTTGCTGTCAGGCCAGCGGTTCGTCTGACAGGTAGGTGTAGCCGGTCAGGCCGGCTTCCAACGCTGCATCCAACTCAGCTGCGCGATCGGCCGGCAACTGGGCGTCGGCCACGCGCTTGCGGTAGGAGGCGCGCAGCTCATCCAGGCTGTAACCCACGTAGTCGAGCATCACGTCGGTGGTGTCGCCGCGACGCTGCTGGGTGATCACGTAGCCATCGGCATCGACCACCACTTCCACCGCGTCGGTGTCGCCGAACAGGTTGTGGATGTCGCCGAGGATCTCCTGGTAGGCACCAACCAGGAAGAAGCCGATGCGGTAGCTCTCGCCATGACGCACCGCGTGCAGCGGCAGCGAGCTGTCCAGGCTTTCGTTCTCGACGTAGGTCTTGACCATGCCATCGGAATCGCAGGTCATGTCGGCGATCACGCCGCGACGCTCGGGGCGCTCGTTCAGGCGCTCGATCGGCACGATCGGGAACACCTGGTCGATCGCCCAGGCATCCGGGATGGACTCGAACACGCTGAAGTTGACGAAGTACTTGTCCACCAGCCGGTCGTTCAACTCATCCAGCGCCGGGCGATGGCTCTTTTCGTCGTAGCTCAGGCGCGCACGCACGCCGTTGGCAATGGCGTAGAACAGGTCGTCGATGCGCGCACGCTGCGGCAGGTCGATCTGGCCAAGCGCATAGGCGCTCAGGCCCTCGGCATGGAAATGCTGGGCCTCCTGGAACAGCTCCACCGCCGGACGCTGGTCCAGTTCGTCGTGGATCTCGCGCAGGTGGCGGACCGCCGCCGGCTCGTCGTCATGCGCTTCCGGCACACGGCCTTCGGCGGCCTGTTCCACTTCGGACACATTGGCGATCAGTACGGCGTGGTGCGCGGTCATCGCGCGGCCACACTCGGTGATGATGCGCGGCGGCGTCAGGCCGTGCTGCTCGCAGGCTTCGGCCAGCGGCTGCACGATGTTGCTGGCGTAGGCGCTGAGGCCATAGTTGATCGAGCAGTAGCTGCGCGAGCGGGTGCCTTCGTAATCGATACCCAGGCCGCCGCCCACGTCGACGTGACTGATCTTGGCGCCAAGGCGCGACAGCTCGACGAAGTAACGGGTGGCTTCACGCATGCCGTTGGCGATGTCGCGCACATTGCTGATCTGGCTGCCCATGTGGAAATGCAGCAGGTTCAGGCAATCGGCGTATTCGGTGTCGCGCAGGCTCTTCCACAGGTCCAGCAGCTGGCGCGGCGACAGGCCGAACTTGGCCTTGTCACCACCGGAGTTCTGCCACTTGCCGGCGCCCAGCGAGGCCAGGCGCATGCGCACGCCCAGGCCCGGCATCACGTCCAGTGCCTTGGATTCTTCCAGCACCAGCTTCAGCTCGGACGGCTTCTCGATGACGATATAGGTCTGCAGGCCCAGCTTGCGGCCAATCAGCGCCAGTCGGATGTATTCGCGGTCCTTGTAGCCGTTGCAGACGATCAGCCCGCCCGGCCGGCTCAGCGCCAGCACCGCCATCAGCTCCGGCTTGGAGCCGGCTTCCAGGCCAAAGCCTTCGCCGTGGTGGCTGGCCAGGGTGCCGGCCACGCCACGGTGCTGGTTCACCTTGATCGGGTAGACCGCGGTATAGCCACCGGCGTAGTCCCAGTCGGACTGGGCCTGCGCGAACGCGGCCTGCAGCTTGCCCAGGCGCTGGCCGAGGATGTCCGGAAAGCGCACCAGCAACGGCAGTTTGGCGCCGGCAGCGCGCGCCGAATCGACAATCTGCGGCAACGACACCGCCGTGCCCTGGGCACCTGCGGGACGGACCACCACGTGGCCTGCGGCATCGACGTCGAAATACCCGTCGGACCAGTGCGGAATCGAATAGGTCTTGCGGGCCTGTTCGAGGGACCAATCGCTCATCGGCGTAGCAACTCTCAGCTGTGGATAAACAAGGACGCGCATTCTAACGCTAGCGGGGCAAGGGTCCGTTACAATCCGCGCCCGCGCCCTTCCCCCAGCCTGTCTGAATCGGGGTTCAGGGCCAGATTACGGGTGAAACCCTGCTGTGGCAGGCTCACCGCTGCCCTCATCCGCCCCTTTGGGGCACCTTCTCCCGCCAGCGGGAGAAGGGAAAAAGTCCATTGCACCCAGGAATCATCATGACCTCCAACGAAAACTGGTTCATCGAACACTTCCAGCCGACCGGTTCGGCTATTGGTTTCCGCATCACCGGCAAGCTGGACGAGGTGCAGTCGCCGTTCCAGAAGATCGAGATCTACGACAGCACCGACTGGGGCAAGTTGATGGTCATCGATGGCGCCATGATGCTGACCACGAAGGACAACTTCTTCTATCACGAGATGATCAGCCACCCGGTGCTGTTCACCCACCCGGCGCCCAAGCGCGTGGTGATCATCGGCGGCGGCGACTGCGGCACCCTGCGCGAGGTGCTCAAGCACCCGGGCGTGGAAAGCGCCACCCAGTGCGATATCGATGAGCAGGTCACGCGCATGGCCGAGAAGTACTTCCCGGAGCTGTGCGAATCCAACGGCGACGTGCGCGCCGAGCTGCTGTTCGACGACGGCGTGGCCTATATGGCCAACTGCGCCCCGGGCAGCGTGGACGTGGTGATCGTGGATTCCACCGACCCGGTCGGCCCGGCCGAAGGCCTGTTCAACAAGGCGTTCTTTGAAAGCTGCTTCCGCGCCCTGAAGGACGACGGCCTGCTGGTGCAGCAGAGCGAGTCGCCGCTGGCGCTGCTGGACCTGATCAAGGACATGCGTTCGGAAATGGGCAAGGCCGGCTTCCAGTCGTTCAAGACCCTGCCGTTCCCGCAGCCGTGCTACCCGACCGGCTGGTGGTCGGTGACCGTGGCCAGCAAGCAGGCCGGTTTCAGCTTCGGCTTCCGTGAAGCCGATTCGGCCGCCAAGCCGTTCGACACCCTGTACTACACCGCGCCGCTGCACACCGGTGTGCTGGTCAGCCCGCCGTTCGTGGCCAAGGCACTGGGCGAATAAACCCGCTGCCAGCGCCAACAGAAAACCCCGCTTGATGCGGGGTTTTTTGTGCCTTCCGTACTCACCTTTGCACTGGCCTGGGCCAGATGCCGGCGCCGTTGCGCGCCGCTCACAGCGCCCAGATGGCAGCAACCACCGCCAGCACCAGGCCCCATTTGAGGCAGTTGTAGGCCAACACGCTGCGTGCGCGCAGCGCCTTGGCGTGCAGGCGCAGTTTGTACACGCTGCCGAATGCCTTGTTGACGCCGCCAGTGGGGTCACCCGGCAGGTTGGGCGACGCTCCGCCAGCCAGCAGGGTGGCGGCCACCGCGCGACTGAACAAGACCGGCAAGCCGAAGCGCAATGGCCGCACCACGTCGCAGAACAGGATCACCCGATCCTGCCCGGTCTGGTTCTGCGCACGGTGGATATAGGTCTCGTCGAACATCATCCACTCACCATCGCGCCAGCTCCGGCGGATGCCATCGACCTCGATATAACAACCATCATCATTGGGCGTGCTCAGGCCCAGATGCAGACGCAACGAACCGGCAAACGGATCACGGTGCGGGCGCAGCTCACTGCCTGGCGGCAACTGCGCGAACATCGCCGCGCGCACCTCCGGCAGCGCTTCGAGCAGCGCCACCGTACGCGGGCACAACGCCTTGGCCGAGGGATGCGGCGGGCCATACCAGCGCAGGTAGAAGCGCTTCCAGCCACGACGGAAGAATGAGTTGAAGCCAGCATCGTTGTAGCCGCTGGCAGCGGCGATCTTCTCCGCGTCACGCAGGGCCAAGGCCTCATCGCGGATGACCTGCCAGTTCTGCTGCAGCGGCTCCAACTGCGGGAACTCCTTGCCCGCATCCAGGAACGGCGTGGTCGGCACTTTCGAGAACAGGTAGATGACCACGTTGATCGGTGCCATGAAACTGGAGTGATCCAGCAACTGACGGGACCAGCGCGCACGCACCTTGCCCCGGTAATGGATGTACAACACGCAGGCCGCGAACAAGGCCGCCAGCACCAGTTTGATCATCTCACCTCCCAGCCGCGGCCGGACCCGGGGACGCAGCGGAGGAGCGTTCGGTTCGCGCCTGACAGCGCCGCCACTACTGCGTCCAAGCATAGGGGCGCCACGCAGGCGGGAGAGGGCGACATCGCGCTCTGTCGCGATGTCCGCAAATTTTGTATATCGAAAATTTAGCGGGTTTTAAGTTTCGTACCCCAAGCCGTACCGGGTACGACAAACCCTTCTTCTCCACCCGTCATCACTGCAGCTGCCGCGTCGGCAACGCGCCTCCGGAATACCCGTCACCTACGCTGCTGGTCGGGCTTGGCGGAGGTACAAGCCAGCATCTTCTTCGCGCGCCCGACGCAACCGCCAAGCCGTTCGACCCCGTGTTCCACACCAGCGCTCGGATCAGCCCGCAGTTGACGGCCAAGGCACTGGGCGAACAAGCCCCTGTCCGCGCGGTCAACGCATCCCGCACCGCAGCCGTGACGCGGAATGCTGCGGTTCCGGGTCTGCGTTGCGCACAAGGCCTGGAATGGGGCAAGCGCGCAGCTGCAACGAACATTTCCGTCACAACATTCCGACATTTTTTTACATTCAGCAATTCATGGACTGTGCAGTTTTATAATTGCGCACATCCCGCCCACCCGGGCACGTTAGACCGGCTTTGCAAGACGCTTTCCGCGCCGTTGCCCGCGTCAGGAAGGTTTTGATGAACACATTGCCCCGCTTCGACGGTGACCACGCCGTGGTTCCCGACAATCAACTGCTCAAGCGCGGCGAACGCCTGCTGGAGCCCGACGTCTACCGCACCGAACTGGACGGGCGCCCGGCTGTGGTCAAGGACTACCGGCGCTACCGTGGTACGCCGTTGTCGCCGGTGGCGCGCCTGCTGGTCCGCCGCGAGGCCCGGGTGCTTAAGCGCCTGCAGGGCTGGAAGCACGCACCGGCCCTGCTGGGCACCTTGGGTGGCCTGGCACTGGGCATGGAGTTCATCCCCGGCGACACCTTGAGCGCCGGTGTGCAGGGTGTCAGCCAGGAAGTCTTCGACCAGCTGCAGAACGCCCTCGCCCGCCTGCATGCCGCCGGCATCACCCACAACGACCTGCATGGCACCAACGTGGTGGTCAGCGCCGGCGTGCCGGTGCTGCTGGACTTCACCTCGGCCCTGCGCGCGCCGCGCTGGCTGCGCAACTGGCCGATCTTCCGCCAGCTACGCCGCAGCGACATGAAGAACCTGGTCAAGATGCGCCAGCGTCTGACCGGCCAGAAGCCCAGCGCCGAACAGGCGGCGATGCTGGCCGAACCGGGCTGGGTGCAGACCGTGCGTAATGCGTGGAAGCGGCTTTACCGGCGGATCAAGGGCTAAAGCCGACCCCTCCCCAACCCTCCCCTCCGCCTTCGGCGCAATGGAGGGGGTAGAAGCCTGGCTCCGCTCCCTCCCTTGGCGCAGCCAGGGGAGGGCTGGGGAGGGGTGCTTTAAAGCTTCAAAGCTCTAAACCCTCACTCCCCAAAAAAAACTCAAAGCGCATCGCCATCCAGTTCGCCGGTGCGGATCCGCACCACGCTGCCCAGGTCGTAGACAAACACCTTGCCGTCGCCGATCTTGCCGGTGCCGGCGGCCTTGACGATGGCTTCCACCACCTCGTCGGCCTGTGCATCGGTGACGGCCACCTCGATCTTCACCTTGGGCAGGAAATCGACCACGTACTCGGCACCGCGGTACAGCTCGGTGTGGCCCTTCTGGCGGCCAAAGCCCTTGACCTCGGTGACGGTGATACCGGCCACGCCGCGTTCTGCCAGCGCCTCTCGCACGTCGTCCAGTTTGAACGGCTTGACGATGGCCATGATCATCTTCATTGGTCGGCTCCTTGAGTGGTGGCTGAAGCATACCCCGAGACGACAGGGTGCCACCCGCCAGCTTCCGGACTATCCTTACCGCAAGTCAAAACGGATACCGATGCCCGCCAACGGCGGCCAGCTCCCACGCTAGGCCCAACCCTGCGGAGAAACCCCATGATCGACCTCAACCACATCGATGAGCTGGCCCGCCGCCTCAGCAGCCTGGTGCCGCCGGGCCTGCGTGAATCACGCGAAGAACTGCAGGCCACCTTCAAGACCGCGCTGCAGGCCGGGCTGAGCAAGCTGGACCTGGTCACCCGCGAAGAATTCGAAGTGCAGCGCGCCGTGCTGCTGCGCACCCGTGAAAAGCTCGACGCGCTGGAACAAGCCGTCGTCGCCCTGGAAAGCCGCGTCTCCGACAAGAACGCCTGAGCACCGGGCCCGTGAGCCTGGCGCTGGTGCACAGCCGCGCCCGTGCCGGCGTGCACGCGCCGTTGGTGCAGGTGGAAGTCCACCTGTCCGGCGGCCTGCCCTTCACCCAGATCGTTGGCCTGCCCGAAGCCGCCGTGCGGGAATCGCGTGACCGGGTGCGTGCGGCCATTCTCTGCGCACAGTTCGACTACCCCGCCCGCCGCATCACCATCAATCTGGCGCCGGCAGACCTGCCCAAGGAAGGCGGCCGTTTTGATCTGCCGATCGCACTGGGCATCCTCGCCGCCAGCGGGCAGATCGACCGCAATGCGCTGGCCGATTACGAGTTCATCGGCGAACTGGCACTCACCGGTGAACTGCGCGCGGTGGATGGCGCCTTGCCTGCCGCCATATCGGCCGCCAACGCGGGGCGCTGCCTGATCGTGCCGCCAGGCAATGCGGGCGAAGCCGCGCTCGCCCAGCGCGCCGAGGTCAAAGTCGCGCGCACCTTGCTTGAAGTGTGCGCCGCACTGGCCGGCAGCAAGCAGCTGCCAGACGCACAGGTGCCTGCAACCGAGCCAGCGATACTGGCCGACCTCGTTGATGTGCGCGGCCAGCTGCATGCGCGGCGTGCGCTGGAGATCGCAGCCGCAGGTGGCCATCATCTACTGTTGCTGGGTTCACCCGGTTGCGGCAAGACCCTGCTGGCCTCGCGCCTGCCCGGCATCCTGCCCGAGGCCAGCGAAGCGGAAGCCCTGGAAACCGCTGCGATCGCCTCGGCCAGTGGCCGCGGCGTCGATCCCAGCCGCTGGCGGCAACGCCCGTATCGCGCACCGCACCATACCGCCAGCGCGGTCGCCCTGGTGGGTGGCGGCTCGCACCCACGGCCAGGTGAAATATCCCTGGCGCACAACGGTGTGCTGTTCCTGGATGAACTGCCGGAGTGGAATCGACATGCGCTGGAAGTGCTGCGCGAACCGTTGGAATCGGGCACGGTCACGGTATCGCGGGCGGCACGCAGCATGGAGTTTCCGGCGCGCTTCCAGTTGATTGCCGCCATGAACCCCTGCCCCTGCGGTTGGGCCGGCGACAGCAGCGGGCGCTGCCGCTGTTCGGTGGAAAGCATCCGCCGTTATCGCGCGCGCATTTCCGGGCCGCTGCTGGACCGCATCGATCTGCATCTGCAGGTGCCACGGCTGGCCCCGAGCGAGCTGCGCGGCGATGCCAGCGCAGGCGAGAGCAGCACGCAGGTGCGCGAACGGGTGATGCAGGCACGTGTGCGCCAACTGCAACGTGCCGGCAAGGCCAATGCGTATCTGGCGCAGGCCGAAACACTGCGCGATTGCCGCCTTTCCACTGCCGACGAAGACCTGCTTGAGCAGGCGATGGAACGCCTGCAGCTGTCGGCGCGGTCGATGCATCGCATCCTGCGGGTAGCGCGGACGATTGCCGACCTTGCCGCCAAAACGGCGATTGAACGGGCCCATCTGACCGAAGCGATCGGCTACCGGCAGTTGGATCGCGGCGAAGCCGGTGACGCGTAACTAGCAACCCTGGTCCGCGCAGAACACGCCCAGGCAGCGGCAGCGCTGCGTTGTGGTCATGCGCAGCGACAAGCCGCCAGCTCAGCCCTCGACAATGGCCAGCTGCGCAGGCAGCTTTTCCGCCAGAAGATCGATCGCAGTGCGCAGTTTGCGTGGCATATGCTGCGTGCGTGGCCACAGCGCATTGATCGGAAAGACCGCACTTGCGCCTATGGTCTTCAACTCCCAGAGCGCTCCACGCACAAGGTTTTCCCTTGCCAGCCACGAGGGCAGCCAGGCAACGCCCATCCCCGCCACAGCCGCGTCCATGACACCTTGCAGATCGTCGGTCTGCATGCGCGCCTTCGGGCGCACGCAGATTGAACGCTCCTCCACGGTCAACCGCCAATCAACCACCTGACCGTGCCGGGTATACGCGACAGCGTCCAATCCCTCCAGCGCTGCCACGTCGAATACCGCTGAAGTCCGCCGCAGATATTTCGGCGCCGCACAGAACACCATCCCGTGCTCGCCCAGACGCTTGGCCACCAGGTCACCACTGTCAGGCGGGTTGCCGTTGCGGATACTCAGGTCAACGCCGTCCTCCAGCAGGTCAACCATGCGATCGGAGAACATCACATCCAGCAGCAGCTGCGGATGCTGCGCCGCCAACTCGATGAGGATGGGCATCACGCACAAATGCCCGAACAGCACCGGTATCGAAACCCGGAGCCGCCCGGCGATTTCTGCCTTGCCACTTTCCAGCGCCTGCTCCGCGCTCTTCATTTCGTCCAGGGCGCGCAAACAGTGTTCGTAGTAGGTCGCGCCGGCCTCGGTAAGATTCAGGCTGCGCGTGTTGCGGTTGAACAACCGCACCTTCAGGCGCGATTCCAGCCGGGCGATCGCCTTTGCCGCCGCCGACCGGGTCACGTGCAAGCGCTCAGCAGCCCGCGCGAAATTGCCGGCCCCGACAACCTCGACAAAAACGTCTATATCGGCTGAGAAATTTGCCACATTGGATCCTCCAAGGATCCAATGTGTGTATCTGATATGGACAATGGATACAAGCAGGAACCTTAAGGTGGCGGCATCGTCAAACTTCCGCGGCAACCGCCATGACCCGAATTCTCGCCCTGAAATCCAGCCTCAACGGCGCAAACTCCCGCAGCAATGGATTGATCGACAGCTTCCTGGCCCAACGACGCGCCAATGGCTACACCGACCAGGTGGTCGAGCGTGACTTGGCCGACATCGATCTGCCAGTGCTGGATGCCGAGCTGTTCCATGCCCTGCGTGGCGCGCAATCGCCGAATGACCGCGTCAGCGATGCCATTGCGCTCTCGGACAAGTTGATCGATGAGCTCAAGGCCTGCGAACTGATACTCATCGGAGCGCCCATGTACAACTTGAACGTGCCTACGCCGCTGAAGAACTGGTTCGATCTCATCGCCAGAGCGCAGGTTACCTTCCGCTACACCGACACCTATCCGGAAGGCCTGATCCACGGTGTGCGTGCCGTTGTCTTCAGCTCCCGCGGCGGTGTCCATGCCGGGCAAGCGACAGACGCAGTCACGCCTTACCTGCGTTCGGTGTTGGGCCTGATTGGCGTCACCGACGTGTCATTCGTTTACGCCGAAGGCATGGATATCCGCCCACATGGCATCGCGGCCGGAATGAATGAGGCCGCCACTCAGATAGCGCAGTTTGCGGGCCACTGATATTCCCTCCTTGTAAACAAGTCGCCGCGCCACCCGGCCGGATGGCCAGCAGCATCCGTCCCCAACCCACTCCCGTTGCGCCACAGGGGAGTGGGTTGGGCGGGCGGCGCTGCCAGCGCTACGGATTCAGGACAAATCCCAAAAATCCGTTCACCATCGCCAGCAGCCCCCGCAGAGCCCGGCCATGGAACGCATCGAACGCCCTTTCTTCCCGGTCATCTATGTGCGCGGCTACGCGATGACCCGCGATGAGATTGTGGAAACCACCTCCACCCCGTTCATGGGTTTCGAGGCCGGCTCCACCAAGATGCGCCAGGCGCAGGACGGCAGCATCGTCAAGTTCGTGTTCGAGTCGCCGCTGGTGCGGCTGATGAAGGATTACGACTACCGCGATGTCTACGAATTCGGTGCCGAACGCCGCGACCGCATCTCGCCACGCTGCATTGTCATCCATCGCTACTACGACCCGGCTGACCCGGCCTTTGGTGACGGCAAGACCCCGTCCATCATTGATGCGGCCACCGCGCTGGGCAAGCGCATCGAGCAGCTGCGCGACAGCATCTGCGGCAACAACGCGGCCATGCGCAAGGACTTCCGCGTCTACCTGGTGGCGCACTCGATGGGCGGGCTGATCTGCCGCTGCCTGCTGCAGAACCCGGATGTGGCCAGCGCCGAGGTGCGCGCGATGGTCGACAAGGCCTTCACCTATGCCACCCCGCACAACGGCATCGAGGTGGGCGGCATCAACCTGCCCAACCTGCTGTCGATCAACGACCTGAATAATTTCAACCGGACCAACATGGGCAAGTACCTCAAGGTGCCCAAGGACAAGGTCAATACGCTGGGCAACTCCGGCTTCCCGCCGGAGCGGCTGTTCTGCCTGATCGGCACCAACAGCCGCGACTACGCCGCCGCGCACGGGCTGTCATCCTTTGCGGTGGGCGCGCTCAGCGACGGGCTGGTGCGCATCGCCAACGCCTATGTGGAAGGTTCGCCGCGCGCGTTCGTCAACCGCAGCCACAGCGGCTATTTCGGCATCGTCAACTCCGAGGAGGGCTACCAGAACCTGGTGCGCTTCCTGTTCGGCGATACCTGCGCCACCGCGCAGCTGGACATCAATGCGCTGCCGTTCCCGCCGGAGATCGAGGCCGCCCGCAAGCGCGGCAAGAAGATCGAGTCTTCTTATTACATCGAGGCCACGGTGGCGCCGCGCGGTGCCTACACCTATGAACTCACCTCGCGCACACAGGCCAACCAATGTGCCATCCGACGCGAGTACGGCGACATCTTCGATGCGCAGGGCAACCTATTGAAGGACAAGCGCTCGACCGTGCTGTTCTCGGTGTTCCTGGACAGCAGCAAGATCCTGGCCGGCAGCGAGATTGCGTTCTCCATCGATCTGGCAGTGAGCAACGCCGGCTATCAGGTCGATGGTGCGCTGTTCCTGAAGAACCACATCCCCGGTGAATACCTGTTCCGCAACACCCTGGTGGTCTTCGCCAAACCCGACGAGGCGGGCGGCTGGCGGCTGCGCTATGTCTGGAGTGATGACCAGTGGGCCGGCGGACCGAAGAACGAGGCCGAGCTGGCGGGCGCGCGTACCAAGGCCGTCGGCATCACCCAGCAGGCGCCGAACATCTTCGCCATTCCACTGCAGTCGGCCAAGGGCTTCAACGCGGAACTGAAACTCTCCCTTTCCGCCTGGCGCTGAACTGCGCTGGCATCCTGCAGCGGACCGGCACTCGACGGAACGGGCGGCCTGCTGCCGCCACCATCATCGGCGTGCTCCAACGGCGCCTGCGAATGCCGGGGTGAAGGCGTTGCCTTGCATATTACTGGCGTGCACCGGCGGCGATTCCCGCCCATGGCAGCCACTGCCGCACGCACCGTCTGCGAACAACACATGCGCGCCAACGTGCGGTGCCGCTTGCCGGCACCGCACAACAGCGCTCAGGCCATCGCTGGCACCTGATCCAACTCTTCGCGGATGCTGTCGATGAACACACCATCGTTCAAGTACGCAACATTCAACCGCGTCCACGGCGACACCTGTTCCGTATCGACATTGAAGAACGCGCCCGGGGCCAGTACCACCCCGCGTGACAACAGCCGCGAAGTCAGCAGCCGGGTGTCGTCAATGCCCCTGAATCGTGCCCACAGATACAGACTCTGCTCCGGCGCGGCGTAGACCGTTGCATCCAGCCGATGCAATACCTCCAGGCCTTCGGCGGTGGCCGCACGTACGCGGTCCTGCAGGCGGCCCACGTGGCGCAGGAAATTGCCTTCGCGGAGAATTGCCTCCAGCACACGCTCGCCGTACTCGCTGCTGCCGATGTGCAGCAGCATCTTCAGGTCGGCCAGTTCCTCGACGTGCGAGTTCTCGCCGGCAATGAAACCGCTGCGCAGTGCGGCGGACACCGACTTGGAGAAGCTGCCCACGTACAAGGTGTTCCTGAACTGCGACAGCGAGGACAGCCGGAACGCCGAGTTGGGCTTGAAATCGGCCATGGCGTCGTTCTCGACGATCAGCACATTGTGCGCGGCCGCCAACTCCAGCAGGCGCTTGCCAACCTCGGGGGATACATCGGTGCCGGTGGGGTTGTGCGCGGTGGACTGCATGAAGAAAACGCGCGCCTTGCTGGTCTGCAATGCGGCTTCGAACTCGGCCAGGTCCGGGCCGTCCACACGCCGCGTGATCGCGATCGACTTGGCGCCCTGCAGCTGCAGTTTGCCGAACAACGGGTAGTAGCCGGGTTGTTCGACCAGCACCGTGTCACCCGGCGCGACGTAGCGTCGGATAATCAGGTCCAACGCATGGTTGGCGCCAAAGGTGGTCACCAGCTGGCGCGGACCCAGCTCCATGCCGTGCATCGCCATGCGCCGGATCAGCTGCTGGCGCAACGGCAGGTAGCCATAGCGGTTGCCGTAGCGGAACAGGCTGCCGCTGCCACTGCGTGCCACCTGCCGGTGGAAGCGGTCCAGGCGCATGTACGTCAACCAGTCAACCGGCGGAAAACCCTCGGCCAGATGCGAGCGTCCCGGTTCGCGGATGGCCTGCTGCCGCATCAGCCACAACGTGTCGATCACGCGGCTGTAGCCGACCGGCTCTTCATCGATGTCGCGTTCCGGCGGCGCCTCCACACCACGCACAAAAAAACCTTTGCCGTGTTGTGCTTCCACCAGTGCTCGCTCGCCAAGCAGATCGAATGCCGAGATCACCGTGTTCTTGGAATAGCCATTCAATCGCGCGTACTCGCGCAACGAAGGCAGCTTGTCGCCGGGCTTCAACACGCCGGCTAATATCTGGCGGCCAATATCCATGGCAACTTTTTCCGCCAATGAAATCTTACGTGGTTCAGAGCGCATAAAAATCCATACAAAATTTTTCGGGCGCTAACTGTATCTACGCGTCCGCGCACGCTGTAAAGAGCATAAATAGACATTTAGAGATGAATTGGCGGATCCACATTCGGTCATGCGCTGTCCGAAAAAACTGTATCTGCCGCACGTGTCTGGCGGAGCACATTACTGCTTGCACTTTGCGCAATCCTGCTCGACACGAACGCAATCGAAAGGATGCATGTGAACGCAACTTCCGCACATCCGTTGCATGCAAGGCATGCAACGTCAGCACCGCTTGCATCGACTGCGACGCTCGCACCTGCATGTGCGAATGGCACACATGCGGAACACCCTGGGTCGACCCATCCACCCATGGTTTCTCCTGCGCTGGTCGCCAACCAAGACATGCATGCGAACGCGCATACGTTCATGGAAGACCTGCTGATCAATGGCGCCGAGCTGCGCATCCCGGTGCCAGCAGATGTGGAGTGGAGTGCCGGGGTCCGCCGCATCGCGGAGCTTGCACGCCAGGCAGGCGGCTTCATCACCTTTCGCGCAAGCCCGCTGATCCGCTCGCGCATCCAGTTCACCGGCATCGACGATGTCTACAATGCGCGCCTGCAGGTGCTGCGTCTGCGCAATGAGCTGATCGGCCTGGCCAACACGATGAACCCGATGCTGGTGGCGCTGGGCGGCGGCTGCAAGGACATCGCCGTGCATGCGCGCCAGTCCCGCCAACTGGGTGCGTGTCTTGAGGTTGATCTGATCGTCGAGGTGCCGGACCGTTCCGAGGGCCGCGTCCTCGACATGCTGATCGCGAGGATGGCGCCCCTGATCGAACAACTGACCCATGGCACACGCAACAGGACGTCGATAAGCGACATCGCCGACCGCCAGCTGTTGTGCGCGCAGGTGGCGCTGGACGGGCACTGCTTCGCACTGGCCCCACAACAGGCCGATGCCATGGCCGCCCGCATTGTCCACCTGCACCGCCACATCTGCACCACGCCTGGCCGCATGGCCCTGCACAACGCCGGCATCGTGGCTGTGGTCAACTCCATGCTGGCCACCAGTACACCCGCGGGGGCGCTCCACAACAGTGTGTGGACCGCGCAGAGCGATCCCGATGCGCCGTTGTGCATCTGGTATCGCGATCATCGTGGCCGCCTGTGCGGCAGGATCGCGCTGCCCCTGATCACCGCCCTGGTGGAGCACGACATGTCGGCAACTACCGGTGTATCCGGCATCCTCGAGGCCAAGCACGCCATTGCGGCCATCGGTCTGGCGCACAGCCTTGCCAGCCTGCACGCCGATGCCGGCACGGCCACGCATAACCAGGCAGGCCTGCACGCACACGATCTGGCCTTGCTGGCCGGCGCACGTGGCGATGAAATCACCACGCTGGCGCGGTCGCTGCACAACGCCGGGCAGATCCGCTGCGAATATGCCATCGACCTGCTCGATGTGCTGCGCAGGCAATGATGGCCGGGGGCAACGAGGACGAAGATCGTGTGCGCATCATCGAGGTCGGTGCATGCAGCGGCTTGCAGCACCAGACCAAGCTGCTGCCCACGGCGGTGCGCATCAACCTGATCGAACTGCTGGAATCGGCCGGCATCACGGAGATGGAAGTCGGTGCGTTCAGCACATCGCGCCTGCTCCCGCAGATGGCCGATAGCGCTGCGCTGTGCACGCAGCTGGGCGTCGCACCCATCGACCGCATCCGTTCGGTGAGAGTGGCCGACATCAAGGCACTGGAATTGGCCATTGCTGCCGGTTGTCGCGACATCACCATCAGCGCGGCCGCGTCCAACGCCTGGTGCCGCGCCAACCTCAACTGCAGCAGCAGCGAGAGCCTGCGCCGTGCCGACCAGATCGCCGAGCACGCACTGGCGCTTGGCATCCAGGTACGCGCCACGCTTTTCACCGTCATCCACTGCCCGCTCAGCGGTGCGGTGGCACCGGCAGAGGTCGCCCGCGCCGTGGCGGCGCTCCACACCATGGGCTGCCGTGAGGTCAGCCTGTGCGATACCACCGGCTCCGGCACGCCCGCATCGGTAGGCAAACTGCTGCGCGCATGCGCGGTGGAGGTGCCGCTGCATTGGCTGGCCGCACACTTCCGTGACACCTACGGGTTTGGCATCGCCAACACGATCGAAGCGCTGGAACATGGCGTGCGCGCCTTTGATGGCGCCATTTCAGGGCTTGGTGGCGACCGCCATGCCCCGGGCGCCGCTGGCAGCCTGGCTACCGAGGACCTGGTGCATGCGTTCGACGCGTTGGGGATCGGCTGTCATGTCGATCTGGATGGGCTGCTGCTGGCAGCCGATTACATCGATTGTGTGCTTGAGCGCAGCACCGAATCACGGGTAGGCCGCGCCCTGCGCGCCAGCCGACGCCAATCCAGGCAGCATGCCGCCGGTTGCGGCTGGGCGAGCTGAGCCGCAACGTAGGCGGCATGGTCAGCGCTGCATGCGCTGCTGGCCGTCGTCAGCAACAGCGGCGGGCGGACTGCGGACAAGCAAAAGCCCCGTCAGTGCGGGGCTTTGGCGACCCGCGCAGTGAGCGGGTTGAATCTGGCGCCCCGGAGGGATTCAAATAAATTCTACATCCATCTGATTATCATGAATTTTCAAAAATTAGAACAACCATAATGCCCCCGTGCATGCCCCCAATCGATCTCGTGACAAGGGTTGCAATCCGCAACGCATAATTGTCGCTGAACTGATCATAAGCAACGGGCATCCTTGGATCCAGCTAGCCGGCCAATACGCTGCACAGCGCCGATTTGCGCGCCTCAGGCAGCCTGCTTAGCCGACATTGATCACAATGTGTAAGAACGTCGTAAGGCGAAGACTTCACTTTTCCCACGAGCCTGTTAAACCTCAGCTAGGTAGTCGAGCTGATCGCCTCCTGGTTGGTCCGCTTGGGCACTCCCTTCCACGCCTTTCGGGGGATGATGCGAGGCCTCCAAGCCCTCGATCCTCGCCGACGTCCAACGCTTCACTGCGGGGGGGCGGAAGCGCCGAAATGTACACTCAACGAACTAGCTCCAGTTCGCGCTGACTCGATCTTCACAGAGATGAAGGAATCATCTGCGCTCCTCTAGCGGGACCGGAGGATGTCTTGAAAAAGTCAAAGGGAGATTTTCCATGGGGTCAGTCGCAATGTACCTGGAAGGGCCAGGTCAGCAACGCCGCTCGGTGAGCATTCTGTCACGCCAAAACAAGCGATTGTTTACCGGCAGTGTCGACAGCATTCGCATCAAGAATCGCTCGATCTCAGAGATCGAAGTGAAGACGTTGGTAGACGAGAATGGAAACATTGCCGTTCAGTCTGACTACGACGGATTCCGCTTCAAATACCCGGACTCTGAGATCCACTGGAGCCTGGTAATCGGCTGAACAAAAGCCCGGCTCCGGCCGGGCTTTTTCGTGATGAGAACAGCAAGTCAGGACACATCAACTTCACCCTGCATAGTGGAGCATAAGCACTCATAAGCCAGCTTTTGGAAGCTGTATGAAGACCGCGCCGCCGCATTCGCGCCGACCCTCGCTATGGTTATCTGCCTTTTGCATCGGGCTTGGTGTGACGCTGGCATCCGTCATACAAGCTGCCCTGTAAGCCCGCGTCAGCCCACTCGAAGCCGTCCGCCAAAGCCCTCTCCTTGCGCTCGCTCGAACACCTGAACAACCCGTCGCTGCAGCAATAAGAGTTGGACGCTACGCTTGTTTCCAATGGAATCGTTATCCGATCTACGCGCGCTCACTCGCGACCTCCCCCATGCCCCTGGCACCTACACTTTCCATGGCCACGGCGGAGTACCCCTCTATATAGGCAAGAGCATCCATATCCGCACTCGGGTCCTCGACCACCTGAGATCCGCGAATGATGCGCGACTGAATAGTCCGACTCTCAATTTCTCGTTCATTCGCACCGCTGGCGACATCGGTGCCAAGTTGCTTGAAGCGCAGCAAATCAAACACCACCAGCCGCTGTTCAACCATCGCATGAGGCGCAACCGGAAGCTGTGCACACTGACTTTCGGGCATGGTGAGCTCACCATCGCTAACGTCCATGAAGCAGGTGGTGCACCCAGCTATGGCCTGTTCGCCAACAGGCATGCCGCTATCGCGGGCTTGCGAGCTATCGCCGACACTCACCTGCTTTGCTACAGCCGGCTTGGAATCGAGAAGCTGCGGGTTGGACGCTCCTGCTTTCGCCACTCGATTCATCGATGCCTTGGGGTTTGTTGTGGAAAAGAGACTGATGACACTCATCGACATCGACTTCTATCAGCCCTTGTGAAACGCCAAGAACAAGCATGGCCCTAACCAGGTGCAGTAGGGATCATTGAACGCTCCAGCGACTTGGAGCAGATTCACGTGGTCCGCAATTGGTCCTATCTGGGAAGCGCGCCCGACAAGGCCGCTGCGAAGAAACTGTCAAAACCAGCCCCAGGCTTTGATCACGATGGCTACAAAATATTGGTAAGGCCACTCCTATCCAAGACCGTGAACCTCATTGAGCTCCCTTAGCCATTGGGTTGCTGTGCCTTTGGCCAGGCATGGACATGGCATTTCGCTCCCGAACGAGCAAGAGCAGCAAAGCCTTCAGCAAAAAAAGCCAGGGCATTCGATGGCGACAGACCGGCACAAAAAACTCCCACAAGAACGGTGGGGATGTGCCAATCTGGACGACAGAAATGCTGTCATCATCAGGATAAACGAATGCAATATCACGCGATTGCTTATGCGAGCACCGCAGTCGCAGGCCTGACAACAGAAGATGTTGATCGACTGTTGATCGACGCTCGCGCTAGGAACCAGATCCAAGGTGTGACCGGAGTTTTACTTTACGATGGAAGCCGATTCTTTCAGTATCTGGAAGGGCCTGACTACGGTGTGAGCAAGATCTACTCACGCATACAGGAATCCTCAAAGCATGCCCGGATCGAGGAACTCTTCAACGGTCCTGTTGAAGCAACCTATTTCCGTCAGTGGTACATGGCCTGCAGCGAAACCGACGGCAGCATCCTGCAAAAATTCTGCACGAAAGAGTGGCGTCGCGAGGCTCCGTATCTCGGTGAAGACCACAATGGGGAGCCACCAGAAGTGCTTCAAGATTTGATCCAGTTCTGGAACGAGATTTGCTCAGACTGATCTTCCACGAAGCTGGGGGCGAGCTTCAAGCTAAGAATCCACCAACGCCTCGACTTCGCCTTCGAGGGGGCGAGGCATTGGCAAACAGCCATCTGCAACCAATTTGTCCAGCCTCTACTGGAAATAGCCATGCCCAAAATTGAAATTTTCCTTCAGGGCCCGGGCGGGGAACTGCGCAAGGTAAAGTCCGCGAAACCCAGCATTTCCGAAAAAATAGAGCGATCTTCCCAGCACGCCCCAATCTCGCAAAGTATGCTGGGAATAAGTCGCGTGATCGACACGGAAGGACGCGTTGCCATCCAGGTCGACCAAGAGGGGTTTCTTTACCGATATGACGAACGGGGCCCAACCTGGGCGCTAGTTGTTCAGTAGTGATGGCCTGCTCACAAGGTCAGTACACCTGTGGTACTGCTTGCACGTATTCGATGCATTGCGCACGGGATGTATCGGCAGAGGCTGGCCGCACGACTCGCGTACCCCGTTATGCATTCGATAGACTAGGGCAAGAAGCCGGTATGGATTGAAGTCCAGAGATGTGTCAGACAGCGCACCGGTAAGATGCGGCCGCAGCACTGGCTAACCTAACGCCTTGAACAACTGTCGCCCACCCGTAAATCCGAGCCAGACATCCTGGGAAGCCTCCAGGAAGAAGTTCCAGGTCAAAGTTAACGTCCGCTGTCGGCCGAGGCTGTGTGAAAACTCTTTGCCGATGACCTTTCGGGGAGAGCGCATCCGGTTCAAGCGGTTTCGTCAAAGCAATGAACCAAGTCTCTCAGGCCGTGATCGCTCTCAGCATGCCTTGCATTCCGACAATCTTGATCATGCGCTTCATGTTGTAAGCCAGAACCGCCAGGCTGATCTCTGTTCTGACCTTCGGAAGCGTCTTCGTCAGCAGTGGCGTCGTGCCCAGCCACGCCTTGAGCGTGCCGAACACGTGCTCTACGGTTTGCTTTCGCACGATAGCGACTTGTGGCCTTGCATTGAGGCGGATCTGCATCGAGCGTGTGCAGATTCTTGTGCGAACGGAACTCAGGTTATGTATCGCCCGATGGTCTCTAGGCGGTGTATGCCCGCTTTGGGTCGCATGACGCCCTGCGGCCAGAAGCGGTCGTTCGCGTCGAAGCAGTTCACATCCGATCCATGACGCGCGTGATGTCGTGCGAATGCCGTACGCGCCAAGATGCACAACAACGCCACCGCTAAAAATGATTCCAGCAGGATGAAGGCATGGATCCTTCCGCTGATGGCGTGCAACGGTGCGTAGAGGTAGTGCCCTAGCGATAGCAGGTTGCAACCGGCATAACCCATCAGGAGCAAGGGCCCGGCTACCGGATGACCACGTTTGATCGCCAACCATCCTGCAAATGCCAGTGGCGTCATGACGAACCAGAACGCGTCGATCATGGCTCGATTGATCCACGGCGGCTCCGGGTATTCATGGGAAGAACAGCAGGTTGTCGACGTAGTGAAGGATGCTGCTTATCGCTGTTGCGAGCAGCATCAAACCCAGGCGTATCAAGTGCGCGGCCGGGAAGCTCATGCGGTCTGCCGGCTTGGCAGTGAATCAAACCTGGAGAGCTTCTCTACGGCACGCCCCTTGGGCAATGATCCAAACCAGTCCAGCATCTCGTCCCACAGTGGTTCAGCACTCTGGCGGAAATAGCCCATGTGTCCGATGGCCCGTCCCAGGCTGCGCGGGTCGATGTCACGTTTCGTCAGCGGAGCGTTGCTGTAGGCTTTCACGAACGCATCGCGCGATGCGGGCGCTGCCCACAGGTCATCGAGTGCGTTGGCCGCGATGATTGGCGTCGTGACCGTGGCGTAGGATGCCTCAATCCCGCTCATCGCCGGATCATCGAAAAAATAGTGGGGAAAACGACACCAGTGGCGCCACTGTCGGAATGCGTCCTCCGGAATGTCCTCGCCCATGCCGAGAGTCTTCCACGGCGAATAGCCCTTCCAGCGGGTCACCGGACCCAGCACGGCCCACAGCGCTCGCACCTTGATCCGCTCGCCGAGCGGCATCCAGCCATGCCAACCCGCACCGGTACCGGAGACATGGAATCCGGCGACCTTGGCATGGTTGGGAAGCAGGCCGAACGCGTGCCCGGCGTACGAGTGCCCCGCGATGAACAGCGGCACGCCATCCTCCGGCATGGCATCCACCGCTGCGGCAAGGTCTTGCCTGGCCCAGTCGAGCAGATCCATGCGAAATCCCTTCAACGAAGGAGGCCGCGACTGGCCGATGCCGCGGTAGTCGAAGGTCAGGATCTCATGGCCGCGCCGGCGGGCATGCTCGGCGAAACGCTTGTAGAAACCCTGCGGGACCGCGGTGGCACTGGCCACGATGATGCGACCACGCAACGGCCCCATCGCCGGGTAGCGGGTGGCGCCCAGCCGATAACCATCCGCCGCTGTCAGCGTGGTGGAACGCACCTCGTTCATGGCTCGATTCCGCCCTATGACACTTGTTATAGTCGAGGAGCGTAGACTATGACGACCGTCATAACAAGGTGCGCCGATGACCAAGCCCGCCCTGGATTCGCGACAGCGCATGGTGGTCGCCGCTGCCGACATGCTCGCTCGCCATGGCCTCAATGCCACCAGCATCCGCGAGTTGGCGAAGCGCGCCGATGCACCCTTGGGGTCGACCTATCATCATTTTCCCCGGGGCAAGGACCAGGTCATCGTCGAAGCAATCGCGCTTGCCGGTGCGCGCGTCGATGCCGGACTCGACCTTTACCTGCAAGCAGGCAATCCAGCAGGACTTGGTCAGTTCATTGCCAGCTGGCGAGACATTCTGGTGCGATCCAAGTTCCGGATCGGATGCCCGGTGATGGCCGCTGCCATCGACGAGCCGCTGGTTCCAGAGGGGGATGCACCACGCGAAGCGGCCGCCAAGGTTTTCGCTGGCTGGCGCCGACGCCTGGAGAAATCGTTCGCATCCGGCGGCATTGGCAAGGATGAGGCTGCGGACTTGGCGACACTCGTGATCGCGAGCCTGGAAGGCGCGGTGGTCCTTTGCCGCGCCGAGCAGAGCATCGAGCCCTTCGATCGGATCGCCAGACAAATTGAATCCCTAGCCAAAAGCCAATTACGCAAGTAAGCGAATAGCTCGCATCCACGCCAACCACCAAGGCGCTGTCGCATGACTGGCGGCTTTGGGTCGCTTAACGCCCAGTGGCCAGGTTCGGAAATGCTCACGAATGATGCCCGGCTCCAAACCGAGGCGATTCAAAATCCCGTGCACACAAAAATCCGGACACGCTCGCCATACCGGCCGTTGCATCCGCCCACCGGCCCGGCTGCCATGATCCTCCCTAGTGTGATCTTGGGTCCGCTCGGGCTGCTCGCGCTGGGCGGCGGCCAGGAAGCCATGAGGTCCAGCGTGTTGCTGGGCTCGCTCTACTGCGCCGAAGGCCCACTCATTTTCGCGTTCCTGGCGTTGTGCTTGGTGCTCACATCCGCGCTCAGCGGGTATGCAACTGCCATGGCACGGGCATCCCCTGCGCATGGATCCCGACGTGGTGCCTTGGGCTGATCTCGTGGCAAAAGGGTGGGCGAACGCATGCGGGGAAGCTATTAGCCATGCGAACCTTGCAATTCGTGGACGACTTCTATCTCAGATCATTGACGAGCAACTCGAAGCCGATTCGTCCAGGATTTCCCATCGCTGGGCTCCGCATTCACTGGTGGGGGACTAAGACCAGCATTGCCCACTTCCCCCGTCTTTACAGCAGCTCGAGCACGATCACTGTTGAACAGCTCGCTCCACCAACAATCCATTCCGGAGGTCCAAGACACCACGCGCCAAAAGTGTTTCGGCCCTAGCCACCAGAGCCGCTCGCAGCTGCGCGCTCGTCGTTCGGAAGCCCAGCCGACGCGACACGTGGAGTGCTACTTCGTCCAATGATGCCCCTAGGTTCTCGCGCACCAGTTCCAAGATCGCGACATCCATCTCCATAGGTGGAAGCAACTCGGGTCGACGCAGGCTCAGGGAATGAACGCTGCTTCTGTCCCTCACTCGAATAGCGCGACCAGGCCACAGGAGGAACTCCCCATCCTGCAACACCAGACCGTCTTCAACCGCCCGCCGAACGCCCTCATCCACCGCACTCTGGATGCGCCCTCCGGCCCGTTGCAACCCCCATAGAGAACGAATGCGAACAACGGCCTCTGACCGATGGATTGGGCCCTCGACGTGAACCAAGTCGCGCACAAAACCTGCCATCCGCATTGCTGGAACTGCATGCAACTCCTGTTGCTGGCTGGGCACCGCGAAGTTGGCTTCCACATAAGGCTCGGTGCGAGGTAACTCGTCAGAGCTAACCAGACCCACTTCGACGAAGTCGTCGTGTTCCACGCTCTCGATGTTGACTGGAACGGCGCGCGGCCGAGATACCGTCTCTGCCTCAAAGGGGTCCGGCTCCAGTTTTGAACGCTCGATGACGCGCACCAAGGCATCAAGTTCCGCGGCAGGCCTGAGGAACCATTCCGCACTCCATACCCTTTGGACTTGCCAGCCTTTATCGCGCAGCGCCTGGTCACGTAAACGGTCCCGATCACGCGCACCGTTGGACCTGCGGTAGGAGTCTCCGTCGCATTCGATACCAATGATGTAGCGCCCTGGCCTCTCCGGATCGGCGATAGCAATGTCGACGAAGAAGCCGGCCACCCCCACGTTCATGTGAAGGTCGTAGCCACGACCGATGAGCGCTTTTGCAACCTCCTGCTCAAACGTCTTTTTGCGCTGCTCTACAGCTTCGTCGGCAATATGGAGGCGCCCTGTGCGGGCATAGTGCAAGAACAGTTTGAGTGCAGCAGTGCCCTTGCCCTTGCCTCGACTGAGATCGATGTCTTCGTCAGTGATGGACGAAAAGACCTCACATCGTTGTTTGGCGCGACTGATGAGCACGTTGAGACGTCGTTCGCCGCCTTCGCTACTGACCGGACCGAAGTTCATACTCACCCCGCCGCGCGAATCTCGGCCATAGCCGATAGAAATGAAGATGACATCGCGTTCATCGCCCTGGATGTTCTCCAAGCTTTTGACGAAGAACGGCTCATGGGCGTGTGCCGTGAAGAAACCTTCGGTCTCAGGGTGTTGGCGACGCAGCAGTTCCACTTCGTCAAAGATTGCCCGTCGTTGCTGTGTCGAGAAAGCGGCAGCCCCCAAGGTAAGATGCGGTGTCGTTTGCGCGTGAGCAATGACCGCCATGGCAACCGCCTTCGCCTCACGCGCGTTGGTGCTAGTGCCACCACGATCATAAACGGCGTCGGGCAGGTGATGGAACCGCAGACCCACGCCCGCCTCACTCGTGTAGGGGCTTGGCACGATCAGTAGCTTGTTCTCGTAGAACTGACTATTGGACACCGCAATTAGAGACTGGTGGCGGCTTCGGTAGTGCCACTGGAGCATTCTGTCCGGCAGCCCCCGCGCCAGACACAGTCCCAAGATACTCTCAACGTCCGCCGGCGCTGCGGACTCATCCACGGGTGTGGACGAATCGCCCAGAGCTCTTGAGAAGAACCGCGTGGGCGGCAATTGACGCTCGTCCCCTACGATGACCAGTTGCTTGGCGCGGGCAATGGCACCCAAGGCGTCGATTGGCTGGACCTGACTTGCCTCGTCGATGACCAAAAGATCAAATTCCACCGCACCTGGCGGTAGAAATTGCGCCACCGACAGCGGGCTCATCATGAAAACCGGCTTGAGTGCCTGGATGGCAGGCGCCGCCGACACCATCAGTTGGCGAATAGGGAGGTGGCTTCTCTTCTTCGCCATCTCGCCGAGAATCACCGCCACAGGGCCCGCTGCCCCATTCTTCGACGGGATTCGCTCGCGATGCGAGCGCGAAACCTGCCGCCGAGCCAGGTCAATGCGGCTTCGGTCTAGCTCGCAGAACGACTCGACAAGCTCGGTCTGCTTTTTCCCGTCGAACGTCGCCAGCTCGGGGGCCCGCGCAACCATTGCTGACAGAACCGCCTCATAATAGGCTAGATCGAACGTGCCCCGGGCCTCATCAGGAGTTAAGACACCGGTCGCCAGCGCATCGACGAAGTTCTTCAGTCCACGTCGTTTGGCCACATTTGCTTGAGCTATGTAAGCAACCCATTGCGGAAGCCCTTCCGGATCTGCTTCCCACGCTTTGAGCTGGCCTATCGTGGCATTCACGGAGACGTCAGCGGTATTCGATGCGACCTCGTCGTTACCCGCAAATCGTAAAGCAGTGAATAGCTCAGAAAGCTCTATGCCCAGTCTTTCAGCTTCCTCAAGCTGATTTGTCGCCTGCTCAAGCGTCTGCTGGGCGTCGACGGTGCGCGAGGCCAGCATCCTCAACTCAGCATTGGTGGTCATCCAGAGACAAGCATCTTGAAGCGCAGCAGCATCCGATGCGAGGCCTAGCCACAGGTCACCGAACGCGGCTTCGCCTTGCCGGTCGAATTGAGCAAGTGCGGCAAGTGCAGCCTGAGTGCTGGTCAGAGCGTCGATGCGTTCGAGGGCCAGTGACACGGTCATCGTCTGAGCGTTGTTCAGCGAATCGCAAACCGAGATTGCCTGTCCGAACGGGGCCGTGTCGCCCAACAATCGAAGCAGCGGAACCCTTGGAAGCGAGGACTCTACCGCGCTCCACAGCATCTGCCCGCTAGTGAGCAATGATTCATGTATGGGAGACAAAAGGGCTTGGACTTCGGCCAGTCCTGGGCCAAGGCGAGCCGCCAACTCAGCCGCTAAGCCTTTATCACCAATGGTGGCGACTTGCTCGCGCGCGCCCAGCCCAAACGGGCGCATGCTACGCATCCAGGCTACAACGCCTCTTAAGAAAGCGGTATCAGAGCGATCACGCTCCCAGTTAGCGCCGAACGCTTCCTCACCCTGAGCATTGCCCTCCTCGACCCGGCGGAGCGCCGCCTGGGCGTCAAGGAGTTTGTCCAGTGCTGGCAGCAAAGAATCAGCTGGAAGCTTTGGATTTCGCAGCTGCGCGCGGACCAGCCGATTTGCGGCACGCCACTCGCCGCTTAAAAAGCGCATGAGGCTCCCGGTACGGCTAGCGATTTGCAGCCGAGCGCCCTCAAGGTTGGCAGACCACGCAGAGTCGCGGAAAACCTCACTTAGTTCACGGCGGGCCGCCTGGACCTGTTGCACCCAGTCGACCAAGTTCTGGACCGAATCAACGCCTCGCTCCCAAATACGAGCAACTAAAGCATCGCGATCAATCTGCGGCGCTGAGCTTGCACGCTCCGCAAGCGCGCAGACATGAGCCATTACCTCGAATGTTAGCGGCCGCTGCTCCCCTACCAACTGTGCTAGACGGGCTAGGTCAGACCCCATGCCTGACAGCTTCTGGTGCGCATCGCGCATCACAGACAGTTCCCTGCCGAGGAGGAAGTCACCAGGAACACTCGACAACTCTTGCCTCGTTTGCTCCCATACATGTTCAATTGCCGATTCGGCCGCGAATTCGTTACAAGTTCGGCGCAGCTCCTGCGCACGCCGAACGTCTTCGATCAGGCTATCGAGGCCCGCAGGAGTCTCCCAAGACGCGTCGGCGAGTGCATCGGGTCCGATAGCCGGCGCAGTCAGCAGAACCTTGGTTCGGCCAATTGCGGCTTGTGGCGCATCTAGGCTGTCCGAGAATGTAAGGTCGAGAGCGCTGGCCAGTTCGACAGTGCGTTGCCTCCATTCCTTCAGAGTAGTGGCGAGTTCAGCGATCTCCCCAATCAACCGGTCCCGATCGTTCGGCAGCAGCGCATCATTCCCGACACCGGCCCAGGCGTGCTGGTCGGGGATGCCCATTGTAAGGACTCGGTCGCACAGGTCCTGAAGCAGCTTCTGGTTTTCCTCTACCCTCTCCCACGTCCACTCGAGAGGCGAATCAAGCCGAATGCGAGCCGTAACATGCCCCTCCCGACGCAGCCGAACAAGGTTGCCGAACACTTCGTAGGGCGTCAGTCTCGACGGAAGCATTTCTTGGTGCAGGCGCGAGGCATGGGCGTTAAGCAAATCGCGTCGCTCAATGAGCTGACGAACGATCGGGCCGCTGTCCTCATCGGCCAGCGGGCTCAAGTTCCATGTGAGCCGAAGTTCTTCCAGTAGGGCTCGCTTGTTCGCCTTGTTGCTGTGAAGCTCAAGACAGGCGGCGCCGAGTCGAACTTGGTCCAAGCGCCTCTTCACAACTTCTAGGGCCGCCAATTTCTCCGCCACGAACAACACGCGCTTATTATCGGCAATTGCCCCCGCGATAACATTCGCGATGGTTTGGGACTTACCGGTCCCCGGCGGCCCTTGAACGACGATGCTCCGCCCCTTGAGCACGTCATGGACAACGAGGGACTGGGAGCTGTCGCTGTCCACGACATGGCGCATCTCTTCCGGGCTTACAGTGGCGTCAATGTCCTCTTCGCTTGTCGAAATAGCCGCGCCGGGGAATCCATCCGAAACTACGCCCCGAAGTGCACGGAGCGCTCCTAAGCCACCAAACTGCTCCCAGCTCACAGGGTCTAGATCCCGATACATCATGAACTTCGCAAACGAGAATAGGCCCAATACCGCATCGTCCGGCATGACTGCCCAATCAGGCTTGCCCTCAATCAGTGACGCAACCTTGGACAGGTAGTCATCGATGTCGAGGCTTTCGAACTCATCGATTTCGGGAAGCTTCATCTCAAACTGACGTTGCAGGAAGAGCTGGAGCGACAGGTTGGCGACGATCTCATCGCCCTGCCATCTGAGGTGAAATTTCTCGCCTGCGTTGCTGCGCTCCAAGGCGACGGGCACCAGCACGAGTGGCGCATATCGATCGATCTTAGGGGTTGTCGGTGCACGCCATTTTAGATAGCCAATACCGAGGTAGAGCACGTTGATGCCCTGCTCTTCTTGAAGCGTGCGGGCATCAACATAGAGATCTAAGAGTCGCTTCTGCAAGCCGGTCGGTGTCAAGCGCGTCATCAACTGGGCGTCCCAGTGGCTAACGCGACGACCCTGCTCGTCCAGCTCTAGGTTCGGCTGCGCCAGAAGTTCGAAGTCGTCCAGCTCATCCTCGACAAGCGTGAGGTCCGCTTCCGCATCAACACCCTCCACCTGGACGGCACCGACTGAGTCGGCCTGATCGCCCTCCTCGCCTACTGCATCGTCTGCGACTGTCTTTGGGTCAGCCCTACCTGCAGCGAAAGTGAAGCGCTTTCCGTCGATGACGAGCGTCTGATACATCGCCTGCGCGAGCTCATTGATCACTTCGACCGTCTTGGCGTGGCCGGACCTGGGAACGCTAAGCAACCGGTTGCGAGTCGATAGATCCAGCAGCTCGAGGCGGGCCCGATTGACCTTGTCAATCAGCGAGCCTCGCTCCCGGAGCACAGATCCGCTCTCCGGGGTGTCGACCGTCCCGTCCTCAAACGACTTATCCATGTCCCCCCCTATGGCCCGGAACTGGGCGCCAAGGCTATAGTGCCTCCAACTGGGCCGGCCTTCCAGCCGGCGAGCAAGGGTATCCATGGAAGGCCTACGCCCGACTGAAATACATTGGATCATCAGCCACTACATTGGCGTGTCGGGCGGTTACCTGGGCGATTTCACCTATCCATCCCACCGTGAGTTCTATGCCGCCTACTGCGACCTAACGGTCGATCCCGAAGCCTACCCGGGCACCACGCGGCAACGCTTCTTGGCGGTGCTCTCTTCCGCCAATTCGCAGACTCAGGCAGCGATAGTGCGAGGCGTTGCCCGACGATTTCCGGTGGGGTCAGAGGTCCAGCGGACGCAAGATGCACATTCGAAGCTGCTTACCATGGCAAAGCGATGCAGCCAAGTAGCCGCCGTAGAGCCGACGTCACCCAGGTTAGCCAGCGAGCTGGTGCGCCAAGCCTTGGCCGATGCTGCATCGCTGCTAGAGGTGCAGGGTCCAGTGAGTGCCTTGGATCGCGTTCACACGGCTCTCCATGGTTATTTGAAAACGGTATGTCGATCGGCAGGACTGGATCTGGCGTCGCTGCCAGCAGATCCTGGAGTCACTCAAGTTTTCAAACTGATGCGTGAACGCCATCCTGCGCTGCGCGATATGGGCGTCCAAGACGACGCAATGCGCAAGATTGTCTTTTCCATTGGCAACATTCTAGATTCACTTAATCCGCTCCGTAACAGAGGGAGCCTAGCTCACGCCAACGATCAGCTTGTCGAACGCGATGAGGCGCTGCTTGCCATCAATCTAACCCGCAGCATCATTCAATACCTAGATAGCAAGATAGTGGCAAATCGCAATACGTAGGACTACAGCCGACAGTCTACGGTCAGCGAGCGTATGTAGATTTCTGTGTAAACGGAACTCGGGTTATGTATCGCCCGGTTGTCTTTAGACGGTGTATGTCCGCTTTGGGTCGCATGACGTCCTTTAGCAAGGATCCTTTGTTGATCTCTACAGAACGTCTTGGGCGATTCCTCGCAACGCTTGGAATTGGACCCTGAATCCGTCGTTCAGACGCCGGCAAACCGTCGCCGCGCTCACAGAAGCCCGCAATTAACACTCGAAACCCCTTGATAGCCGCGGAAAAAGCCTCGACGAGCACATGATGATTCTTACGAGCTGAACTATCTTCCTTGCAAAAAGCACGGCTCAAGCGCAAAGTTCGCCTATCCAAGGGGGATGAGCAATGGAAAGCTCTCAGTATGTTGTTGACCGTCGGTTGTATAGCGACGACGTGGTCGCTAGAGCGGCCCATCGCTACACCGGCAAACACAAGGTGGAACTACGCATCGAGGGCGACACGATTGTGGCCTCCTTCGAATCTCCCAGTCTCCCCGAAGACATCGACGCCTCCTTTGCGCGCGATCTCTTGGACGAGCGCCTCCGGGCACAAGTACGTGCTGAGACAGCAGGACTCCAGGAGGAACTGCTCAAGGCCGCATTGGCGCAGGCCCAACCGCCGGTGACACCTGATGTCCAAGTTTAGGTCACCGCAGGCCTTCGCGCTCTCCGATTCATACAAACTGCTGCCCTTCCGATTCCGGCGCCTGCCATGGGACCACAATCGAGCTTTTGTTTCGTCCATGGGCGGAGACTGGCTCCTTATGGGCATGAAGGACCTTCAGAAGTTCGTTGCCCACGAGCTGCCGTCAGACTCTTCTTTATTTGCTGATATACAGGCGCGCCACTTGGCGGTCGCAAGCGCGGATACCAGCAGCATTGCTCCTTTACTTAGCCAAATTCGCACTAGGAAATCCTACATTCTCGGCGGACCAGCCCTGCACATCTTCGTCGTCTCGCTGCGCTGCCATCACACCTGCAGTTATTGCCAGGTATCGCGCCAAGAGACGACAGCTGCAGATTTCGACATGGAAAAGCGACATGCCGAACTTGCAGTAGAGCGCCTTTTTGAATGGCCTAGCCAAGAGCTGACAGTAGAGTTTCAAGGTGGCGAACCGCTGCTCAACTTCGAGCAGGTTATACGTCTTACGGAACTGATCGTAGAACGCAATAGATCTGCTGGGCGCAGCCTACGTTTCGTGCTTGCCTCAACTCTGCACGACCTCACCGAGGGACAACTTGAGTTCCTAGCCGAGCACCGCTTCAAGCTTTCAACGTCGCTCGACGGCCCTGAGTGGCTCCACAACGCCAACCGGCCTCGACCTGGGCGCGACAGCTATCGGCGGACTATCGACGGCATTGACTTAGGTCGCCGTTGGCTTGGCGAAGATGGTGTATCCGCACTCACAACCCTCACCAAACGAAGCCTCGAGGTGCCGGAAGCCATCATCGACGAGTATCGGAAGGTAGGTTTTCACTCCATCTCACTACGCCCCCTCAGCCCTTACGGCTTCGCCACTCGTACAGCGCCGCGAACCGGCTACACAACTAGTGACTATCTAGCCTTCTACAGGCGCGCTTTTCAGCACCTGATCTCGATCAATCGCTCGGGCTACGCCATGGATGAGTCTTACGCATCCCTGTTGCTCTCACAGCTCTTCACTTCTTTCGGGCACGGCTATGTCGATCTTCGCTCGCCTTCCGGTGCAGGGCTTGGCGCAGTGATCTACGATTACGATGGACGTGTCTACCCATCCGACGAAGCCCGGATGCTTGCCGCGATGGGCGATGACGGCTTTGCACTGGGGGACGTGTCCCAGACCGTTCCGGAGTGGCTAGTCTCACCTGCAATGGAGCGCATATTGAGTGCTGGAGTAGCGGAAGCACTTCCGACCTGCTCCGATTGTGCATTCGTTCCTATGTGCGGCGCGGACCCCATTGAGCACTATGCACGCCAAGGGGACCCAATTGGTCACCGGCCGACGAGCGACTTCTGCAGCAGGAATATGGGGCTCTTCGACTTTCTATTGGAGCAATACGAAACCACTGATCAGTGGACCCGAAGCCTGATGCGCTCCTGGGCAATGCCCAAGATTGTTAGAGAGACACCCGATGTTGCCGCTTGAGACCGGAGCCCAAATCGCGCCTTCAACCAAGGCTTCTTTACTGAAGGTCGTCGACCTGACTGAGTTCGCTCAAACGGCCCTGCCCTTCGACCGTTTAGCCCTGGACCTGCGAGAAGTCGGCTCCGAGACACTCAGCGGAGCCCTACTAGAACTCCCCTGGGGCGCCATACTTCCAGGTAAAGCCTGGGATGGGTCAGAAGCACTGCCAGTGGTTCGTTTGGAAGGTTCGCCAGACCTCTGTAAGTCAGGGGACGCGATCGAACTCAACCCTATACGTAAGAAGGTTGCGATTCGCTATCGCCGCGGTGATACAGGCAACGTCCTATTCGCCACCGAGCGCTGCAATAGCTACTGTCTGATGTGCTCTCAGCCACCTAGGGAGGTCGAAGACGCATGGCGCGTCGGACACCTCCTAGATCTAATCGACCTGATTGACGTCAGCGAGCCCTCTCTAGCGATTAGCGGTGGCGAGCCTACTCTGCTCGGCGACGGACTAGTGGAGATCGTAAAGAAGTGTGCGACATCGCTACCTGAAACGCACATTCATATTCTATCTAATGGACGCATACGGGATGCTGGGCTACATGCCAAGTTTTCTGGCGTACATCCGAACCTAAGCTGGGGAATTCCCCTCTACGGCGATCATTACGCCTTGCACGACTATGTGGTCCAGAGCTCTGGTGCGTTCTCCCAGACGCTGCGCGGCTTGTATGCCATGCAAGCAGCCAACCAACGTATCGAGATCCGTGTTGTTCTGGTGAAGCCAACCGTAGAGCGTCTAGCTGAGCTCGCTCGATACATCTGGCGCAACCTTCCTTTTGTTGAGCATGTAGCCTTGATGGGGATAGAACCCATCGGCTTTGCGAAGGCACATCACCAGGAGCTTTGGGCAGATCCCGCTGACTATTCTGAGGCACTCAGTACTGCGGTGGAGACACTTGCCGGTAGTGGGATCCCTGTGTCCTTGTACAACCTTCCACTATGCTCGCTAGACCGTTCCTTGTGGGCTTACGCGGTTCAGAGCATTTCGACATGGAAGAACGACTATCTTCCTGCCTGTAGCGCTTGCTCCGTGCGAGATCGTTGCGGCGGATTCTTCTCTTGGGTTACGCCGGCTTGGACCAGCCGTGCCATCTCCCCCGTACCGGAGCTACAAGCATGTCCAGTGCCTTAATGATCATTGGCGCAACGATTGGCGCTATTAGCACAGAGCCCTCAAAGGGGCAGTTGGATATTTCACGGCTTTCGGAAATGGATGGCAAGTATGTAACTGTGTTGAGCACCTCGCTCAATGCTGGCAGCCACAATCTGTACGCCGGCCACAGAAGTCATAGCTCGCACCGATCACATAGCTCCCATCGATCACACTCATCCGGCTCAGGCAGCTCATACCGCTCTTACACGCCGCCTGCCACGTATACGCCGCCGAGCACCTATACGCCACCCTCAACCACCAGCAGCAAGGGTAATAGTGGTAATACGTCAAACGTACAGAGCTTGCAGCCATCGACCAGCCGGCCTTCATCGACTGGCAGCAACCTCACGTTGGAGCCAAGCTCAACTACACGCCTCCCATCGCAGAGCCGGGACGCTGACACCCTGAAGCTGCTGATCATGCGCGTGCAAGCTGCGCTCTACTCAAAAGGCTACGACCCGGGTGCCATTGATGGAACTCTTTCTACGGAAACACGCCAAGCGCTGCGCATGTTCCAGCTAGCTCACGGAATTTCTGCAACAGGAACTATGACCACCCCTACGCTCGACGCTTTGGGAGTTCGACTCTGACCAATGAATTAGCGTTTAACCCAGATCAGAATCCAAACACAAGGCAATACGTGAAGCCCCCCACTGGATAGGAAAACTAGGATTTGGCACACCATCAGCAGGAAGCATCTGTCGCCGTAATGATTGATTGCGATAACGTCTCAGCCGAGATCATCGATTTTGCGCTTTTGATGGCAGCTCAGGCCGGGCGAGTGACCTTACGTCGCGGCTACGGAAACAAGTCCACTCTAACCAACAGCTGGGAAGAGGCTCTTGTTAGACAAGCCTTCACTCCTTGCCTTCAATTTCAGTACGCTGCAAAGAAGAACACCTCAGACATTGCTTTAGCGCTAGATGCGCTCGAAGCACACTTCGATCGTAGAGCAGAAACTTTCTGCCTTGTCACCAGTGACTCAGACTTCGCGTACTTGTGCCGCCGACTTCGCGAACGAGGCGCTTCAGTCTTCATTGTTGGTGAATCCAAAACTCCAGATGCGCTGCGTAACGCTTGCGATCAGTTCTTTGAGTGGACCAAGGAGGTCGTAGTCACTGCGGAGCCAGTTGCAGCTAGCTCATGCAAGCCCACAGATGTAGTCGCCGTCGAGCCACATCCGGCAGGTCCTGTAGCACCCATTAAGCGCCGACCACGTTTTGTTGTCGAAGCAGTTTCGCTGCTTGCAGCTAGTACCCCCGACGGGAAAGTCACGCTCAATGCTTTGGGCATATATCTCAAGAGAGCCGACTCTGGCTTCTCACCCAACGCCTACGGGCACTCTGGCCTATTGAACATGTTGAGGACCTACGATCTTCTTACCGTCAATCAGGAGAGCAGTGGCATCTGGACTACAAGCCTGGCGGCTGAGACCGCTTAGCCGATGTTGCCGCCAAATATTGATTTCGGGCTTTCCTTAAGTTCGCTAGTGCTTCATGTGCAGATAGCCGCCCAGTTTCTCCAAGGGACTGTCGCATCTCTGCTCGCAGCCCTTGGCCGGGTTTGTACAGATTTCGGTCTAACTTGAATACTGTTTTCACAAAAGTCTACACACGCTCCCACCAGCAGACTGACCGGGACAAGGCAGTCAACGCAGACACGTTTGCTACCTGCTTCCAAATAGGACACGGCGTAGATGCGCGCGACGAGCAGCGACACCCACGTGCGCAGGTTCTCGAATGCCAGATGGCGGATGACCGCAACCTTCTTCATGCGGTCGCCATTTCAGCACCCGCATCGTCGGGCCAGTAGTAGTGGTCGGGCAGCAAGCGCGCACCGAAGATCGCCTGCCCGACGCGTACCACCGTCGCCCCTTCTTCGATCGCGATCTCGAAGTCACCCGACATGCCCATCGACAGTTCGTCGAGTGCAATGCCAGCAGGCATCTCTTGTCGCAGCCGGTCGCGCAACCCGCGTAGCAGGCCGAAGCAGCGGCGCACGCGCTCAGCCTCACTGGAAAACAGCGCCAGGGTCATAAGGCCGCGCACACGCAACGCCGGGAACGCAGGCAGCGCCCCGAGGAAGGCTGGCACGTCATCCGGCGCAAGGCCGTACTTGCTTGCCTCACCCGAGGTGTTGACCTGCACGTAAACATCCAGCGAGCGGCCCTCGATCTGCAGCCGTCGCTCCAGCGCCTCGGCGACGCGCAGGCTGTCGAGCGCCTGGAACTCGCTGGCGAACCGCGCCACCTGCTTGGCTTTGTTGGTTTGCAGATGGCCGATGACCGACCACTGCAGATCGCTCAGATCCTGCATCGCCTCCCACTTGCGGTGCGCTTCCTGCACCTTGTTCTCGCCCAGCAGCCGGCAACCCGCGGCATACGCCAGCCGCAGGCTGGCCTCGGGTTTGGTCTTGCTGACGGGCAGCAGGCGCACCTTCGCCGGATCGCGTCCGGCGCGGTGGCAAGCGGCCTCAATGCGCGCATGCACCGCTGCCAAATTGCGCCGGAAATCCTCGACGCTGGTCGCTTCGGGATAGCGGCCGTGCCGGTCGTGGCCGGTGGGGGTGAGGTATGTAACCGGCATCAATGGGGCCTCCCATTCAAAGGCATTGCCGTGGCCACCGGCACGGTCTGCGACGATCGACCGTTGAGGATCGCGTACGCCACCAGCCCGATCACCAGACCCCAGAACGCCCCGCCAATGCCCAGCAGCTTTATGTTGGCGGCCGCAGCCAGGAACGTGATCAGAGCGGCTTCGCGGGTCTTGGCGTCGGCCAGCGCGCTGGCCAGGCTCCCCCCGATGGTGCCCAGCAATGCCAGACCAGCGAGCGTAGCGATGAATGTCGCCGGAAACGCCATGAACAGCGTCGCCAGCGTGACGCCGAACACGCCGACCAGAATGTAGAACACACCGGCGGCCACGCCGGCAACCCAGCGTCTGGAAGGCTGTTCGTGTGCCTCGCGGCCGGTGCAGATCGCCGCGGTAATGGCGGCGATGTTGAACGCGTGCGAGCCGAACGGCGCCATCAGCAACGAGCCCAATCCGGTCAGCGCCACGATGGGGCTGGCGCTGGTCTTGAAACCATCATTGCGCAGTACGAGCATGCCCGGCATGTACTGGCCGGTCAGCGTGATCAGGAACAGAGGCAACGCTACGCTAAACAGGGCATTGAAGGAGAACGCCGGCACGGTGAACACCGGTGCGGCCAATGCCAGACGCAGCTCAGCGACATCGACCCGATCCTGGAACAACAGGAACGCTAGCCCCAAAACCAGGACACCCACCACCGCATAACGCGGCGACACACGCTTGAGTACCAGATAGGCGACGATCAACAGGCCCGCCAGCAGTGGATCCAGGCTGACACCGGCAAAGGCACCGATACCGAATTGCAGCAGGATGCCGGCCAGCAGTCCGGCGGTCACACCCGGCGGAATCAGCCGAATCACGCGCTCGAACCAGCCCGACAAGCCTAATAGCACGAAGGCAGCCGCCGAGATCAGATAGGCGCCCACAGCTTCCGCGTATGGGGTCGTGGTCAGCGCGGTGACCAGAAATGCTGCAGCCGGCGTCGACCAAGCGGTGATGATCGGCTCGCGGGTCGTCCAGCTCAAGACGATGCCGGTGACACCGACTCCTATGGAGACCGCCCACACCCACGAGGCCGTCAGTTCCGGGCTTAGGCCCGCGCTCTTGGCGGCCTGGAACACCAGGATAAAGGTGCCGCCATAGTTGACGATGACAGAGATGAGCCCGGCGATAACCGGGTGAGGGAGGTCCTTCCAGTGAAGGGACGCAGATGTGGGGGCATCGGCCATGTGTAACGGGCTTCTCCTGCAGCGGCAGTGGACTTGCGGTGCCCATTTATAGGCGGACAATGGCCCGATTTCCCCCGCCACTTTCACCCTATAGAGCAGACCATTTGTTCAAACATGCCCAACTTGAATCGGTGAAGGCCGCGATCGGCGACCCTGCGCAAAGCGCCTTGCCGCTGCATCTGCGGGTGCAACGCGCCATACGCCAGCTCATCCTCGATGGCATGCTCGATGTCGGCCGGCCCCTGCCAGCGTCGCGTGCGCTGGCGAAATCGCTGGGCGTCTCGCGTGACACCATCGAGACCGCCTACGGCCAGTTGCATGCCGAGGGCTTCATTGAACGCCTCGTGGGCAGCGGCAGCTTCGTGTCCGAACACACGCAACGCCTGCCCGGACGTGGTAAAGCACGGCACACCCCACCCTGCACTTCTCCGCCGCGCCTGAGCCAGCGCGGCAGCGTGCTCGTCCAGCGCGGCGGCGTGCGCGATTTCCTGGCGCCGCGCGCATTCGCTCCCGGTGTGCCGGAGACGCGCAGCTTTCCCCTGCAGATCTGGAAACGGCTGGAACGCCAGGTCTTGAAGGAGTACGGCACCCGGGCACTGCTGCACAGCCCTGCGCAGGGCATGGCGCCACTGCGACAAGCCATTGCTGACTATGTCAACCTGGAACGCGGCGCGCGTGCCACACCCGATCGCGTGCTGATACTGACCAGCTCCCAGCAGGCACTGACGCTGTGCGCCACTCTGTTGCTAGATGCAGGAGAGCGGATTTTCATCGAGGACCCCGGCTACCACGGTGCACGCAAAGCTTTCGAAGCAGCTGGGTTGCATTGCGTGCCTGTTCCGGTCGACGCGCATGAGGTTCGGCAGGGAATCATTACGAACAAGGCCAGATTTGCGCTAAGCCATTGATATTACGCAGGCACGTAGGTGGAGACTTAGTCGTCGCTGCTAAAAGTTGACGCCGCGCCTCACAAGGTTCTAGGTGGGTGCCTAGCGGCACCCACCTATTTGCCGGTCAATGGCCAGACGATAGCGTGGCGCCCGGCGTTCGATGCTTGCCTAAGCGATCGACCAGCGTCTCACTCGCGTCGTTGAGACCATAGACCTCGACAATCGCGCCATGCTCACGCAGCTTCATTACCACCCGGTCCAGAGCGTCCACGGCGGTCAGATCCCAGAAGTGCGCATCTTTCAGATCGATGATGACGTCCTTGGGAACATCTAGATAGTTGAAGCTGCTCACGAACTGGCCAGCGGAGGCGAAGAACACCTGTCCCTTGACCACATAGACGCTTGACTCTGCGTCTACCTGGGTCATCTCGATGGTGAGCATTTTGCCAACCTTCCGGGTGAAGAACACTGCTGACAGGACGACGCCTGTCAGGACGCCCTTGGCCAGGTCGTGTGTAGCCACGGTGACTATCACGGTGCCAATCATCACCACTGACGAGCTCTTCGGATGGATGGCCAACTCACGCAGCGAGCGCCAGCTAAAGGTGCCGATGCTGACCATGATCATCACCGCCACCAATGCTGCCATCGGAATCTGACTCACCAGGCCCGAGCCGTACACCACCAGCAAAAGCAGGACCACGCCGGCGACCAGGCAGGAAAGCCGGCCCCGGCCACCCGATGTGATATTGATCACCGACTGGCCGATCATGGCGCAGCCAGCCATGCCTCCGAAGAACCCGGTGACGGTGTTGGCTAACCCTTGGCCTGCACATTCGCGATTCTTCTGGCTCGGCGTCTCGGTCATGTCTTCCACGATCTGCGCCGTCATCAGCGACTCCAGCAGGCCTACCACCGCCAACGTCGCCGACACCGGCAGCAGAATCTGCAGCGTTTCCCAGGTCAGCGGCACGTTGGGGATCAGAAATACCGGAAGGCTGTCCGGCAGTTCGCCCATGTCGCCGACGGTGCGCACCTCAAACCCGAAGTACATGGAGGCAGCTGTCAAGACGACGATGGCCACCAAGGGCGAAGGAATCGCCTTGGTCAGCAGCGGCAATAGATAGATGATTGCCAAACCCACAGCACAGATCGCGTAGACCGGCCAAGGCATTCCGATCAGCTCGGGTAGCTGTGCAAGGAAGATCAAGATAGCCAGTGCGTTGACAAAGCCGGTGACCACCGAGCGTGATACAAAGCGCATCAGCGAGCCCAGTCGCATAGCACCGGCAATCATTTGCAGCACGCCTGCCAAGATCGTCGCCGCGAACAAGTACTGGATGCCATGATCCTTGACCAGGGTGACCATCAACAAGGCCATGGCGCCGGTCGCGGCCGAGATCATGCCAGGGCGACCACCGGCGATGGCGGTGATGACTGCGATGCAGAACGAGGCATACAAGCCCACTTTGGGGTCGACGCCGGCGATGATGGAAAACGCGATGGCCTCGGGAATCAGGGCCAGTGCAACGACGATGCCGGACAGTAAGTCGCCACGGATATTGCCGAGCCATTGCTGGCGCAGGGGATAGATTGCAGACATAGAAAATGATCTCCGCGCACGGCAGTGCGCGCCAAACGAAGGAAACAGGCACCCTTTCCAGACGTTACTGTCTGGATCGCTCTTCAATCAGGCGTCAGGGTGGAGTCATCGCTGGTGGATCATCAGGTTAGAGAATCGATATTGTAAGTCTAGAGCGAAGTGTTGGCGAGCGGAGCAGAGCATAGGAAGGTGTGCGTCTCGCTCATATTTGCTACCGCTAGCGCCAGGCACGGCATATGATCCCAAGGTGTTACGCCGAGTGAACTGTCAGACCACGCGCCTTCCCTCCTGATCGATCACCACCTCACCATCTTCCTTGGTAAACGGCCTGTCCACCGCTGGAAGGATGTCGAGTACGACTTCTGATGGCCGGCAAAGACGGATACCCGCCTCCGTTTGCACGAATGGGCGATTGATCAGTATCGGGTGCGCTAGCATGGCATCGAGCAAGGCATCGTCGCTGAGTGCGGCATCGCCCAGCCCCAGCTCGTCATGCGGCGTGCCCTTCTGCCGGATCGCATCACGCACCTTCAAGCCAGCTCCGGAAATCAGCTCGATAAGACGCACTCGGCTAGGCGGGTTGGTCAGGTAATCAATCACCTCGGGCTCAATCCCGGCGTGTCGAATCAAGGCGAGAGTGTTCCGCGAGGTGCCGCACTTCGGATTGTGGTAAATGACAGCGTTCATGCGCTTTCCTCTTGGTTCAACGCGGCTTCCAGCACGCCTGCGGCGGCTGCCAGCGCCGCCGCTTCAACAGCGCCCTTGCGCTCGCTGTAGCGATCCACCAGGTAGTCGCTGCGCCCGCGCACCAGCAGAGTGAACTTGACCAGTTCCTCCATCACGTCCACCACCCGATCGTAGTACGCCGATGGCTTCATACGCCCGTCGTCATCGAACTCCTGCCAGGCTTTGGCGACCGACGATTGGTTGGGGATCGTCACCATCCGCATCCAGCGGCCGAGCACGCGCAGCGTGTTGACCACGTTGAAGGACTGCGAGCCGCCGCAGACCTGCATCACTGCCAGCGTGCGGCCTTGGGTGGGTCGAACGCTGCCTTCTTCCAGCGGCAGCCAGTCGATCTGGTTCTTGAATACAGCGGTAAGGGTGCCGTGGCGTTCGGGGCTGACCCACACGTGGCCTTCGGACCACAGTGAGGCCTGGCGCAGCTCCTGAACCTTGGGGTGGGTAGCTGGCACCGAGTCCAGCATCGGCAGCTCATGCGGGTCGAACAAGCGGGTTTCCGCTCCGAGCTGTTCCAGTAGCCGCTGCGCCTCCAGCGCCAGCTTGCGGCTGAACGACTGCGGGCGCAGCGACCCGTACAAGATCAGGATGCGCGGGCGATGCTGCTGCTCGCCCGGATCACTGAGCTTGGCGGCCGTAGGAATGTCCAAGGCGCCCGGAACCACGTTGGGAATCTGCTGCATGGGGGTTGTCCTGCCAATTCGATTCGAATATTCTAGAATCATGGAACATAAAAACGCAACCCACGCTCTTGCTGCCCTGGGCCATGCCACCCGCCTGTCGATCTTCCGCCTGCTGGTGCAGGCCGGCAGCGGCGGCAAGCTGGCCGGCGACATCGCCCAAGCGCTCGCCTTGCCTGGCGCCACACTTTCCTTCCATCTGAAGGAACTGCTGGCTGCCGGCCTGATCAGCGCCGAGCAACGTGGCCGGACCATCTGCTACCGGGCCGAGTTTGTGGCGATGAACGAGCTGCTGGCCTACCTCACCGAAAACTGCTGTGCCGACGAACAGTCCTGCGAACGCCCCGCTGGCTGCTGACCAACCCTACCTTAGAGATCGCTCAAATGACCCGTCGCGTCTTGTTCTTGTGTACCGGTAATTCCGCTCGGAGCGTGTTGGCCGAATCGACCCTGAAAAAATGGGGCGAAGGCCGCTACGAGTCCTTCAGCGCGGGCAGCCAACCAGCCGGTCGTGTCAACCCGTTCGCGATCGCCCAGCTGCAGCGCGAGGGCTTCCCGGTGGACGGCCTGCGCAGCAAGTCGTGGGACGAGTTCGCCGAAGCTGATGCCGCCCCGATGGATCTGATCGTCACCGTCTGCGACAGCGCGGCGGCCGAGGCTTGCCCGGTGGTGTTTGGCGACTTTGTGCGGGTGCATTGGGGCCTGTTCGATCCGGCCGGTGTTGAAGGCTCGGACGAACAGAAGGCCGAAGCCTTCGATCGCGCGCATCAGATCATCAAGGCGCGCCTGAAGGCTTTCCTCGACATCCCCGACAACGCATGGGACGACCGCGACGCGCTCAAGGCCCAGCTCGAGCCGATCGCGCAGATCAACTGACCGTCTTTCCGGAAAATGCCATGACCACTGATACCTCCCGCCTGTCCTTCCTGGACCGGTACCTCACGCTCTGGATCTTCGCCGCCATGGCGCTGGGCGTCGGCCTGGGGGCGTTGTTCGAGGGCGCGCCCAGCGCGTTGAACAGCCTCTCCATAGGGTCGACCAACATCCCGATCGCAATCGGCCTGATCCTGATGATGTATCCGCCGCTGGCCAAGGTGAAGTACGAAGAACTGCCGCGGGTTTTCGCTGACAAGCGCGTGTTGATGCTCTCGCTGCTGCAGAACTGGATCATCGGCCCGTTCCTGATGTTCGGCCTGGCCGTGCTGTTCCTGCGCGACTACCCCGAATACATGACCGGCCTGATCCTGATCGGGCTGGCCCGCTGCATCGCGATGGTGCTGGTGTGGAACCAACTCGCCCGTGGCGACGCCCAGTATGTTGCTGGACTGGTGGCATTCAACTCGATCTTCCAGATCGCGCTGTTCAGCCTCTACGCGTGGTTCTTCCTGTCTTGGTTGCCGCCGGTGTTCGGTCTGCAGGGCAGCGTCATCGATGTTAGTTTCTGGACCATCGCCGAGGCTGTTCTGATCTACCTTGGCATCCCGTTCCTGGCCGGTTTCCTCACCAGTCGATGGCTGAAGGCGCGTAAGGGTGTGCGCTGGTATGAAGAGAAATTCCTGCCTGCAATCAGTCCGATAACCCTTGCCGCATTGCTGTTTACTATCGTGGCGATGTTCAGTCTGAAGGGCGGCGACGTGCTGCGAATTCCGATGGACGCAGTACGCATCGCGATTCCGCTGACGCTGTACTTCATCATCCAGTTCGTCATCAGCTTCTTCATGGGCAAGCTGATCGCCAAAGACTACCCCCGCACCACCGCGATCGCGTTCACTGCAGCAGGCAACAACTTCGAACTGGCGATCGCCGTGGCCATCGCGGCTTTCGGCCTGGCCTCGCCGGTCGCATTCGCCGCTGTCATCGGCCCACTCGTGGAAGTGCCGGTGCTGATCCTGCTGGTCCACGTCGCCTTGCGGCTGGGCAAACGCTACTTTCCTGCCGATGCACGGAGCCGCTGAGCCATGAGCACCACCCGACACATTCCATTGCTGATCCTTGGTTCCGGCCCGGCCGGCTGGACCGCCGCCGTCTACGCCGCCCGCGCCAACCTCAAGCCGGTGGTGATCACCGGCCTGCAACAGGGGGGGCAGCTGATGACCACCACGGAAGTGGACAACTGGCCGGGTGATGCCCATGGGCTGATGGGCCCGGACCTGATGACTCGCATGCAGGCGCATGCCGAGCGCTTCAAGACCGAGGTCATCTTCGACCACATCCACACTGCCGACCTGTCCCAGCGCCCGTTCAGGCTGATCGGCGACAGCGCCGAGTACACCTGCGACGCGCTGATCATCGCCACTGGCGCCACCGCCAAGTACCTGGGCATCCCGACCGAAGATCAATTCAAGGGCCGCGGCGTTTCCGCCTGCGCCACCTGCGACGGCTTCTTCTACCGTGACCAGGACGTGGTAGTGGTGGGCGGCGGCAACACCGCCGTGGAAGAAGCGCTGTACCTGTCCAACATCGCCCGCAAGGTCTACCTGATCCATCGCCGCGACACCCTGAAGGCGGAAAAGATCATGCAGGACAAGCTATTCGCCAAGGTTGAAGCCGGCAAGATCGAAACCGTCTGGCACCACCAGGTGGAGGAAGTGCTGGGCAACGAGGCCGGCGTGACCGGCGTGCGCGTGAAGTCGACCCTAGACGGCAGTACCCGCGACCTCGATGCACACGGGTTCTTCGTGGCCATCGGCCACCACCCGAACACCCAGCTGTTCGACGGCCAGTTGGCGATGAACAACGGCTACCTGGACATCCGCTCGGGCCTTGGCGGCAATGCGACCCAGACCTCGGTGGAAGGCGTGTTCGCCGCCGGCGATGTGGCCGACCAGCACTACCGCCAAGCGATCACCTCGGCCGGCTTCGGCTGCATGGCCGCGCTGGACGCCGAGCGTTACTTGGATGCACTCAATATCTCCGACCAGCAGCACAAGAACGCCGCCTGAGTGCTGCAGCGCGAGGAAGTCCAGATGGACAGCATCGATGTGGTGGTAATTGGAGGCGGTCAGGCCGGGCTGGCGGCCGGTTACTTCCTGCGTCGCAGCGGGCTGTCCTATGTGATTCTTGATGCCGAAACGTCTCCTGGCGGGGCGTGGCAGCATGCGTGGGAATCCTTGCATCTGTTCTCGCCGGCGGGCTGGAGCTCGATTCCCGGTTGGCCGATGCCTGCCACTCGGGAACCGTACCCGTCGCAGGCGGAAGTACTGGACTACCTCGCGTGCTACGAGCACAAATATGCGCTGCCGGTCATCCGTCCCGTGCAGGTGGAACGCATCAGCCGTTCGGGGAAACGGCTGCTGGTGGAAGCAGATGACGGCCGACAGTGGCACACACGCGCAGTGATTAGCGCCACAGGTACCTGGCGGCGTCCCTACACGCCCGGCTATGAAGGTTTGGACGCATTCGGCGGTGTGCAGCTGCACTCGGCCCACTACAGCCATCCCGAACCCTTCGCCGGAACGCGCGTGGCCATCATCGGTGGCGGCAACTCAGGCGCACAGATTCTGGCCGAGGTATCCAAGGTGGCCGAGACCACCTGGATCACCCAGCGGGAGCCAGCCTTTCTCGCCGACGATGTGGACGGGCGCGTTCTATTCGCACGCGCAACCGAGAAGTGGAGGGCTCAGCAGGAAGGACGCGAGCCGGATGTTCCAGAGGGTGGTTTTGGCGACATCGTCATGGTGCCGCCGGTGGTGGACGCACGGCGCCGCGGTGTACTGGTTTCCATGACGCCACCCGTCCGTTTCACCGCCACCGGCATGCAGTGGGCAGATGGCAGCGAACGCAACTTCGACGCGGTGATCTGGTGCACCGGCTTCCGGCCGGCCTTGTCGCACCTGGAAGGACTGGGTCTGGTCAACGCCCAAGGTCGGATCGACGTGGATGACACCAAGGTTCGTTCGATCGCAGAGCCATCGGTCTGGCTGCTGGGCTATGGCGACTGGAATGGTGCCGCGTCAGCCACGCTGATCGGCGTGACCCGTTATGCGCGGGAGGTAGTGAGACAAGTTACAGCCTGTTGCGCAGCTGCGTGTGGCTAGTCGGCAAAGAACATCCGCTGGGGTGCCAGTATCCCAACAAAGTCCCGCTCTGGCGGGACTTTTGCTTTGGAGGCCTCTTGAATCGTCATCTGAATAGCCACCTGTCATCAGGTTGTCATACAGAAGGGGGAGCATCTCAATCTGTCGACATATCTCGACATATCGACATATGCAACGGGAGAATCTCCATGGCCCAACCCCAACGTGTTCTGGACTTCGATTACTTCGAGCGACGCTCCTTGAGCGCGTCGATGTCCATCGACCACGCATTGGATGCCCTTTCGGCACTCAGCAATGGGGCGCGCCTGGTGATTTTCCGCACGCTGGTGAACCACGAGCCGGAAGGCCTCACGGCCGGAGTCCTGACCGACATGATGGGGATGCGCCACAACACGCTTTCCAACCACTTAGCAGTGCTTAGTCGCGGCGGGTTGATCTGCGGAACCCGCGAAGGGCGGTTCGTGCGCTACCGCGCCTGCCTGGACGGAATGCATGGGCTGTTGGGATTCCTGCTCGACGACTGCTGCGGCGGACGGTCTGAGCTGTGCCTTCAGCCGCACCCGACCGATCCTGCCTGCGACTGTGTGGCGGAGGTGCCGGCTCCGCCCAGACTTTTCAAATAGTCCTGCCCCATCCAGCTGGGGAGCTCGGTGGGCAAATACCAATAGCACCCAAGAACATCCGAACATAGGAGATTCTCAATGTATCTGCGTCTCACCCTTCTTGCGGCAGCCACGCTCTCCATCGTCGCGTGCTCGCCCTCCAATACGCCGGCCGCTTCGGAGCAGAACGGCAATTCCGCGGCGGGCAAAACAGCCGAGATCAGCGGCATGGTGAGCACGGACGGTTCGTCGACCGTGTTTCCCGTCACCGAAGCGATGGCCGAAGAGTTCCAGAAAGAAAATGCCGGCATCAACGTAACGGTCGGCATGTCAGGAACCGGTGGCGGCTTCAAGAAGTTCTGTCGCGGTGAAACCGACATCTCCAATGCGTCGCGCCCGATCAAGGGTGAGGAGAAGGAAGCCTGCAAGGCCGCTGGCGTGGAGTACATCGAGCTTCCAGTCGCGATAGACGCTTTGACAGTCGTGGTCAACCCACAGAACACCTGGGCCAATGACCTCACCGTCGACGAACTGAAGGCCATGTGGGTGCCTGAAGCACAGGGCAAGATCACCAACTGGAACCAGATTCGTCCGAGCTTCCCGGACAAGCCGCTGGTCCTCTACGGTGCAGGTACCGATTCGGGAACCTACGACTATTTCACCGCCGCCATCGTTGGCAAGGAGCACTCCAGTCGCGGCGATTACACGGCCTCCGAGGACGACAACGTGCTGGTGCAGGGAGTCTCGGGTGATGCCAATGCACTGGGGTTCTTCGGTTTGGCCTATTACGAAGAAAACGCCGACAAGCTCAAGGCAGTAGGCATCAAGACCAACGCCGCCGCCCAGGCGGTCGCGCCCAGCGTCGAAACCGCGCGCTCCGGCCAGTATCAGCCTCTGTCGCGCCCGATCTTCATCTACGTAAGCAAGAAGGCCGCCGAAACCAAGCCCGAAGTCGCGCGCTTTGTCGAGTTCTATCTGGACTCCAAGCACTCCGAAGGATTGGTGCAGGAGGTGGGCTATGTACCGCTGCCGGAGAACGCATTGGCCGCAATGCGCGAGCGCTTTGCAAAGCGGGAGATTGGCACCGGCTTCACTGGCTCGAAGATTGGCGTTTCCATCGACGAGCTGCTGAAAGAGAAGCTGGTTTACTGACAATCATGGTCGGCGCGCACAGCGATGTGCGCGCTGGCTGAGGCCGTCTGATGAAAAGTAGTGGTTCCTTCCTCGATGTGGGTCCTGTCCCGCTTCAGCCAAGCGACGCATTTCTGCGCCGCCGCCATGCCATCGACACAGGCATTCGCCTGGTACTGTTCGTCGCAGCGGCGCTATCAGTTCTGGTCACCTTCGGCATCCTCTACGTCCTACTCAGTGAGAGCTTGAAGTTCTTCACTCAGGTGTCCATCGTGGACTTCCTGACCGATACGCAGTGGACGCCCGTCTTCGAAGAGAAGCACTTCGGGATCATGACACTACTGTCGGGTACGCTGATGACCACGGCCATTGCCTTGGTTGTTGCCGTGCCTGCCGGCACGATTCTCGCGTTGTATCTCAGCGAGTTCGCCAAGCCCAGACTCCGCGAAGTGGTAAAGCCGTTCCTCGAGCTCATTGCAGGCGTACCAACGGTCGCTTTTGGGTACTTCGCTCTGCTGTTCTTGACGCCCATCTTTCAATCCTTCATCCCGGGTCTGGCACGCTTCAACCTGCTCGTGTCTGGGGTGGTCATCGGCATCATGATCTTGCCCTACATCGTATCCATGAGCGAAGACGCTATGCGCGCCGTGCCTGATTCGCTGCGTGAGGGGGCATACGCACTCGGATTCACCCGCCTTCAGACCGGATTGAAGGTGGTGACGCCAGCTGCGCTCTCGGGCGTCACCGCCGCTTACCTGCTCGGAATGTCGCGCGCGGTCGGCGAGACTATGGTAGTGGCTATCGCTGCCGGCCAGCAGGCCAGGATAGCGACCAATCCGCTCGAGGGTGCAGCAACTATCACCTCATACATCGTGCAGTTGAGCATGGGCGATCTTCCACATGAGTCGATTGCCTATCAGACCATCTTCGCCGCCGGACTGACGCTTTTCGCACTTACGTTCAGTTTCAACCTCTTCGCCTTCTGGCTCCGCAAGCGCTACCGGGAGGCCTACTGATGCGCGACCACATCGAGCCCATGGGCCTTGACGATGCTGCAATTACACGGCGCGCACGAGTTTCAGACTTGTGCTTCACCGTGCTCGGGCTGCTGGTACTGTTCCTGACCCTGACCATTCTGATGGCGCTTGTAGCCGACTTCGTAGTCGACGGCGCGGCCAGACTCACTCCAGACTTTTTCACCAACTTCCCCTCTCGCCGACCTGAGTCGGCCGGTATTCTCTCGGCTTGGATCGGTACTTGCCTTGTCATGCTGGTGACCGGGGTCCTTGCCGTGCCGGTGGGGGTCGCCGCAGGCGTCTATCTTGAGGAATACGCCCCGAAGCACTGGGTCACCGACTTTATTGAGGTCAATGTCACCAACCTTGCTGGCGTTCCTTCGATCATTTTCGGACTGCTGGCACTGGGCCTCTTCGTCCAAATGTTCGGGCTCGGCCAAACGATCCTGGTCGCGGGCATGACGCTTGCTCTGCTGATCCTGCCCATCATCATTGTCGCGACCCGCGAGTCACTGCGCGCCATTCCTCAAGACATCCGCGAGGCTGCTTTCGGGCTGGGGGCAGATCAGTGGCAGACCGTCAGCATCTTTCTACTTCCCGCCGCGCGTCCGGGAATCCTGACTGGCGCCATCGTGGGCATGTCGCGGGCCATTGGCGAAACCGCGCCGATCATCACCATCGGCGCACTGACCTTCATTGCCTTCCTGCCGCCATCACCAATCCAGGCATCTGCTCCCTTCATCAGTTTTGAATGGCTCAGCTCCCCCTTCACCGTGATGCCCATCCAGATGTTCAACTGGGTGTCGCGACCGCAGGCTGGCTTTCACGTGAATGCAGCTGCCGCCGGGCTGGTGCTGCTGGGTATGACCCTGCTGATGAACGGCTTTGCAATCTGGCTGCGTTACCGCCTTCGCCGCCGCCTGCGGTGATCCACGGAGACAACATGAATCACTCGACCATCTCAATTCCGGTTCCCGTGGCCGAACGCACCTCAACCCCCGCGCACGATGCGACGGTGCGTGCTGAGGTTCGTGGGCTTGACTTCCATTACGACAAGTTCCACGCGCTGAAGGACATCAACCTGTCGATCGGCAGCAATCAGGTCACTGCGCTGATCGGCCCCTCGGGCTGCGGCAAAAGTACGCTACTGCGCTGCTTCAACCGGATGCATGACCTGTATCCGAACAACCGGTACTCCGGCGCGATCACCCTCATGCCGGAGAACCTGAATATCGTAGGGCCGGATGTGGACCCGATGCGCGTGAGGCTGCGCATTGGCATGGTTTTTCAGAAGCCAAATCCGTTCCCGAAATCGATCTTTGACAACGTGGCCTCAGGGATCATGATTCGCGGTGTGCGCAACAAATCAGTTGTCACTGAGCATGTCGAACGCGCATTGCGCGGAGCGGCCCTCTGGGATGAGGTGAAGGACAGGCTGGGTAAGTCAGCATTCGAGTTGTCCGGCGGTCAGCAGCAGCGTCTGTGCATAGCCAGGGCGCTGGCGCCCAACCCCGAGATCATTCTCTTTGATGAACCCACATCTGCACTCGATCCCATTGCAACTGCGCGGATTGAAGAGCTGATCGACGAGTTGCGTGCGCAGTACACCATCGTCATTGTTACCCACAACATGCAGCAGGCTGCGCGGATCTCGGACAGGACGGCATTCATGCACATGGGACAGCTCATTGAGAGTGGCCCTACGGCGGAGTTTTTTACTAATCCGAAAGAGCAGAAGACCCACGAGTACATCACCGGCCGTTTCGGCTGAGGAGCAAAGGTCATGACCGACCATATTGTCCAGTCTTTCGATGTCGAGCTGCGGGGGCTTACTTCACACATCCTTGAGCTCGGCATCCTTGCCGAACAGCAGCTTACGGATGCCGTCTGGTCGCTACGGCGTGGCAACGAGCAAATGGCCAAGGAAGTGGCAGAGCGTGAGGAGCGACTGAACCGGCTTGCGGCGCAGATTGATAGCGACGCTGTGAGCATGATCGCGCGTAGACAGCCGCTAGCGATCGACCTTCGCCATGTGATGGCAGCAATCCGAATTAGTTCAAACCTGGAGCGCGTGGGCGATCTTGCTTACAACATTGCCAAACGCTCGATGGCAATGAGCGAGGCTCCGATACCAGCAGAGCTTGCGGAGCCTATGCAGCGTATGGCCGAGCTCACGCTATTGCAGCTGAAATCAGCGCGGGAGTCCTTTGCCACGATGGACATTCATTCGGCTTACCGCGTTTGGGAGGAAGATGCAGTAATTGACGCGATGCACACGATCTTGTTCAAGGATATCGTGCAGTGCATGGCCGACGACCGCGCCTCCGCATTTGACTTGGCTCACCTGCTGTTCGTAGTGAAGAACATCGAGCGGGTTGGTGACCACGCAACCAACATAGCCGAGGACGTCGTATACATGGTCAGCGGGGCGTTACCTATCGGCAAGCGCCCGAAGATGGATGAGAGCACCCTGCCTAGGGCGGGAAGTGACAACCTAGGCAACAGCTAATAAACCCACTATCCCCGCATAGTGGCCGCTGCGCCCAATGGCGACGAGGTCGGAGGGGCGTTTTGTAACGACGGGACTACTTCCTTTCAGGGTATAGAGGCTCTGCGTGCTTTGATGCTTTGGGCGGATTGGGTATGCTTGCGCCATGAGCCACATCTGCCAGCTCGACCACCGAATACCGGCGTGATCGCATTGATCGATCACGCCCCTGTTGCTCATGTTGGTCAGAGCGCCGGCCTTATACTCCGGTGAGAGCACGCGCCAGATAAGCGCGTACACGTCGGTTCGATTCCGACCGGGGGCACCACCGTCAACGGCAGAAGAACGCTTCTACTTGCGCGCCATGGCAGCGCTTGTACTTGCTGCCGCTGCCACACAGGCACGGCGTATGCTCGCGCAGTCCCGCACCGAGTGATTGGCCCAAAAAATCCCTAGCGTGCAGAAGGGGCTGGATTTCATGGGCGGGAACGCTCACCTCTCCATATTGGGATGCTCGCTCGCCGCGGTTCATCACCCGGACTATCGCTTCAGACATCTGGATGAAGTGCTTGATCAGCAGGTCATCGCGTAACGGCATGCGGACGTTGTCGATGGCCAGGCCCTCGTAGCGTCTGCGCGGATCCGGCACAAAGAGAATGCGTGTCTCACCTTCAGGCTTTGGCGTGATGTCGACCATTTCACCCTCGGGGCTGACCCACACGGCATGGAATTCTGCCTCCACCAGCACGTGCGACCATTCCCACAGCTGCCAACCGCACCGCATCTGGCCGCCGTCCCGCGTGATCTTCGCTTGCACGTTGGGAAAGCACTCATGCACGATCGCATCGGCTTCCGGCTGCACAGGCAGATAGACGGGCTCTGCGCCGCGCACGACGGAATCGGTCAGGCGCCGCACGGCGCGGGTGATCTCCGGGGGTGTGGTGGTTACTACGCTCATGCCAAAGCTCCTTGCGATCGTTGTGCCTAGTGTCTTTATCTAGGCTATGGCGACGGCGTCTCTTCCGATGAGATCCGCTTGGAGCCTTTACCGCTGTTACTTGCCGGCTGCAGCTGGGCCAAAAGTGGCTCCAAGGTGCCCAGGCGCACTGTGGCGCGCAGCGTCTCCGCCTCGGCGTGCTCGCGTCGTTCGCGCTCCTGGGCCAACGCGGTCCGGGCTTGCACAAGCTCTTGTCGAAGGGCGTCCAAACTCTGCGTATCTTGACCCCAGCGCACCTGCAACGCTTGGTGTTCGGCCGCAGTCAGGCGCAGCGTATCGAGCTCGCCCTGTTGCGTCTGGATGGTCTGGCGCAGCTGCGCCACCTCCTTTTCCAGTCGGGTGTGACGCTCCAGCCACTGGCCGTTTTCCCGGTTGAGCTGTACCAAGTCGTGGTTTTTGGCGGTCAACGCTTCGTTGGCCTGGCGCAGGGCGACCTGCAGTTCCTGGACCTGGTGCTCGTGCCGGCGTTGCTCCTGCTCGCGCTGATCCTTGACCGAGGTGCGGTAGTGCTCAAGGGATTCCCTGGCATGCTCATGCTTCTGCTCCAAGGAGCGCGCGTGGCTTTCGTGCTCCGCCAGCCGCGCCGTGAGGCCCGCAATGCGCTCCTCCAGTTGGGCCAGGTCAGTGGCACGGCTGGCCATCTCCCGCCTGAGCGCTTCGCCCGTGCCGCGTTCAGCCTGCAGCACTGTTTCGGTGCGCTGAAGCTGCGCACTGAGATTGCCGGCCTCTTGCCGGGCCTGCTCCAGCGCTTGGTTGCGCTCGTGTAGCGCGACCTGGAACCGCTCTTGTGCCTGGGCAACCACCGCCTCGGCCTCGGTGTGCAGCCGCTCGGCCAGACGAGCGACCAGATCCTGCAAGGCGTCGCTGACCGCGATCTTGGCGCCTACGCCTTGCCCTTCCTCCTCGTCCAGCTCCTTCAGGTAGCGGTGGATGGTGGTTTTGGACCCCGTGTTGCCCAGCGCCACGCGGACGGCGTCTACCGAGGGGTTCTTGCCTTCGGCCCGGAGGCTGTCCCGGGCACGCTGCACATCGCTTTTGTACAAGCCAGACCGAGCCATGCGTCCTCTCCGTTTATTTCGTAATGTATTACATACCATGTAATTACGTACTACTCAACGGGTGGATAGATCGGCATGTCGGTCCTAATTTCAGGCGGGATAATATTGAATTATCCCGCGTAACCAGCGTTTCGGCCATTTCAAGTCGTCAAAACAGTACGAAACCGCCCAAGGCTGGCGATCCCTGGGTAGTTTGGCCCAGAGCGGAAAGGAGGCCAGCCGGGGTGCAAGCAGGCGCCGCCACCGAACTCGTTGGCCATCAAAGGACTGTGCATGCCGATCGAACGTATCGTCATCGACAATTTCAAGTCGTTTCGCCATCTGGACCTGCCCCTCAACGCCCACATGAACCTGGTGGTGGGCGACAACGAGGTCGGTAAGTCCACCCTGCTGGAGGCCATCCACGTGGTGGTCACCGGGCAACTGCATGGGCGCAATCTCGCCTACGAGCTCACGCCCTACCTGTTCCACCAGCCCGCGGTGCAGGAATATCTGGCGACCCTTGCTGCAGGCACGCCGGCTTCGCCGCCACGGATCTCCATCGAAGCCTATCTGGGCGCAGATGTCGCGCTGGCGTCGTTGCGCGGCACCAACAACTCCCTGCGCTTGGATACCGCCGGCATCCGGCTGCTGGTCGAGCTCAACGACGACTACCGCGAGGAGTTCAACGCCTACCTGCAGCAGCACCAGGGTGCGGTCAGCCTGCCGGTGGAGTACTACACGGTGCGCTGGTATTCCTTCGCCAACAATGGCGTCACCGCTCGCAGCATTCCGTTCGATTCGACCATCATCGACACTCACGGCATCAAGACCTTGTCCGGTGCCGATCGCTATATCGCCGGCATCATCGATCAGGCACTGACGCCTGCGCAGCGCGTCTCGCTGTCGTTGAGCTTCCGCCGCATGCGGCAGAGTTTTTCCGAAGAGGCGGACGTGGCGGCCATCAATGCGTACCTGACCGAGCACACCGGGGACATCAGCCACCGGGCGCTGACGGTGGGTGTGGACACATCGCCGCGCTCAACATGGGAAACCAGCTTGTCACCTTACCTGGATGAGCTCCCGTTCACCCAGGCCGGCAAGGGTGAGCAAAGCGCGGTGAAGATGAAGCTGGCGATGCACGCGGCCGGCGCTGCCCACGTGCTGCTGATCGAGGAGCCGGAGAACCATCTGTCCTATTCCAGCATGACCCAGCTGATCGACAAGATTGCGGCCCTCTCCACCGCCCAGCAGGTGATCATCGCCACCCACAGCAGCTTCGTGTTGAATAAGCTGGGCGTGGACAACGTGATCCTGTTCAGCGCGCAGGGCCAGATGAAGCTGGACCAGCTGCCGAGCGATACCCATGACTATTTCATGAAGCTGCCGGGCCACGACACGCTGCGATTGATCCTGGCCAAGCAGGCGATCCTGGTGGAAGGCCCTTCCGACGAGCTGATCGTGCAGCGCGCCTACAGCGACCACCATGGCGTGGCGCCGATGGCTCGCGGCGTAGACATCATTTCGGTCAAGTCGCTGGCATTCAAGCGCTTCTTGCAGATTGCAGATCGGCTGAAAATCCAGGCCAAGGTGATCACCGACAATGATGGCGATATCGCCGTTGTGCAGGAGCGCTATGCCGAACACATCAACGCGATCTATTACGATTCCGACGAAAGCGCCCCATCGCTGGAAGAGCAGCTGATCAAAGCCAACTCGCTGGCCGAACTCAATACCGTGCTGGGCAAGACGTTTGCCGATGAGGTGGCGCTGCTCAAGTACATGAAGGGCCATAAGACCGATACGGCCCTGGCGATCTTCAACAGCCCGCACTCGATCAGGTTCCCGGACTATGTCCAGCGCGCCATCACCTAACCGGGTCCTGCTTTCGGCGGCCGGCTCGGGCAAGACCACCTTGCTGGTCCGGCAGGCCCTGGAGCGGCCTGGGCGTCGCATCGCGATTGTCACCTACACGCTGGAGAATCTAGAAGAGATCCGGCGCTCGTTTGAGGTCCACGCCGGTGCGGTCCCCGTGCATGTCACTTTGCACAGCTGGTATGGCTTCCTGCTGTGCCAGTGCATCCGCCCGTACCAGGCAGCGCTTTGCCCTGAGCCTCGCATCGAGACCATCCTGTTCGTAGAAGGTGTCACCAATAACAGGGCCCCACGCACCCAGGTGGCGCGCCACTACTTGGCAGGCAACCGGATGTATTCGGACCGGGCGGCCGATTTCGCTGTGCGCTGCGATGAGCTCACCCAAGGTCAGGTCATGGCACGCCTGGCGGCCATGTACGACGAGCTCTACATCGACGAAGTTCAGGACCTCGCCGGCTTTGATCTGGATCTGGTCGAGCGGCTGTTGAAGAGCGGCATTGCCATCACGTTGGTGGGTGATACGCGGCAGGCGACGTATGCCACCAACTATGCTCAAAGGCACAGCCAGTATCGTGGACCCAATCTGGCAGCGCTGTTTCAGATTTGGGAGGCGGACGGCTTATGCCAGCTGGATCACCGCCTCATCAGCCTTCGCTGCGTCCAGGCCCTGTGCGATATGGCGGACACGCTCTATCCGCAGATGCCGCGAACCCAATCAGGCAATGGCGAGGTCACCGGGCACGATGGCATCTACCTCGTCGCTCCAGCGGATGTTGAAGCGTACATGCAGGAGTTTGCGCCCACCGTGCTCCGGCATGACCGGCGGCAAGCGTGCGACGGACTACCGGCCGTGAACTTTGGGCAGTGCAAGGGCCGCACCTACAGCCGGGTCCTCATCTTTCCGAACGGCCCGCTGACACAGTACCTGCGCACGGCAGATGCAGCGCGTATCACCGCCCCACCAAAGTACTACGTGGCCTTCACCCGGGCGCGGCAAAGCGTGGCCTTTGTGTATGCCGGCGCGTGCGCGTTGCCGGGTTATCAGCTCTATGCGCCCGCCAACGCAGACGCATAGAGCCACGGGCGATCACATTTTCTTCAAGGGCGCCGCTGTGGGCTGTGGTGGCACCGGACCCGGGTCGTTGAAGCACAGCATGACCTGATCGATGTCAAATTGATCGGCCAGCACGCGGGCGATCACCGCATGCACCAGGTCCAGGTCGACCGAGGGCGCAGCGACGGTGATGGTGGCCGCGATCGCACGACCGCGCTCTTTGGCGGGGACTAGGCGCAGGTCATCCACCGCTTTCACGCCGGGGTCGGTAAACATCGCCGTACGCACTTGTTCCAGCTCGGCTTCATTCATGTTGGCGGTGACTCCAGGGAATGTGATTGTCAGGCGGGATAGGTCTGAATCTTGCAATCAAAAAACACCGGCCTTGCCAGCAAGGTTGGTAGGCGGGGGACAGGCTCCGGCCGATGACGACTGTCGCCAGCGACCGCTGCAACCCTGAGCGCGCATCTTTGAGGCTCCGGTGGGCTTCGGGCGCATTGAAACCAGAAGTCGCCACCACGGACCTACCTCGGGGTATTGCTTCCGGCCGGTAGAAGACCTCCACAAACGTGATCTCGATGCGCCACCTCTCACAGAGCGAGACTGACGACGGGTGGTCCCATCCGCCCTTGCGTCATATTTGTCGCGCTCGCAGTTGTCAAGAATTAGCCTCCATGATTTGGATTGGTTGATCGGATCCTATTTCCTGCGAGGCTTGGACCGAAGCCCCGGTGGTCTGCGTTGCTTAATAGGTTGCTTCAATCTCCACCGGCTCCATTCACTAGTAGATCCTTCAGCTATGAAGGTGACCAGAACCCACTTCAGTAAGGGAGAGAACCCCACCTCAGCATCACGAAGCAGGTTGGCCCAATACCTTCCGACTAGGAAGGAGAATAGACTCATGGCAGTGACAGACGATGCGAACCACGGCCAACTGATGTCACTGACGTTCGCTTGGATGCCTTTCTTGTACATGTAAACTGCAAACACCAGAGCAGCGCACTGCATCGAGATCACAACCGCGGTCGGCGTCGCCCGGGCTCTGTGGAGGGCGGCGGCGAAGAGAGTCTCCGCAAACGAGAAGCCGATCAGCAATAGAGCTGCACTCAGCATCGCTGGACCGAACTCCGCAATTCCGGCGAGTGACAGCACGATTGGAAGGAATGCAAAGGGGAGTGGCTCCAAGCAGAGGGTTGGATAGAATTTCACGAACAGTGGCCATCTCTTTACCGCGACCAGAATGATGTCTTGCATCATCGCAACTACCAATGCAGCAGCCGCACTCGTTAGCGCAATCGACACCGGTATCCAAAACATCATCTCTTCTGATGCCGGCGCGAAGGGCACCATGGCCGCTGCGCCCCAAATCGCTGCGGCCAAGAACGCGCCAATTGGGAGTGCGGCTGGCTTCCACATGGTCATACTCTGATCAGAATACGTGGCCAAATAGTCAGGCGCTCAAGGTCTGCACTGACGGCTCTGCAGCCATGTCTACGCCTCACCGTCATAGGGCCTCCCTTCCCCGGGGGGGGCATAGGCCTTGATGGCGGTATCAGTCGATACCCAACCCGCGGCAGCGTCTGGATCATCTTTTCCTCAAACGGACCATCAATGCTTCGCCGCAGGCTGGACATCTGTGATCGCAGAAGATCCCCGTCGGGCAGGTCGTCACCCCAGAGAGTGTGCTCAAGCTGCCGCCTGGTCACAGCGGCAGGACTTGCCCGCATCAGCGCTTCAAGGAGCTTCCTGCAAGCTGGGTACAGATGCAGTCGTTTTCCAGCCCGTGTGGCCTCCAACGTACTCAGGTCCAACGTGAGCTCTCCGATCAGCAGCCGCCTCCTTGTTACGCGTCCCTCCGTACGGGAAACCAACGCCTCTAGGCGAACTTCGAGCTCCGGGAGCTCAAAAGGCTTGGTCACATAGTCATCTGCACCGGAGCGGAAAGCGATGATTTTGTCCGAGAGCGCAACCTTTGCAGCCAACATCACAACAGGAACTGAAACACCGTGATTCAACCGCAGCCTTCTCAGAACCTCCGGGCCTTCCATGCGAGGAAGCATCCAATCAAGAATGACTGCGTCGTAACCATTGGACGCCGCAAAGTGAAGGCCGGCGATGCCGTCCCCGATGGTATCAAGCTGATGCCCTCGGGCCTCGAAGTAGGCCAGAATCTTCAAAGCGACTTCTCGATCGCGCTCAATCACTAGAATTCGCATGTCACGACTGACGGAAGCCAAGGAGCCTCAGCGCATTGAATACAACCAACAAGGTTGAACCTTCATGCACTGCCACAGCCGGTCCAATGCCAAGACCTAGGATGGTCGCAGGAACCAACAACGCTACGACGCCCAGGCTCACATACACGTTCTGACGGATCACCCGTTTCGTGCGTCGACTAAGCGCTACAGAGAATGCAACCTGTCTCAAATCCTCAGACATAAGCGCGACGTCGGCAGTCTCCAGCGCTACGTCCGAAGAGGCGGCACCCATTGCAATTCCGACGCTGGCACTAGCCATTGCGGGTGCGTCATTCACACCGTCGCCGACCATTGCCACTCGCTCCGTCTCCTTCAACTGACGTATTGCCTTCACCTTGTCGTCAGGCATGAGATTTCCCCATGCCTCGTTTAGACCCACGTCCGTTGCCACGGCTTGAGCTACAGTCTGGTGGTCGCCAGAGATCATGATCATTCGTTGGATGCCCAAGCGCCTTAGCTTGTCCAGGGCTTCACGCGCCTCTGGCCGGGGCGTATCCATAAGGCCGATGACACCTAGGTCGCGATCACCTAGGCGAACGGCCATCGTGGTTCTGCCGGCGTTACGGAGCTCCTCAATGGCAGACTCCGCACCCGCGGATAGAGCGCCAATGCCGTCGTTACCGAACATTTCTGCCTTTCCTATCCACACGTCAATGCCGTTCACCTTCGCCTGAACGCCTCTTCCAGCGAAGTTAGCGAGGTCTGTCGCTACCATGACCGGTCCATCGCCCAGGCGAGTATTACCATCTCGAACGATAGCTGCGGCCAAAGGGTGGTCACTTAAAGCCTCGACGGCGACGGCAACGTGAAGCAGTTCCTGCTCTGTCGTTCCCTGCATCACTTTGATGTCGGTAATTCGCGGCTTGCCTTCAGTGAGCGTTCCAGTCTTGTCGAACGCGATGGCACGGACCATGCCCAGCTCCTCCAGTGGTGCGCCACCCTTGATGAGTACGCCACCTCGCGCAGCTCGCGCAATTCCCGCTAGAACCGCGCTTGGAGTCGCGATTGCCAGTGCGCAAGGGCTTGCCGCTACAAGTACCGCCATCGCTCGATAGAAGCTGTCGCGGAATGGCTCATCGATCACGATCCATGAGAAAAGTAACAGCACGGCCAAGATCAGAACAGCGGGAACGAATACCCTCTCAAACTTGTCTGTGAAGCGCTGCGTTGGCGATTTCCTGGTTTCGGCTTCGCTCACCATCTTGACGACGCGGGCCAGTGCCGATTCGCCTGATCGACGCGTGACTTCAACCTCCAGGGCGCCGGAGCCATTGATAGTGCCGGCGAAAACACGTGACTCCATTACCACCGAATCAGGTCGATCCCGTGCTAGAGCAGCGTCATTGACTGCCAGCTTATCAACCGGGATGCTTTCCCCGGTGACAGGGGCTTGGTCAACGCTGCTAGCCCCTTTGATAACGAATCCGTCCGCCGGCATCCGGTCATTGGGACGTACGACCACCACATCTCCAGGTATCAACGATTCAACCTGGACTTCCACGACCTGCCCATTCCTCAGCACCCTGGCAGTTTCTGGGGCAAGCTTGGCGAGAGCTTCTATCGCACGTTTAGCCCGGCCCATCGCGTAGTGTTCAAGGGCGTGACCGAGACTGAAGAGGAACAGAAGCAAGGCGCCTTCGGCCCATGCGCCGAGCGCGGCTGCGCCTGCCGCTGCAACCAGCATCAGCGTATCGATCTCAAAGCGCTTCAGCTTGATGTTCCCGATCGCCTCGCCAAGCGTGAACCAGCCGCCAAAGACGTAGGCTGCTACGTAAAACGCTGTGGGGATCCAGGGCGTTTGGGTCAACCCAAGCTTTTCAATCGCAAATCCCACGATCAGGAGCAGGCCGCAAGCAAGTGAGAAGATCAGCTCACTATTGCCACCTAGCGTGCCCCCGTGGGAATGACCGGGGTCCTGTCGGTCCTTGTGATCGTGTCCTTCGTGCTGATCCTTCAAATCTCCCCTCGGACTCGGTGGCTCTTGCGCTACACCCAGCGCCTCAAGCTTCGCTCTCAGCTCCGCCTCGCCTGTCTTGGCTCTCTCGTACTCGATGCTTATGCCACCAGCTGGGCTGGTGGTGGCTTCAATGACGCCTGGTACGGCCTGCACTTGCGCCGCAATTGTCCTTGCCTTTCGTGCGTGAACGGCCGAACCAAGCTCCAAGAAAAGGTGGCCATACCGATCACCCAACTCAATGCCCACGGATGCCGCCACCTCTCGCACTCGCTGAAGCGAGACGATCTCGGGGTCGTAATGAATGCAGAGCGTTCCGAGAGCTTCGTCGCTACCCTCGCGAATGTGCACGCGCGATACTCCCTCCATGTCCTGAAGACCAGCGACCAGCCTCTGGACGCAGCTGTCGTCCCGAGAGACACCTGGGAGTATTACTGGCAGTTCGAGTTCTGTGGTCAGGTTCATTTGTTCCCTCCAACGTCATAAAAATGGAACGGGAAGTCCGGCAGGCAGATGCTCTGCCGGGCCCAAACACTCCATCATTCAGTGGACAGTTTCCGGTTGCCCTTTCGGGCCTGCCTTGGCCAAGCGTCCCGCAAATGTCGGCAGCACAAGAAGTGTTAGCACTGTTGCGGTCAACAGGCCGCCAATGACCACCGTGGCGAGAGGCTTCTGCACCTCAGCACCAGATCCACTCGCAATAGCCATTGGAATGAAGCCAACGATCGCCACCAGCGCGGTGGTCACCACCGCGCGAATTCGGCTGCCGGCACCGTTCATTGCAGCGATCAATGGACTGTCACCTGCATCAAGCCTCTCTCTGATGGCTTGCATGAGCACCAATCCATTCAGGGTCGCAACACCCGATACCGCGATGAATCCGACGGCGGCAGATACCGAGAACGGCATACCACGCACCAGCAACGCGAGAATTCCGCCAACCAGGGCCAGTGGGACGCAGGTGAACACCAGGCCCGCCTCCTTTGCGCTGCCCAATGCCATGAACAGCAGGCTGCCGATCAATAGGAAGACAATCGGAACAACTGTCATGAGTCGCTTTTCAGCCCGCTGCAAGTTCTCGAACTGACCTCCCCACGTCATGTGGGCGCCCGGCGGAAGCTGTACGTCCTTCACCGCCGCCTGGGCCTCTCCAACAAACCCGCCCAAGTCACGACCGCGAACATTTGCCTGCACCACCACACGACGGCTTCCATTGTTTCGACTGATCTGGTTCGGCCCCTCGCTGATCTCAATGCGTGCGACAGAGGAGAGCGGCACGATGCCCCCAGTTGGAGTTGCAATCGGCAGTGACGCGAGCTGATCGGGGTCATTGCGTGCATCGTCGCCGAGGCGCACAACAACATCGAACCGGCGGTCGCCCTCGAAGATCTTGCCTGCCGCAGCGCCGCCAATACCGGTTGAAAGCGCGTCGCTCACGTCCGCTGCCGTGAGGCCATACTGCGCAGCTGCAAGATGATCGATTGCCACATTGAGCGTGGGCAGGCCGGAAATCTGTTCAACACGGACATCCGCTGAGCCCTGGACATTCCTCAGCTTCAGCGCGACCTGATCGGCAACAGCTTGCAGTTGCTCGAAGTTGTCGCCGTAGATCATGACGGCCAGGTCCGTACGCACGCCTGAGATCAGCTCATTGAAGCGCAGCTCGATGGGCTGGCTGAATTCAAAGCTGTTGCCTATCTGCGAGGCGGCGATCTTCTCAAACCTTGCAATCAGATCCTCCTTGCTCAGGGAAGAGTCTGGCCACTCCTTTCTCGGTTTAAGTACGATCACACTGTCGGAGATGTTGGTCGGCATGGGGTCGATAGCTGCTTCTGCAGTACCGGTCCGCGAGAAGACCGTCACAACCTCTGGTTCAGCAGCAATGGCCTTCTCCAGCGCCAATTGCATAGCCAACGATTGCTCAAGCGACGTCGATGGCACACGCAACGCTTGCATAGCGAGATTTCCCTCATCAAGCGTTGGCATGAACTCTCGACCCAGCATCGTAAAGCCGACCACGCCCATCGCGAGCATCAAAATGGCGCCAGCGAACACTGCCTTGGGCCTACGAATCGCCGCTTGGATCGCCGGTTCAATACGGCCGCGCAGGACGCGGATGATGGCAGTCTCATGTTCTTCGTCTTGGTCGCTCTCGTGCCCCTCCTTGTTCGCGTGGAGCTTGGGCTCCCTGACCAACAGGGCAGCCATCGCCGGTACAAAGGTGAACGAGAAGATAAACGCGCCAACGAGGGCGAGCATGAAGGTGGCGGCCATCGGTTGGAACGTCTTGCCCTCCACACCTTCCAGCGTAAGGATCGGTGCGAACACCAACAGGATGATCACCTGGCCGAAGGCTGCAGGGCGCGCCATTTTCCTCGCCGAGTCGGCGGCCACACGCAGTCGCTCCATGGCATTGAGGGGTCGGCCGAGTTCCGCACGCCGCTTGCCAAGCATCAGCAGGGTGGACTCGATCACAATTACCGCGCCATCCACAAGGATGCCGAAGTCCAGCGCACCCAAACTCATGAGGTTGCCGCTGATGCCGAACTTGTTCATGCCGATAACAGCGAACAGGAACGACAGCGGAATGACCAATGCGGTGATGGCTGCCGCACGCAGGTTGCCCAGGAGCAGGAACAGCACAACTACGACCAGCAGGGCACCTTCGGTCAGGTTCTTGGCGACAGTCTTGACAGTGGAGTTAACCAGCACACTACGGTCCAGCACTGGCTCTGCGAAGATATCGGCGGGCAGAGATTCATTGACCTGTGCCAGGCGCTCAGCTGCAGCTTGAGCGACGGTGCGGCTGTTGCCGCCGGCGATCATCAGTGCCGTGCCCAGTACCGCCTCATGACCATTTCGGCTAGCTGCACCAAGCCGTGGGGCGCGCCCCATACCGACCTCGGCAACATCGGCCACCCGGATGACCACACCGTCCTTGGTGGCCACCGGCGACTGAGCCAAGTCGTCGGTCGTCAGGGCAAGGCCGTCTGCCCTAACGACCAGGCCTTCGCCCGCACGCTGGACGAAACCCGCGCCAGCCTGGACGTTGGAGCGTTCCAGTGCTTGGACCAGATCGGCCAGACCCAAGTTGTATGCCGCCAGTCGAGCGCTGTCGGGGTAGATGCCGTATTCCTTGACGTACCCACCCACCGTATCAACACCGGCCAGGCCGGGGCTGGAGCGCATCTGTGGTGCGATGATCCAGTCCTGGACAGTACGCAGGTACGTTGCGCGCTCCTGGGCGGTTCCAAGACGATCGCCCTCTGGTGTCAGGTAGACCTCACCCTCTTGCCAGCCAGCCTGGCCGGGCTTGGCCAGCTTCTTGGGGTCGAATGGCTTGAAGTCCACCGTCCACATGAGAACCTCGCCCAGCCCGGTTGTAACCGGGGAGAGCATGGGGGACACGCCCTCGGGCAGATCTCCGGCAGCCTCCCGCATCCGCTCTGCCACCTGCTGGCGGGCGAAATAGATGTCGGTCTGATCAGTGAAGATCGCGGTGACCTGAGAGAAGCCATTGCGTGATAGGGAGCGAGTGGTGTTCAGACCTGGGATGCCGGCCAAGGCCGTCTCCAGAGGATAGGTGACCTGGCGTTCAATCTGCTCCGGAGTAAGGGCAGGTGCGATGGTATTGATCTGAACCTGGCGGTTGGTGATATCTGGTACAGCATCGACTGGCAGCTTGCTCAGTTGGAACAAGCCAAAGCAGGCAATCGAAGCAGCCAGAAACACCACGAGCCAACGGAACTTGACCGCTGCTTCAATGATGATCTTGAACATGGTGTATGAGTTCCCTTAGTGGCCGTGCTCGGCTTCGCCCTTGGCCAGTTCGGCTTTGAGCAGGAAGGCATTGGCGCCTACGAGGCGCTCACTACCTGTCAGGCCGTTAAGGATTTCGATTCGATTACCTGCACGACGACCAGCGAGTACCGGCGTAGCCTGGAAACCACCCTGGACGGCAACGAAGACAACACTTCTGCCATCAACGCTTTGGACCGCATCCGCCGGCACACTCATACCTTCAGCGGCACTATCGGCGATGATGACGGCCGAAACGGGGGAGCCGGCCGGTGGCAACTTCTCCGAAATTGGTTTGGCGCGAATGGTCGCGGTGCCTCCCTGCTGCATCACATTCGCAGCGGCGGCAATCACCTCAGCTTCGAAGCTTCCGCCCGGGCCAGTCACTTCCAGCTTCATTCCGGGCACCGCGAGAGTGGCCAGTGCTGGCGGTGCAGTGAATACGAGTTCATTCATGTCCGGATTGGAAACCTCCGCAACAAGCGTTCCAGCTGAGACGACACCACCGGGCGTCACTTGGACGTTGCCAACCACGCCAGCGACAGGACTGGAGATTGTCACCCGGCCGGAACTGTCCGGAGATCCACTGGCCGCTACCTGTGCACGTGCAGCACTAGCGGCGGCATCAGCGGCCAAAGAGCGCGCGCGCGAGGCCTCCAGCTCCTGGCGAGCCACTACGCCCTGCTCGACAAGAGACTTGTCGCGGCCGTAGGCCAGGCGAATGGCTTCGGCCTCCGCCGCAGCGGCAGTGGCGGCGGCTTTGAAGGTCGCAGCTTCTCCACTGACAATGATCACCAGGGGCTGGTTGCTCTTGACGGCTGTACCCGGCGCAACAAGCACGCGCTCAACGCGGCCGGTGACCGTTGAGGCGATGGCAGCACGCCCCCGATGGCCGGCTCGACGCGACCTGCAAGGCGGGTCGATGCGCCACCGCCGCGGCCGACAGCCACCACGCCGATGCCAGATGCCTTGATCTGGTCAGGCGTCAGCTTGACTACACCTTCCTCGGACTCCTCTTCGCCATGTTCGCCATCACCATCACCTTCACTGTGCGCCTCGGCGGAGCCCGGCTTTGCGTCAGCTGCGTGATCGTCGTGACCATCATCCTTTCCAGCCGGCTTTTCTGCCTCCGTACCGGTGGATTTGGCATCCTCCTGCGCCCCGCCACTGCATGAGGTCAGCGCGCCGGTCATCATCAAGGTAGCCAGCAGCGTCGCTCCGATGAGCGTCTTGTTTCCGTACTTGTTCATTTTGCCTCCACAAACGGTGCGCGCCCTTCAAGGCGGGCGAGGTCGATTTCTGCTGCCACCCGGCTAAGACGGGCATCCACAGCACTGCCACGCGCAGCGATCAGGGTTGATCGCGTGCTGCGCAGCTCCAATTGCGATATACGACCTGCCTCAAATCCGATGCGGGCCAGCCGATAGGCTTCATCTGCGGCCTGTACGCTTTCATCCGCTGCTCGTGCGCGGCTGTTGGATGCCTTGAGACTCGCTACCGCTCCCAAACGGGCCGCCTCACTGTCACGCCTCTGAGCCTCCAGAACCGCTTCGGCAGCACGTTGTTCCGCATAGGCCGCCTGGATCGCACCGCGGTTACGATCGAATAGGGGGATCGAAAGGCTGATGCCCACGTTGTAAGCTTGGTCGCCCGCTTGGCGGAAGCGCGTCTGAGCCACGGATGCACTCAGTTGTGGCAACGCACGCTTGCGCTCAACATCGATAAGGCGGCCGGAGGCGTCCGCTTCGGCTTGGGCGATACGAACGGCAAGCGGGGCGGCCTCATTGTCAATTGGGTGAGAGGGCACTCGGTCAAGCAGGCTTTCGCCGATGTCGGTCAGCGGGCTGTCCACTAAGGACACCCCGGCTAGGCGAGCAAGCGCCGCATCCCGGTAGGCCTCGGCCTCATCTAGGCTGGCCTTTGCATTGGCGACCTCGCTCCGTGCCTGCACACCGCGCAGGTTGGGCTCACGTCCCTCGCTGACCATCGCAGCTACCGCCTTGGCGTCCTGTTCAATCAAGGCCAATGCCTCGCTGGCCAACTCATATCGGCGCAGCGCAGCCTCTGCTTCGGCGTATGTCGCAGCCAGGCGACCCGCTGCGTCACTGCGCATCAGATCACCCCGCAAGCCTGCAGCCCCAGCCTCCGCACGCGCGGCGCGCACTCGGGCCCCTCGTTGACCCCAAATCTCCAGCGGCTGGGAGAGGGTGACAATGCTGTCAGCGTTTGAGAAACCTTTGTAGGGACCAGTGCCGTAGGCGTTCTCCGCTTCGATGGAGACCGTCGGATTGGGCAGTGCCCGAGCCTGTTGTACCCGCGCCTCGGCTGCCTCAGCCAGCGCGACGCCTTGGACCGTCGCAGGCATCTGGTTCAAGCGAGAAAGCAACGATTCGTAAGATGGTGCAGTTTGAGCAGCTACATGCCCGGTTGGCACCAACGCCAGCAGAACAGCGACAGCCAACCCGGTCGCTGAAAGCGACCGACCCGTCAAAATCGACATAAAAACTCCCGTAAATTATCTGAGCGAACTACCCGCAAATGCGGGGCAGAGCCAGATCAGATACGGGGGGGGCGCATGGGTCCGTCGAGTCGGAGGGCGTAGACGTCCCCGTGCTCGGTACTGTGCAGCGAAATCCGGCCATCGGCGAACAGATCGTCGTGACCGGCAGCTGGGAGGCTTGCCGTTGAATGGTGGCAATGCCCATGGCCACAGGCATCGGCACTGGACGAATCCTTGCTCTTGCTCGACTCGGAGTCTGAATCACTTTGCAAGGCGTGCACATCGCCCACGCTGACCGTCGCTTCTTGCGCGCACGCCAATGCCTCGGCCACAGGCACGACCACGAACGCCGCCAAAAGCAGCAGCATCAGGTATATACGAATAGCAGGCAGAGAGCGACGCATTGGGAAAGGTTAGCAACCTCTTTTGGACGGATACAATTACATAAAAACACTACGGTGGCTGTGCTTGAACGCACCCTAGCCCCGTTCAGGTCGGGACCCAGGGAATCAACCCACAAGGATAACGGCCCATGTGAGGGCGACATTGCAAAGAGCCACGAACACCGCAGCCGACCCCATGTCCTTCGCACGACCAGCCAGCTCATGGATTTCTGGGCCATACCGTTCGATCACTGCCTCGATAGCGGAGTTCAGCAGCTCGAATGCCAAAACGAACAGTACGCTCCCCATGAGAAGCACTCGCTCTACCCCTGAGTTGCCGAAAAAGATAGCTGTAGGTAATGCCACCGCGGCCATAACAACTTCCAACCGAAACGACGATTCATGCAGCCAAGCTGATCTCAGCCCCTGGAGAGACCAGCGAAGCGCCTCAAAGACGCGCGCAATGCTCCGCGGACGATGACCGTACATATCTGCCACTTCGATGTTTCCTTCTTTTGGGCCCAAGAGACGCTCACGGGTCTTCCAACAGCGATACTCGCCGTGGTCGGCTATAGGCTGTGACCGGCGTTGCTGGTACAGCCTGAGAACAGATTTAGGCTCTCGTCTAGCACCGTCGTCCTAACCTGCATCAGGCCAAGCACAGAATGGAAGAGGTTGTCGTGGCTGGACGGCTGCTTTGATCGGTCCCGGACACATTGAAGGTCCAGGTTGTTGCTGCTCTTCATACCATCAGACATCCACATCACCATCGGCACCTTGATCTGAGTATCAGGGGCGATAGCGTAGGGGAGCCCGTGAAGATAGACGTTCGCCTCCCCTAATGACTCGCCGTGGTCGGAGACATAGATCAGCCCGGTATCGTGACTCTTGTCCTGTTCAAGCATGCGAATTGTCTTTGCAAGGAAGTCATCTGTCGCAAGGACCGCGTTGTCATACGCATTGACGATTTCACCGCGTGTGCACTTGCCCAAGTCTGCGTTTCGGCAGTCGGGAGTAAATTTCGTCAGATCTTCCGGGTATCGCTTGAAGTAGCTGGGTCCGTGGTTCCCCAGCTGATGTAGAACGACAACGACATCACCAGGGTTGTCCTCGATCGAGTCATGCAGACCTTGCAGCATAATCTCGTCACGGCATGCTTGGTCGTCGCACAGAACATCCTTGACCGGCACGCGATAGGATTCAAATGCCAGATCAGAGCAGACGCCCTTGCATCCAGTCTGGTTGTCACGCCATAGGGTCCTGACCCCGGCACGCTCCAAAACATGCAGAAGCGACTCCGAACCTTTGATCTTGTCTCGATCGTAGTCTCGCCTCCCGTACGCAGAGAACATACAGGGCACCGACACTTCGGTGTTTGACCCGCAGGCGGTCACGTCTGAGAAATTGACGACGTCCAACGCTGCCAACTGTGGCGTTGTCTGTCTGCCGTATCCATTCAAACCCCAGTTCTGCGCACGAACCGTCTCACCTACAACGATGACCAAGAAGTGGGGCTTCGCGCCTGGCGGATGAGGCGTCATCATGGCATCGGGGCCAACCACTTGGATCGGACCGCGCTCCGCACGGGTGTCTTCTCGCACAACCTTCGCAATGGAAGCGATGTAGTTTCCAGGGTTTGCAAGGTATCTGACTTGCTTGTGATTGCGTATGAGTGATGAGAGGTCGTCGAATGACGCAATTGCCGCGCCAACGATTACAACAACCGCCATGCCAAGTAGAAGCACTCTTGCAAGTATCGCCCGCGTCACATTGGAAGAACGTTGGAGCCTTACCATGCATACCGCGATAGCTGGCACGACGCCTTTAATTAGTACCGCAAGAAAGAAGCCCCAGGTCAGCAACTCTCCGGCTTCAGCGCCGTCGGTCTTCAGCACATTTCGTACCATGCTGGCGTCGAAGTAGACGCTGTAATTGTCTGAATAGTAGGCAGCAGTAGCGGACACGACGAGAAGCAATGCAAGAACCGGCTTCACCGTCCATCGAACGCATAGCAATCCGAGAATGAGCACATTCAAGGCAGTGAGGATCGCTCCCGTAGAGATAACAAGTAGCGCACGAGCTGCTCCGTCCGCACCACTCTTCGCAATTACTTCTGCGAAGAACGCGCTGTTGAGAAAGAACGTGAAGTACATCGCCACGATGATAATCAACGTGTTGACGCCCAGCTGCGGGCCGCAGATGGGCTTGCCAAGACGGCCCAGTGGATCTGAGCCTAGGCCCCCGCGCGAACTGCCTCGGTTGAATTCTGTTTTCACGTAATGCATTGGTGATTCCTTTTTATTGACCACCGCGCGCGCCCCTAGCGCACACGGCCGCCATTGCGCGTTCCTAGATGGAAAGCCATCCACACATATGCAACGCCTGACACCAGCGAAGGGGCCAGGACCGCGGTCCGCAGGTTTTGGGTCAGTGACAGCAGTGCAGCCGAGATCCACATGAAGAGACGCTTGTCTGGGTGCAGCTCCGCTCCCCGACGCGGGAACAGCGAGCTTCCGGTTGCCACCATTTGGGTGGCAACCAAGGCAAATCTCGGTTCGTCGACAGGCCCAAAATCGCGCACACCAAGAGATGCGCCGATGGCAAGCACGGAGGTTGCCATCAGTAGTGCCGCTCGATCGCGTGCAGTTCGGAGATTGGTAGATGTTGAGAAGGGCATTCAGGTCGCCTTCTTCAAGGCGGCGCAGTACTGGCCGGCGACTGCACGTGCAGCCACGCGTCGGCCGAGCGCACGGAGCGCCCAGCAACAAGATGTGTTCATGGAAAGACCTACACAAAGGTGATCGCAGAAGGACTGACAGGCGCGTTGCGCCTGTTATGCGATCAAAGCCTGGGAGGTCTAATCAGCGTGTCCGGGATGTGGGACGTCATGGGCTGTTCGTAGAACGTGTGCCCGCCTTCATTTCTTGCGGCTTCGGCACTGGTGAAACCGTTGGACGCCACAAAAGTGCTGCTGTGGTGGCAGTGACCGTGACCACAAGCGGCATGCGCCTTATCGGGGTGGCCATCGCCTGGCCCTGCCACTTCCTGGTGTGACTGCTCCTCAGAGAAGCAGACCGAAGCATCAACGACAGGCACGATGATCATCACTGCGAGCAGCAGTGCCAGAGCGTAGCGCTTGGCATGGATGACAATGGAAGGCACGTGTGGCTAGGACTGATACATTTGAGGCCGGAAAGATACCTTGGGTCCCGCTCATCAGCAAGCTGACGCTTATTCATCAATCTCGCGGGCTCGAGTGGCCTCTGCGAGTCAGGTGGCCAGGCAAAAGCTGGCGCGGGAAATTGACGGAATCCGGCATCCGAAGAACAGAAAGTTAACGTTTTGCCTGAGCTTCCGCACGGTCACGCAGATTGAGCTGCGACGGATTAGGTCGGGGGCCAGCTGCGCCACGTGACAGTGCCGGGTTCAAGCGCAGCCGCCAGAGTCCGAGCTCAGTCGGCCAAGCCTGGTCATGCAGCCGTCTTGCGCGCGTCGGCACCTGCCCGGCGGGCATCACCTAAAATCTCGAAGGCTTCCTTGATCACATACAGGCCGATCAGGGCGCCGATCACGAAATCCGGGTACGGGCTGGCCAGCCACCACACCAACAGACCGGCCAGGATCACCCCAACATTGGCGACCACATCGGCCCGCGTGAACAGCCACGTCGCTCGCAGATGCACTTCGCCGGACTTTAGCGGTGCCAGCATGCGCAGCACCGCCATATTGACCGCCAGCGACAGCAGGGCGGTGCCAATCATCCAGCCGCTGACCGGCTCGGCGCCGTACATCACCCGGCGGCCCACCTCAACCAACACGCCCACACCCAGCACAAGCAGCACGCTGCCGCTGACCCAAGCGGCATTGGCCTTGAAGCGCGCCGTGCGCCCGATAGCGACCAGGCCAATGGCATAGGCGGTGGCATCGGACAGCATGTCCAGAGCGTCGGCCAGCAGGCCAGTGGAATGGGCAATCCAGCCGGCGATGCCGCCGATCACGGCCATCGCCGCGTTCAACGCTAGGGCGATCCAGAGGACGCGCCGCTCCTGCGCATTCTTGGCCTCGTGGTGGCAGCCGCAATCACTCATCGGAACATCTCCAGTCGCAGGGAAGCCGGGCCCGGGCGGGTCGCTGGCATGACACAGCAGGTGAGTGTAAAGTCCGTAGCTACTACGGAGTCAAGCGTACTACGAATGAAAATCAGTGAGGCTGCCGACGCCAGTGGATGCCACCTGGAGACGATCCGCTATTACGAGCGGATCGGCCTGTTGCCGCGCCCGGGGCGCTCGGGCAATGGCTACCGGGTCTATGGCCCGGCCGACATCGAGCGGCTGCGCTTCATTGCGCGCGGCCGGGACCTAGGCTTCAGCCTGGAGGAGGTCCGCAGCCTGCTGCAGCTGGCCGGCGATGAGGAGCTTTCGTGCGGGGACGTGGACCGGCTGGCACGCAGCCATCTGACCGACGTGCGGGCGCGCATGGCCGACCTGGAGCGCATGGCCACCGAGTTGGAACGGGTGATTGCCAGTTGCCACGGTGGGCAGCGGGCTGAATGCACCATCCTGTCGACCCTGCGGCAGCCGGTCGCTGTGGAGGCCACGCGCCAGTGACCGAACTGGACCGCTACCTCGATGCAGCCACGCGCCAGAACACGGTGCGCAGCTATGCGTCGGCGCTGCGGCACTTCGAGGTTGAATGGCAAGGCCACCTCCCAGCGACACCGGACAGCGTGGCGCGGTACCTGGCCGCGTATGCGCAGACCCTAGCCGCCAGCACGCTTCGCCACCGGCTGGCCGCCATTGCCTCTTGGCACCGCGACCACGGCTTTGTCGACCCGACCCGGTCGCCGCTGGTGCGCAAGGTGCTCAAAGGCATCCAGACCCTGCACCCGGGCCAGGTCAAGCAAGCCGCGCCGCTGCAGATTCGGCGGCTGGTCGAGCTCGATGACTGGTTGGCTGCCGCGATCGCGGCGGCGCATGCCCGGGGCGACGGAGCGGCGGCGCTGCGCCATCAACGCGACCGAGCGTTGGTGCTGCTCGGATTCTGGCGGGGCTTCCGTGGCGATGAACTGCTGCGTCTGGACGTGGCCCATCTCACGCTGGTGCCGGGACAGGGGATGACCTGTTTCCTGCCGCGCAGCAAGGGCGACCGCCAGGCCGCCGGCGTCACCTACAAGGTGCCGGCGTTGTCGCGGTTGTGCCCGGTGGAGGCGACCCAGGTGTGGCTGCAGGCGGCCGACCTGCACGAAGGGCCGGTGTTTCGGGAGGTTAACCAATGGGGCCAGGTGAGCGCCGAGGGCCTGCATCCCAACAGCTTGGTGCGCCTGCTACGCGAGTTGCTGACCAGTGCCGGCTTTGCCGATGCGGGGCTCCACAGCAGCCATTCGTTGCGCCGCGGCTTTGCCAGCTGGGCCAACGACCAAGGCTGGGACATGAAGGCGCTGATGGAGTACGTGGGCTGGCGCGATGTGCAGTCGGCCATGCGCTATCTGGACGGGCGTGACCCCTTTGCCCGTGACCGCATTGAAGCAAGCCTGCCCAGTCCAACCGCGCCGGTACCGGCGATGGCACTGCCGGCGCCCGAGGGCAAACCGGCCTTGCAGCTGCGCCTGCGCATGGTGCTGACCCCGTTTGCCCGCACGGGCCGCGGCGCGGCCAAGGCCCGAGGCCGGATCGAAGAGATCTGCTTGGCCCCGTTCCAGGCTGTGCGCCTGAACACTGCCAGCAGCGAGTACCAGTTGACTGTTCCCACCGATCCCGACCGGGATCTGGATGAAATCCTGGCCACGTTGCTCGATGACATGCACCGCATGGCCGATACGCACCAGTGTTTCCTGGAAGCGTCTCTCAATACAGACGACGGCCGGCACTGGGATTGATCCCCTCATAACCTCCGGATCCAATGGCTACCCTTCACGAGACCGCCTACCCGCGACTGAAGCCTGATCCCACCGCCAAGGAACTGGAGGAGATCTATACCCCCACCGCCGCTGAGATTGCATTCGCCAAGCAGCTGACCACCCAGCCGGGACCGCAGCTGGCGGTACTGATTCATCTCAAGCTCTTCCAGCGCCTGGGTTACTTCACGGTGTTAGCCGAAGTGCCCGAGCGGATCCGGAAGCACATCGCCAAGGCCGCCCGACTCGGGCGCGTATTGGACACCGACCAGCTCGAACGTTACGACGCTTCCGGTAGCCAGCGCCGCCATATGCCGCAGCTTCGGCAGTTCATCGGGGTACATCCCCTGGACAAATCAGGCTTGGCCTGGCTGGACACGGTGGCCACCGGAGCAGCCCAGACCAAGCACACCATCCCGGACATCGTGAACGTCCTGCTCGAAGAGCTGGTGCACCACCGCTACGAACTGCCAGGCTTCCGCACCCTGGAGCTGGCCGCCATCGGCGCACGTGAGCGGGTCAATCTGGGCTACTACCGCAGCATCAGTCACGCGCTGACGCCTGCCACGCGCACGCTCATTGACGAATTGCTGCGCGCACCGGAAGGCTCCAGATTTACTGGCTGGCAATCGCTCAAGCGCGAGCCTGGCCGACCGACCAACAAGGAGGTCCGGTTCTATCTGCAGCACATCCGCATGCTGCAGCAGTTGGCCGAGCAGCTGCCTCCCATCGATGTGCCGGTGCCCAAGCTCAAGCAATTCCGTGCAATGGCTCGCGCCTATGACGCCAGCGAGTTAGCCGAACTGGCTCCGGACAAGCGCTATGCGTTGGCCACCATCTTCATTCGCGCCCAGCATGCCAAGACGCTGGATGACGCAGCCGAGCTGTTCATCAAGCAGGTGCGCGGGCTGGAGAACACGGCCCAGCAAAAGCTGCTGGCCTACCAGCTCGAACATGCCAAGCGGGCCGACTTCCTGATCGGCCAGCTCAAGGAAATCCTGCAGGCCTATCAGCTCGACGGCAGCGATAGTCAGCGCGTGGATGCCATCGATAACAGTCTGGAAGCGGAAGTGTCGACCTTGTTGGCCGAATGCGAAGAACATATGGCATACGCAGGAAAGAACTATCTGCCTTTCATGCTGCAACCCTACGGCGCGGTCAGGCCGCTGCTGTTCAATGGGCTGGAGCTGATGAACTTGCGGGCAACCAGCCACGATGCCGGCATGGAGCCGTTGATTGCAGCGGTGCTGTCGCTGCGCAACCAACGCCGTGAGCTGATCGAGGTCGCATCCCTCGGCCTGGACCCGGAAAAGGACTTCGATTGGATGTCCAAGCTCTGGCGTCAGCACGTGTTTGGCAAGCGGGCCAGCGCGGCAGGCGCCGGCTGGATGCACCGTAAGTACTTCGAGCTGGCCGTGCTGGTGCAGGTCAAGGACGAACTGAAGTCGGGAGATCTCTTCATCCCGAGCAGCGAACGATTTGACGACTACCGCGAGCAGCTGGTCGATGAAGCCACCTTGGCCCAGGAACTGGAAGCCTATGGCCAGGTGTCAGGCTTGCCCACCGACGCTGCGACTTTCGTGGCCGGGTTGCGCGCACAACTGACCGACTTGGCCGACGAAGTTGACGAGCGTTTCCCCGAGAATGTTCATGCGGACATTCTGGAAGGACGCCTGGTACTGCGGAAGGGGCAACGCGCCGAGGTCTCAAGCGCCATTGCCACCGTGGACCGCCTCATCGCCGAACGGCTCCCGGAGTCCAGCATCGTCGATGTCCTGATCGACGCCAGCCAATGGCTGGATCTGCACCGATTCTTCCGTCCGATCGCCGGCACCGAGAGCCAGGTTGAAGATCTCCCTCGACGGGTGATCACCACGCTGTTTTGCTATGGCTGCAACTTGGGTCCGACGCAGACGGCGCGGTCGATCAAGGGCTTCAGCCGGCGCCAGGTTGCTTGGCTGAACCTGAAATACGTGACCGAGGATGTGCTTGAGAAGGCCATCGTAGAGGTCATCAATACCTACAATAAATTCGACCTCCCGGGCTATTGGGGCAGCGGGAAAAGCGCCTCAGCAGATGGCACCAAATGGAGCGTCTACGAGGACAACCTGCTGTCGGAGTACCACATCCGCTACGGCGGCTACGGCGGCATCGGCTACTAACATGTGTCCGACAAATACGTGGCGCTGTTCAGCCATTTCATTCCCTGTGGTGTGCACGAGGGCATCTACATCCTCGACGGCCTGCTGGCCAACACTTCCGACATCCAGCCTGAGATCGTCCATGGCGACACGCAGGCCCAAAGCTACCCAGTCTTCGGTTTGGCCCACATGCTGGGCATCCAGCTGATGCCCAGGATACGAAACATCAAGGATCTGACATTCTTCCGGCCCGAACCTGGCAGGACCTATAAGAATATCCAGGCACTGTTCGGAGACAGCATCGACTGGCAACTGATCGCGACGCATCTCCACGACATGCTGCGGGTAGTGATCTCGATCCGATTGGGGAAGATCACCGCGTCCTCGATCCTGCGCCGGCTGGGCACCTACAGCCGGAAGAACAAGCTGTACTTCGCCTTCCGGGAACTTGGCAAGGCCGTCCGAACGCTGTTCTTGCTGCGCTACATCGATGACAACGAGATTCGCAAAACGATCCATGCTGCGACCAACAAGAGCGAGGAATACAACGGCTTCGTGAAGTGGGTCTTCTTTGGCAGCCAAGGGATCATTGCTGAGAACGTCCAACACGAGCAGCGCAAGATCATCAAGTACAGCCAGCTGGTGGCCAACATGATCATCCTCCACAACGTGGAACGCATGAGCCGGACCTTGGCCGTAATGCAGAAGGAGGGGATTGAACTGACGCCCGAGATTCTGGCCGGCCTGTCGCCTTACCGGACCAGCCACATCAATCGCTTCGGCGACTACCACTTGGATCTTGAAAGGGAAGTGGCGCCGCTGAGCTATACAGCGAAAGTCCTTGAACAGGCCCCATAGACGGGGACATCCGCCATCGGGACAAGACAATTATCATTGCGTTTCAATCGCTTAGGTGGCATTTGGCCCTGTACGTAACGATTCCCTGCCGACCCTCCGCATGGACTGCAGGTCGACCGCCTGCTCGAGGCCAGCCTGCAGCCCGGCGGCGCTGCACGCGCTGTGTTCCTAACGCCCTCGCACCAGTTCCCGACCGGCGCGACGCTGCCGCTGGACCGGCGCCTGGCCATCATCGAATGGGCCAGGGCGCACGACAGCTGGATCATTGAGGACGACTACGACAGCGAGTTTCATTACGCAGGCAAACCGACTGCCTGCGTACAAGGGCTCGATCCATACGAGCGCACCCTCTACATCGGCACCTTCACCAAATCACTATTTCCCGGTCTTCGCATCGGCTACATGGTGCTTCCACCGCCACTGATCGCGCCAATGACCGCCGCGCGCACCCTGCTTGATGGCCACAGCGCCCCCATTCCCCAACTCACGCTCGCGCGCTTCATCGAGGGCGGCCACTTCGGAGCCCATGTGCGCAGCATGCGCGCGGTATATGCAGAACGAAGGGACGTGCTAGCAGAGCTGGTCCAACAACACCTGTCCGAATTCATGGAGCCCCGCGTGCCGGCCGGCGGCATGCAGATGCCCTGCGTCTTCGTCCGCGACCTGTCCGAAGCCGACGCCGTGGACGCCGCACAGCGGGCAGGCATCGACCTGCTCGGCCTAAGCACGTTATCCAAATCGGACGCCCCTACGCCGGGCTTTCTGATGGGCTTCGCTGCCCACGCCCCGACCGAGCTCGAAGCGGGAGTCAAGACGCTGGCGAAGGTGATACGCGGGCTGCGTCGTTGAGTCTTGGAGGGACTCCAATCGAGTGCACTTTCCATTCTTTCCCTGAGCCCTTACTGCTGTTTTCGTTCTGTCGGCCGCCTTCAAACTAAAGCGATTTAGAATTCCGTTCGCATCAAAAATTTGCACACGCTCGCTTCTGGCTTCCGCAAACTTTCCGGCGTGCTCAATTTGAAGTCAGTACAGCGAAATTTCGGGGCACAACAAGGGGCCGCAAAAGCCGCCGATGGCTAGAGCAAGAACCAGCGCAACGTCAATTCCCCAAAATGATGAACTTTAAAAATCGCCTTTCTCGCTACATTAGCTTCTGAGTCAGCGAGAAGCTCGCATTAACGTGTCAACTGCAATTAACAGTGCAAAGCAGCAATTCATTCAAGGAAGAGTCTATGCCTATCGAAAATTTAGTGAGCACCCTTTCCCCCAAGACTTCGGTCGCTTGGCGAATGTACCCCTCGGACCAACCCCTGGTTCCAACATCACCGAGACCATGCAACCGTCATCCAACTGGAACCTATGACAGCGGCGAAAGACTGCCCACGACCGCCCTGTTGTTCGAGCGCTTACTCGCCAGAATCAGAAGCGCGCATGAGAACAGAAAGTTCGATCCTTGTCCTTTCTCAGAGCTATGGGAAAGAGCATGCAAGCAGCTAGCGAAGCACGGCAACGCTACCGACTTTGCAAACTGGAAGGTCCGGAACATCCTCAGGAACTCTAAGGCGTTCGCCGACCTCGATGACCAGATCGCTGAGGCATGGGCGGGCGTTCAACTCTCCCGTATCGAAGGAGAGGGGGCATATTACCGACGAGTCGCGTACTCGAAGCTGCAGCACCTTCAACTACAGCGCGACACTCTCAAGCCTAAAGCCACCATTGATGTGGACGATGCGCTAGACATTGCCATCGCCTTCTGGGTTGAAGCAAGGAACGCCTACAACGCTTCGGATGAAGCTCGGGCACTACACGCGCTTCTAGAGGGCAACTTCTACCTCGGCACGACCTACTCGCCCATTACCGAAGCAGAAGCACAGCGAGCGAGAGGCCAAAAGGGAATCAACACCACCCCTAGAGATGCGATCGTCGCCATAGCAGTGGAAGTAGTTAACTGCTACACAATCTCCAGAAACATCACTATTGCCGATGAGCTATGCGCCGTGATCGCAGATCAGATCGCGCACGACCCCAAGTACTCCGATGCAGTTGCGGCCTATAAAGACTGGAACAGTAAAGGCAGCGCCACCGTTTCATCCGTGAGCGAGCGCATGCACGAAATGCTCATGGCGCTGATAGAGAAGAAGCAGGGCGCTGGAGCGAGATCCGGGTTCAAGAAGGCATTCAAAGAGCTACATGAACGGACCAAGGCGTACGGGCTACCAAACAGGAAGAGAAAAGTAAAGAACCCCGCCGGCGGGTAAATTTTCGAATCAGGCCCAAACGGGCAACCTCCTTGCACCTCGCAGAGCACCGCGATCAACCAAGGAGAAACCCGTGTTGCACAACGCTACAACTGCTACCAGCAGCCGCCCCGCCGCTTCCCGTACTAAGGAAGCCAACCTCGCCGCAGCCAGCGCCGGCACGCTGTCTATCAGCAGCGAAACCATCGAACGTCTGGAGGCCATCCTCCAGACGTTCCAGCGCAGCCCCGTACTGGACCAGGCGATCCGCCTGCCCGAGGTGCTGTCGATCGTCGGCCTGTCTAAGAGCACCTGGTATGCCCGCCTCAATGCGCGCCTGCCGGCGTACGACGCCCGCGCTCCGAAGCCTTTCAAGCTCGGCACCTCCGACCGTTCGCCTACCGCGTGGTGGCGCTCGGAAGTGATGGCATACGTCCTGGCCTGCGCTGCCGCGCAGCCGGCGCACTGAGGGGAAGGCAGATGAATTCGGACAACAACCCCGTCGCGCATGCCGATGACCGCCTGCTGGAGCAGGCCGGCCGCTGCACCGATGCACTGAAAGCACTGCAGCCCAAGCAGCAGCACCAGAAGGCGCAGCTGTTCGCATTGCTGTACCCGACCATCGTGGAACTGCTGAACAAGCAGGTGAGCCAGAAGGCGATCCTGGAGGTGCTGGAAACCCAGGGCCTGAAGCTGCACCCCGCCCGTTTCAAGGAACTCATGGCAGCGCAGGCCGCCACCACCCACACCTCCAGCACCGACAAGGCACTCTAATGAACAAGCGTATCCCCACCTATCCGTTCCCGGTGAACGAGTTTTACAAGTCCGTGGCCCTGGCCATTGAGGAGACCATGGAGGCCATCCAGGCACCGGATGCCCTGGTTGCCACTTCGTTCCTGACTGGCATGTCGATCGCATGCCAGTCCGACGTCGATGTCATGCTTCCGCATGCAACCACGACGCCCTGTGCTCTGTATCTGGCAACGGTTGCCGACTCGGGCGAGCGCAAGACGGCCACGGACAAGCTTGTCATGAAGCCGATCTACGACTACGAGCGCTCGTATGCCAATGCGTACAAGGCTGCGGCGGAGCAGTACGAAGTCGATCACGGCTTCTGGGAGGTCGAGAGCAAGGCGATCAATCGCCTGATTACCAGCACCCTCGCAAAGGGTAATGACACCACCGAGTTGCGTCAGCGCTTTGCGATGCACAGGGCAGCCGAACCTGTGAAGCCGGCATGCAATCGCATGATTGTGCAGGACGCAACCGAGCGCGGCCTGATCAATGCGGTGCAGGGAGATGGCAAGTCCATCGCCATGCTCAGCGATGAGGGTGCAACGCTCCTGAAGAGCGGTGCATTCCGCAACTCGGCAACCCTGAACAAGCTGTGGGATGCCCCCTCAATGATCATGCTTGACCGCGCCGACGAGGTGGTCCAGGTCACGGATCCGCGCTTGACGCTCAGCTTCATGATCCAGGAGGACCTGTTCCAGGACTTTCTGAAGACGAAGAACAGCACGGCGCGTGCATCTGGCTTCCTCGCCCGCTTCGTGTTCTGCCATCCCGAGTCGACCCAGGGCTACCGTGCTGCCACTGAGCTGACCAACGAAGAGCCGGTGCACGGCGCTAACGTCCTGGCCTTCCACAAGCGCATGACCGCGCTCTTGGAAGCCCGAGACCAGCGCCATGCCAATGGCAACTACAGCAAGAAGGTGCTGCGCTTCTCGACCGATGCCAAGGCACTGTGGAAGGAGACCTACGACATGATCGAACCGCAGCTCGCAAAGGGCCGCGCCTACCACAGCATCCGTGATGCAGCCTCCAAGACCATGGAGATCGCCAGCCGTATCGCCGGCATCTTCCACCACTTTGAGGGTATCGAAGGTGAGGTGATCGAGCGTGCGACGCTGCAGCGCGCCATCAACGTCACGGGCTTCTATCACGATGAGTTCCGCGAGAAGTTCGGCGACCACAATGATCTTCCGCAGGACGAGAAGGACGCCCGGGCCTTGATGGAGTACATGCGCACGAAGTACTGGGTCCGCTGTCGTAAGTGGGCCTACCGCAATGACATTCGCAAGGATGGCCCTGTTCGCCATCAGTCACGCTTTGTTGCCGCACTGGACCTACTGGAGGAGGAGGATGTCATCCGCGTAGTACCTGAACGCCGCTACGGACGTGGCAAGCTCGTGATTGAGTTCAACCCCAACTTCTTTGATCGCCCCGGGGCGCTCTGACCTCAGTCGTCCGCACAGTAAAGGCCGCCCCTCATGGGGCGGCCTTTCTTTATTCTGGTGACCACCAGTGCGGAGCGGCCTCGGACTTTCACACAAAATGGGCGTGCACACGATGCGACAATGCCCCCGTTGGGGCAAAGTCGCACGGTTTTCCGGGCTCCCGCCCCACCATTCTCAAAGCTCCCCTCGCCCGCGCATGGCTTGCCTGGCCGTCACGTAGGCTAGCCGCTCGTCTCCGGACATCCCCCGAATCCGGAATGCTCCCAAGTGACGCTCGGCACGGCGTTCGATGCCCTGCTCTTTCAGTGTCCGGTGATCAACACGTTCCGCAATGCCATTGCGTTCCAAGTGCTCGTTGATGATCTTCGCAACCATGTAACGGCTTTCAATCACGCTCTCACTGACCTGCACGTTGGTTCTTCCGCACGCATCCTTCCTGCGTCCGCCCGCTTCAGGCCTGTCAGGGTTGTACCTGCGGAACATCTGCGACGCCGGTCGATCGATCCCATCCGGCATGCGATCTGAAATCATCAAGTGCAGGTGCAAGTTGATCCCCCCTTCGAGGGATGCCTCGGGTGCATGGACCGCGAACTGATAGGGCTTCGTACCTGCCAGGTAACAAGTGAGATCGTGCACTAGGTCCCTCGACCTGCTGCCGACAAGCTCATTTGGGAGCGCAATGATGAACTCCCTGTACGCGGCACCATTCATGCGCTCGTGTGCATCCGCTGCGGCCCAGAACGCTCGAACACTACCCTCTGCCCAAGAAGGTAAATTCCCATATCCAACGTCGACCAAGTCCTCCCGTGACCGATACCTTCCTTCGCGACGTATGTAGTCGCTATGCCCTACGGCTTTGCCCTTTGCGCCAGTCTTTAGCTGTAAATGGAAGATCTTCATGATTAACCTCTATGTCGGGAATGAAAAGGCCAGTGACGTTGGTCACTGGCCTCTGTGGGATGGCTTGAAAGCTACTTAGCCTGATGAGTTTGGAGAAACGGTAAGTGCGCGCTCTGCTTCCCCCCCTCCCTTCTATTGCATGTAGTGCACGTCATTGGGGGGAGTCATGTAAGTACTAATAGCCGGCTTCTCTCATACCTTATGCACCTAGGAGTAAGAAACTACTCATCCTGCTCCGAGCAGTAGTTCAATCAGTACGCTGCAGTGACAGGCTTAGCCTCAATCAACTTCCCGGTATGAAGAACGTAGCTCACATTCTTCTCCACCGAGGGACAGCAGGTGGCATCACCCGGTCCCTGTACCAGGATCTTCATGACAACCATCCCGCCCTGCACTGCGAACTCCTGAACTCCCTCCCCATACCCTGACACAGGCAGTGAGTCCGCATACGTCAAACCATTACCTTCTTTGAGGAAGACCGCCAGGTGCGTGGCGTAACCGTTACCGCCATCAGTGGCCTGCAGTACGAACAGCACGGCCTTGTCACTGAGACCGTCGCCATTGAGGTCACCCTCTGCGAAGCGCCTAGCTTCGACGTCTTCCTCTGACTGATTGAAGATGAAAGCATCTCGAGCCAGTGCATCATTGATGACACTCTCCACCGGAGCAGCTGCAGAGGGCTCCGCTGTGATCTGCGGCTCAGCTTGCGCAGGTGCGCAGCTAACCGCTTCTGCCTGCACGGGCGTCAAACCTGCCGGCACTTCGCATCCAGCAAGGTTGATGTCACCTGCCTGGGTGAGGGTCGATTCCTTCTTGCAGCCCACCAGCGCCAGTACGGCCCACACGGCGCCTACCAACATACCTACCTTCTTCATCGTCTCTCCTGAGATCCTTTGGCAAAAATCAAAACACGCGCACGCAGCGGGCGTGCATCGGCACGCCCGCTATGTACCCTCTTTACCCCGTCAGTTTCTTTTGTCCGATCCGTCACAGACCCAGCAGTCCGGATCCAGTCCGCGAGCGATCTTGTCGGCCCGGATGCTCTCCTGCTCCGCCTGGTACTTCGCTTCGCGCTGGGCCGGCGTCAGCAGGCGTACTGCGTTGTATCGTTTCTCCGCCTCTGTAAGCAGAACTTCCTGCTTGGGCGTCAGAGCGAAATCATCGCTTTGCGAAATTGAACGATGAAGCGCCCACATCTCCGGTTCGGTCAGGTATTCGGTGCCGTCTTGCAGATAGTGCGTCTGTGAGACCAGCTTTCCACCCTCGTACAGGCCCCGCTCCGAGACGGCTCCGTTCTCCTCCCAGTAGGCTTCCCACAGCCCTACAGGCACGCTGCCTTTGAAGTTGGCCTTTACCTTGACCTGGCCGTTCAAGTAGTAGCTGATCGCTTCTCCTTCCAGACCGTTGTTCACAGCCGTGGCCTGGTAGGAGAGCTGTCCAGGCTTCTCGGCGAAGTAGATCTTGATCGGCCCTTCCACGCGCCCGTTCTGCATCGTCAGGATGACGCCAGGACTCCCTGTCTTCGTATGGAACACGGTCTCGCCATCCAGACCGCCGTCAGTCCGCTTGCCTTCGTAGGCGACGACCTGTGACTGCGGATAGCGGCAGATGTACTGGCCGCCTACCAATCCTTCTTCCACATCCACATCGCAGACATAGTTCAAGTTGCCCAGCAGTGCGGTCATGCTGGTGGTCTGATTGGTATTGAGGTTCTGAAGGATGGTTCTCAGAGAGCCCAGGAGCGGTTCGAGCTGCTTGTGCGGTACACCGGTCACCCGTCCGTCAAAGGGTTCATTGGAGCCGGATTCATAGATCTTGCCGTTACTCAGCTCTGCGTTGCGCCAGTCCAGAACTGGTTTGCTGCAGCCACCAAGAAGAAGCGCAGCCAGCATGGCTGCAACGTAATTGATACTTTTCATGGAATTCCTTGTCTGTATGTTCGGGCGGCCGACATTCGGTCGTCAGAGGTAACGAGTGACACCGTCGGCGGCCTACTTCGAAGGCAGGACGTCAGGCGATATCACGGGTTCCGACACTGGCCCGCAGCAACGAACAGCTGCTCGGCGAAGTCGGACGGTGGGTAACCCTGTCTTTTGATGGCCACCAGGCCCTGCTCGCCGTAGTGGTCCTGCAGCTTGTCGATGGCGCACCTGCAGTTGGACTTCGGTGCGCCGCTGCTCATGCAGTTGTCTATGAACTGGCCTCGGACCTTGTCCAGCTCGCTGGTACAAGCGCACAGCGCCAGCGGAATGAGAGCAACGGTGAGCATCTTTCGGATTCTTGATCCCATGCTTATCGCCTCTTCACCAGGACGAGCAGGGCAAAGATCACCACGATCCAAACCACGCCGCCGATCAGCTTTCCGAATGACGGGAAGACCACTACGGGCCAGACAAGGCCTTGCCCGAGGTTGTAGAAGAACCCCTTGTAGGCATAGCGCCCCCAGATATCGAAACATATGGCCGCGATCAGCACGGTCACGCCGTATAGGCCTATCAGGTACTTCATGTAATTCCCCTATTAGTTGAGATCAGTTGGCTTCTTGCAGGTAGTGGCTGACGGCTCTGAACAGCCGTCGCAGGTCATCGGCGTTGGGAACACTCAATGTGATGAAGGGCTCGCCATGGATTCGGATGTGCGCACCGTGGGCGGTGATCTCCGTCAGACAACCCAGTAACCGGATCTCAGCCTGCTCGAACTTGGCCTTGCACCGAATCTGGGTTTCGGTGATGAGAACGCCCTCCCTGGCACCGCCGAAGACGGTGTCGTCGATGAGCACGACAACGTCCTGGGCCCGCAGCCTCTCCCCGTAGCTGTCCAAGGCTGCCTGGAGCTTCTTCTTTGGAATATCCGGAGCCACGAACACGCGTTCAAAGGGCTCATTGCTGAACTCGAGTCCCTCCAGGGCCTGCCGAAGCGAGCGGAGAGGGGGAGGCTCTGGAGCCTTGGTTTGTGGAGCCTCTGGCTCGGGGCTGGGTCTGGCTGGGGCTCGGGAGCGGTCAAATCGCTCCCGTTCGGCCGGGTCTTTGAGGACGGCATAGGCCTTGTTGATGGCCTGCATCTTGGCCGTCGCCCATGCCACGGCAGCCTCGTCTCCTGCTGCGTAGCGATCAGGGTGGTACTGACTCCGCCGGCCCTTATAAGCCAGTTCTATCTCCCAGAGGGGTGCCCCGGGGCGTACCCCGAGGACTTCGTAGTGGTTTTCATCCGCCATCAGGCCCTCTCCTGAGGATGAGCCATCGATGTGCCTCCATTCGTTGTGCCGGCTATATCCATGGCCATAGCTCTCCCACTTCTTCCTTCCTCAACATGACTGCTCGATTCCCCACAACGCCAGTAGCGAACACAGAGCTACGTTCAAGGCTTGCAATAAACTTACGTGATACGTAGAGTCTACCCGGGGCGTAGATCATCCGTCATCCTGTTGGTATGACTACATCGGTCACCTCCTGCTAATGGCCGGCCCTGCCCTCGAACCCCGAGGCGTAGTGGCTGCGCGCCTGCGCCAAGCCCGACTGCTTCGAGGGCTTAGCCAACGCGAAGTCGGAGTTCGAATGGGACTTGATAAGGACACTGCCTCGGCACGCATAAGCCGCTACGAGAGCGAGTCCATGGCCATAAGCTTGGAATCACTATTTTCGTTGGCTGACGCTCTTCAAGTGCCGGCCGCGTATTTGCTGGCGTCATCGGCAGCTATGGCAGACGCTATCCTTTTGATAGGTGATGAAAGCGAAGTACAGCAGGCTCGTCTCGCTCAGGCCTTGGCCGCTCTTGCTAGCCTTCCAGCAGTACGCCGGAAGGCACTACTCGAAGAGATCTTGGGTAAGCCGGGCATCTAGCCCTTCTTCTAGTTTCAGGGCCTTCACCAAGTATCGGCCTGCCATTCGCCGTAGACGTTCCGCAGCCTCTCTAGCCCGCGCCTTCGTGCGCCAGTTTCCGTCGGTAGCTGAGCGCTCTACCTCCCGTGCCTGTCGGTCTAGATCAGCCGCTTTGGCACGAGCCAGCGCTGCCCTGGTCATTGACCAGGACATATCTGTTTCCTTCATGCTGTTCTCCTAGGTATCCGGGCCTTAGATCTGCCCGAGCTGAGCCATCGAGGTGCCTTGGCTCGCCGACACCACAAGATGGTCGACGACCCTCACCTCCACCATCGCCAGTACTTCCTTCAATCGCCTGGTGATGGCTCGATCCGCTTCTGATGGCTCGCAATGCCCGCTGGGGTGGTTGTGAGCCAGCAGGACCGCCGCCGCGTTCAGGGCCAAGGCACGTTGAACGAGAATCCGCGGATGGATCTCAGCACCATCTATAGAGCCTGAGAACAGCCGTTCTACGGCGATCAGGCGGTTACGGGCATCGAGGAACGCCACCTCGAAGTGCTCGCGGATCTCATGCCCTAGACGCAGACGGAAAAACCTTTCGGCAACATCCGGATCTCCCAATAGAAGGCCACTGACCATTGCTCTGCTCTCAAGAATTTCCAATGCTTGGGAAAGGACGGAACTGTCACGTTCGTTCAAACCGCCAGGTAGCTTTTCCAGGCGCTGCTTGTGCGGCGAGACGTTCATGCGGCTTCCCCTAGCAGTTCCTTCCAAGCCTTCTGCTTTAGCAATGCTCCTTGGCCGAACCAAGCCGCATCCAAGCGGTTCTCCGTACTCTGTGCCCGCCGATGATGGTCCACGAATTCAGTGATGCTGTTTAGGAGACCGAAGGCGGTGCCCTTGCTGGTCTTCAAGCTAGCTCCCCTACCCTGCCCGTCATACAGCGCCCGCACCTTGGCAACAGCCTGCTCATTCACTACAGGCTTCCCATTCTGAGCAGCCGGATACGTAAGCAAATTCCGCAGAACCCCATCGACCGAATCAGGGTTCACAGGTGTCTCACAGAGGATCCGCATCCGCTCCACGAAGCCATGCCAGCCCTCAACAGCGATACCCAGCTGGCTTTTGACCCTGTCAGCATCGAAAGCACTGCGATGCGGGACCTTGATGGCTCCGGTTCGATCCCCAACAGCGATCTGGAGGGTGTTGTTACACACCACGCGAACTGAGGTGAACTGGGCGGTGGTAGCCAGCGTCCCGTCACAGGCCGTAGCCAGAAGAAGGTAGCCATTGACCTGATCCTGTCCCTTTAGGGCTACACCCTGCCCAGTACGGGCCAATGCCCAGAACTTCCGCCCTCCACGAAGCACGCCTGCCGTTTCCAGCTCGAAACCGCTGTAGCGCGTCAGGTCGCGGTAGAACTCCAGGATCTCCCGCGGCTGAACTACTTGATAGCGCTTGGACACCACGGCCAGCGGTCGCTTCGTGTCAGAGCGATAAAGCACCTTTTGCCCGGGGAATGCCCGCACCGGATACTGATCTTCGGCCTCGGCGGCGAATCGCACTTCAGCCTCCTCCAAGGACCAGTTCATGCCAGCGCGTTCGCGCCATACTTCGATGGACTGGCCTGGGGCCAACTGGCTTCCGATGCCATGCCATGGAACTTGGCCTGCATAGGCCATGGTTTCAACGTGATGCATCTCGGTCTCCTTTCATAGACGTCATAACGCACAAGGCCCGGACAGTGCCGGGCCTTGCGGGTCTATCTAGATTGTTGATTTAGTCGTAGGAATCGCGGCCGAACTGGTCGGGGCGGGTGAACGAACAACGGGCTACGGCCGACAAGATGGCCGCAGCCACAATGAAGACGCAGTAGAGGAACTCGGATTTATCTTTCATGCTTAGTACTCGAAGCGATACGCCAATGCGGGGCGCACACGCAAAGCAGGAGGATCCTGCTTCAACGTAGTACTAAGGGTCTGAAATAAGTTTCAATCAAAGGCAGCTTCTCGATGAGGCCCAACACTCAAGCTCGACACGCCGAAGGGCAACTCCCGGCCAGAAGCAAAAATCCGCGACACTCCAACCAAGCCGAACCGCTAAAGGAGATTCATCCCAAGCGCATCATATTTCGGGATGGGAAGTCGCCGCACTTTCAACTGCACGCTGCACCGACTGTGTCGTGCGAAAGTCGAACTCTGCAGGAGCCACCGCGATGCAATTGAGCTGGCGCTCTAGGTCACGAAGCCGGTTGGGGCCGCCCTGAGTGGAATCTAGAAAGACCCGAACAACGTGCGGATTCTGCAGCAGCTCTCTGATGACCGACGCAAACATTGACTTCCGAGCAAGATGCAAGTCTTGAGCGTCCTCTATAAATGCGGCATTCCAACTAATGAATGCTTCGTTCGGGAATTGCCCCGGCGGTGCGGAAGCAATAGTTGCCATCATCTGGTTGTACAGCGCTGCCAGATAGCCCCACTGTGCTGCGAACCTGGTGTAAAACGCCGCGTACGCACCGGCAAAGACGGCACCAAACCATGGAATCATTTGCCCAATCTCGACCTTGAGCTGAGCTGCAGAAAAAACAAGCTCCGTACCGGCCGCAAAGTACGACTTGATCGGGAGCACGAGCATACAAATTAGTGATGTCACCCACAGCGACCGCAACAGTACAGCCGTGCCGCCGTTGGGGCTGTTCCGTAGAAAAAATTCACCTGAAAGAAAACTCACTATCGACATAGTCTTTTCTCCCGCCAAACCATTTGATGGACGCCCCTGGGATTTTGGTTGTGCCACTTACGCCCCTTAGTCGGGGTCGCCCCCCAGTAAAGCTCGATACTAGGCGGATTGTTACTGTACACAATCCGCTGCACCGCCTGAACATAACTAGCCTCGAGCCGAAGGGTCGTAAGCCGCCGTTGTCATATCGATGAGGAAATGAACAGAAGTGCGCGTTCGCTTCCGGCCAGTAGCGGACATGCTCCGGAATGCTGGCCGTGTACAAAACGGAGGGCGACTCAAAGCGCCGTGTACACAAAAGCCTGCGCACGCTCTCTTGAGCGTAACTCCGCAGAGCGACCAAAGCGTCACCGAGCCCTCTAGGTAGTGAGTGCGGAGCAGTTCGCCGTCTAAGCAAAGGCGCAACTGCCTGAAGACGATTGAGTCCCGCCAATGAGCCCAAGCGCCCCTTGGAGAACCCCGGGAGGACGACGAGTACACTGAGTACGCAGAGTACGCGAGGACGGAGAGCACACCTCGGCAGGGGTAGACAATTGATATTAATAGTAATTATCAAGAAAAATGCGCGGAAACGCGCATATCAACAACTCGTAATTCGCTGGATACTGCATGTACGGCACACCTGCCGTAACCTTCAGCTATCTAAACCGCCCAATTACGCGCGTCTAGTTCCCTTGCTCTTCGGAGCCTGAAGACGCAAATTGGCCACCAGTTGATAGGGAATTGCTCGATGTCCACGATGAAGCAAGCAGTGGCACGGCGCGCAAAGATGTCGGAGCGCGCCGAGCATCAACGGCAAATCCACTTCGCTGGAGTGGATGACGCCTGGATATGGAATCGCAAGAAGAACAATGGCTTTTCAACTGTACCGAGGACGCTGCCGATTGCCATGCAGGCAGCGGACGAACAATCTAAAGGCCAGCCACCCGGCCATGTTCTTTTTTGCCTTTGGGCGCGAGCGCCAGATCACCCGGTTCTTGTAATCGACAATCCGATCACGTTCGCCGCAGAAGCAGGCTTCACCGGACCGCGGGCAGTAGACACCTGGCGACGGCGCATGAAGCGGCTGCAGGAACTGCAGCTAATCGTGGCAAAAGCCGGACCGGCAGGTGATTTCCACTACGTTCTGCTAACGAATCCAAACTCTGCCGTTGAATGGATGAGATCAAATGGAAAGATCCAAGACGTGCTCTATGGCCGCTTCTGGGATCGACTGTCCGAGGTCGGGGGGCTCAGTGAGATAGACGCAATTCGCGCTCACTGGACTCAGGAGGCAGCAAAAGTGAATGGGCCTCCGAGCCTCCCACCGCCACCTCCACCGCTACCGACCGATGCCACAACTGAATCAGCCCCTACGAAGGTGAAGGCACGGAAGAGCAAACCCAAGAACGTAGCGAAGTGATGCCCAGCACATGCCAAGGAGGAACCATGCTTAAGACAACAGTGATCGGCATTCGTCGCCAGTTCGCCCGGCGGATGCCGTGAAAAAAGACCCCCGATCAGCCTCGTTTCTCAGGCCAGACTGATCGGGAGTCATGGTGGGCACCCTCAAGTGCCCTGAGCAGGGATTCCCTTGCCCAGGGTTCAATTGTAACGCGGCCGCGCCCTTTAACACATGACTGGGGCAACAGCCAATTAGCCGACCTCGGCTGAGGAAAAAGCAATGACCAAGAAGCCCTCCAACTCCGGCCAGCCCTGGACCCCTGCGCAGGTCAAGGAACTCAAAGACCTTGCATCAGGGAACACCCCCACCCGGGTCATTGGCCTGAAAATGGGGCGCTCGCCCGAGGCAATCTACGGCCAGGCGAGTAAGGCGGGTATCTCGCTGAAGCCCACCAATCAGGCTCCCTACGGCACCAAGAAGCCAAAGTGAGTTAGCGCTTCATTGGCACCAACTTCAGAAGCCCCGCATTGCGGGGCTTCTACCTTCTCACCCAAGAAACGCTTGTAACTTCTCGTTCGGATGAGATGCTTTCCAAGTCGTGTATACGGAAGTCCCTTCCCACAGCGCAGGCAGATTTTTGTGTGAACGGATCCGTTTATACTACTTATCCATAAACCACCACTTAGTTGATCCCCCGTGGTGCGACTCGTTCTTAGGGTAGCTGGATCCGGCCAACAAGCCAGTGTTTAACCGAACTCAGCGGTAGGATAGGCAACCGCACAAGTGTCCACTTTGGGTCGCTTAATGTCCCGCGGCCAAGAGCCGACATCCCCGAATGGCGGCCACGTACGAGCTCGAGGGCGACTCAAAATACCGTCCACAAAAAATCTGCACACGCTCCCGCCCCAACACGCACAGCGTGAATGAAATCATCTCCAGTCTCTTAAGACTAGGAGACGAGCCAACAGCAGTAGTAGCATTGGGTTAACTTAATCACTTGGTTACGTTCAGCTGCCTGATGACGAAATCCATCCAGGTTATTTCTGCATCTAAGTTCGCAACTACTTTCAGCCTCCGACCCGAGCTCCATGCATGGCTTCTCGGTGCCGGCGCCTCTGCGGCCTCGGGCATTCCGACCGGCTATGACATGATCCTGGACTTCAAGTCCAGGCTCTACTGCCAAGAGACCCGATTCCCTCGCCGCAACGTGGATCCGAGTGATCCACTATGGGTTCAGCGCATCGACGAGTTCTTCTCTCGCACCCCTCTACTTCCGCCTCCGAACGATCCAACCGAGTATGCGGCCGCGTTCGAGGCGATTTATCCGCAAGAGACTCATCGACGGCAATACATCGATGACGCCATCAGCAAAGGGACACCCTGTTTTGGGCACCGGATGCTGGCCGGTCTAATAACGGCCGCAAAGACCCCATGCGTCTTTACGACGAACTTTGATTCCCTAATTGAAGAATCCAGCCTACTGGCGGCATCGCTAATGTCTCCTGGCACCGCAGCCAAGCCGACGGTTGCGACTCTAGACTCTGCCAACCTGGCTACGCGCTGTCTGGATGAGTCTGATTGGCCCCTCATCACCAAGCTTCATGGCGACTACCGTTCAACATCCCTGAAGAACACCACAAGCGAGCTGGCTTCCCAAGACCATGACCTGCGCCGGGCCATGGTTGAAGCCTGCAAGCGATTCGGTCTGGTCGTCGTTGGCTACAGCGGCCGCGATTCCTCCGTGATGGAGGCACTTGAGTCCGTCCTGACCTACGAGAACCCCTTCCCCAGCGGTCTCTATTGGTGCGCGTCTTCCCGCTCCAAGCTCCTACCAACTGTGAGTGATTTCCTGAAAAAGGCTGCCTTTGCGGGCGTCAATGTCTTCATCATCGAGTCCGCCACGTTCGACGAATTGGCCGGCGACCTGCTCAATCAAATCAGCCTTCCAGCCCCGCTGCTGGACCATGTTCTATCGTTCCAGCCTGTCCAGCTCGCAGCCCCCATCCCCGTGCGCACGGCGGAAGCCCGGAAGTTCCCCGTGCTGCGCCTCTCCGCGTTGCTCGTGGAGAGTCTCCCCACCACAGCCAGAAAAATGACCCTGGGTCATCCATCCTCCATTTTTGAGGTGCGGGAAATGCTCAAGGCCAGCAAGTGCCGGGCAGCGGTGGCAATGGTTGGAAACGAGCTCGCAGCCTTCGGCAAAGACGCTGAGATCCTCGCGTCATTGCACAGCCTGAAGCCAGTGCTAAACGGGCATTGGGCACTGGATCCCATCCAAGAAAGTTGGGCGCTAGGACTCATCTACGATGCCCTTCTGCGTGCTTTGGCTCGGCGGCGACCGCTGATTCCCAGACTGAAACGTTCTGGGCACTCCCTTTTTGTTGCCAGCGCGAGAGACGGCGAAACCGACGAGCAGCGACATCGCCGCGAAAGCCAATTATCCAAGCTCAGAGTCGCCTACGGAAGCGAGCTCACGGGGACCAAGTTTGGTCGCAACTACAACGAAGCCATTTCGATTCGGCTCGAGGAGATTGAGGGACGCTGGTGGTGCACGTTTGACCCCTACACCGCCGTGGAGGTGCCGCGTGATGAGCGGACTGCTCCTTCAGACGCAGCCGAGAGCGACCCTCTGGCTTGGTCGTCGCAGCGCCGGCCAGATCCGACTGCTGACTGGAGAAGAGAGCTGTGGGCCACCAAATACAACGGCGCTTGGGCCAACATCATCGAGGCGTGGGCGAGCTTGCTCACGTCTCCACGGGGGATAACCTTTCAAGCGTTCGGAATCGAAGATCAAGAGGGAGTCGACGCGGCTTTTCGCATTTCACCGCTCACCGGCTTCAGTCGCCCTGGACATCAAGACAAATACTTTGACCGGAGACAGTGATGGTAGATGTTTCTCGCTCGCAGCTACCGCCGCTGTCCTTGCTTTCGGAACCGGAGCTGGCCTTTTCTCCTGAGCACTCCGGGTGTCGAGACGTCCACCCCCTTCGCGGGCTGGCGCACTATGGCCCCTTCTCGTCCCAGACATTCAGCCAGTTCACGCCCACCGTTCGCATTGCCACAGTGGGCCCGGCAAGTACGTTCAGGACTCGAGGGGCGCTTATGGCATCGCTGAAGGAGCAACATGCAGCCAGCGATAGAAGCGGCTACGCCCCAGATTTCCCAGGCTTCGCCAGCGTCTTCGGCGTGGACTTGGCTTCCTCTGACAAGGCCAACCACATCCGTTGGCCCGACGCCATCAACGATCTTCCAGGATCGGGACCACCTCAGCAGCGCCTCGTGACCGCCTTCGATGCAGCCCTCTCGCAACTAAGCGCAAGACATGAGCAGTTTGATGTGGTCCTGGTTCATCTCCCAGAAGCGTGGCTTCCTCACACGGCCGGGGACGGTTTTGACGCGCACGATGTCCTCAAAGCATTGGGAGCAAAGCACGGCATCCCAACCCAAGTGGTCAACGACCGGACCTTCAGCTTCTCAAACAGAGCTCAGCTGGCTTGGAGACTGTCGATCGCGCTCTATGTCAAAGCCGGAGGCATTCCTTGGAAGCTCGCCCCTCTGGCGGGAGTGCCTGCGGATACTGCCTACATCGGTTTGGCATACGCGCTGAAGAAGGTCAACGACGAAACCCACTTTGTCACCTGCTGCTCGCAGGTGTTCGACATGGACGGGGGCGGCATGCAGTTTGTGGCGTTCGAAGCCAAAGATCCCGTCAAGGACGTGCGCGAAGCACGAAGGAATCCTTTCTTATCACGAGAAGACATGCGAGCGGTCATTGCCCGCAGTCTGTCGATCTACCAACAGCGCAATGGAGGCATTCTTCCCCGGCGAATGGTCATTCACAAGAGCAATGCGTTCAAGGAAGACGAAGTTCTGGGTGCTCGCGATGCGTTGACCGCCGTCCCCGAGGTAGAGTGCATTGAGATCAGCTCCAGACCGACTTGGCGGGGCGTATGGTTGGTCAAATCCTCTGGCGGCACCGCGCCCACCCGACCCGCCAGATACCCGGTGCCGCGAGGCACTTTTGTTCCCCGGTCTGGCACGTCTGCTCTTCTCTGGGCCGCTGGCAATGTTCCAGATGTCTCAAGCAAGTCAGACTACTACCAGGGCGGGAAGAGCATTCCCCGACCACTCCTGCTGACCCGTCACGCGGGAACTGGGCCGCTAGAAACGATCGCTCACGAAACGCTGGCGCTGACGAAGATGGACTGGAACAACGACGCGCTCTACGACCCAGTGCCTGTCAGCATCCGCTACTCCCAGAAGCTCGCTAGGACCATCTCCAACGTCCAAGATCTTCCTGGAAATAGTTATCCCTACCGACTGTTCATGTGATCCCAACTCTCAACAACAGAAAAAGGAGCTCAACGTCACGATCGGCAAGATGTAGGAAGCTTTCATCGAAAAGCAGTCTGGGGAAGTGAAAGGCCCCTACCAAGCCACCTTTGCAGGAACCACCGTAATCTTGAAGGACCCGACCGCAGACGTGGACTCTGGCGACTACGTGACCCGAGCGCTTTCAAGCGGTAAAGCTGAGCGTTCCTACATCCAGAACGCCACCTTCTATGACGTCGGCATCGGTGGCATTGCGCCACACTTTCAACTCAAGATTGGCACTCCCCCTCACTTCAGTCGCGCTCGCACTCCATCCAAATTGGCAACCACAACACTCAGAACGTCGTGAATTCAGCCCAAACGCTCGCCCATGCGATCGAGGCCTCAAGCGGAACCGAGGACCAAAAGGTAGACGCAGAATCCAGGCTGGCCAAACTTCTTGAGCACCCAATCCTAGCAAACGTGCTGGGCGGCCTCGCTGGAGCGGCCGCCAGATCAACCCCGATTTTCGGACAACGTGGCATCTAGAGCAGGCATTGGCTACGGGTTTTCTTTATTGTGAATCCGCGCACATCGCCAACTCTTGCCGATGCGGAAACAGCTGTTTGGATGAGTATCTATTCCACCGCGCCAAGAAGCACTATGCCATCCCCTCAACTTCGAATCGCGTCAAGGCTTCTGGGGCATCAGCCTTGGCAAACACTGACGAGAGAACTCCCTGAGCGCAAGGAGGAAGTCCAGCAGGCGGGGAATGTCGCTAGCGCGCTACTACAACTGTCACGGGACATCGAACCGTAGGTCAGTGACTGGTCAACCCATTCACACAAGACTTTGGACAAGCCCCTTCATCAGGCGCACCGAGAGACAGACTTATCAGTTGGTTGGCGAGGATTGGAATTCTGAAACTGCAAGGAGACCTTGCGATCCATCCTGGAAGGTATGGTCAGCACAGAGCACACGATCACCACGAGTGAATTCCCAAACCTCGTCCAGATCCTGCCACTCATCAATGATTTCAAACACGTGATCGGAGATTCGCTTAGCATCCACCGGGCGGAACACTTCGACGCCCTCATTGACCAACCGAACAAAAACAATCATCTAAAACTCCGACAGACCACTGGTCGAGTTGCGCAACGCGGCATTGGGCACAGATCTTTCTTCTAAGCTCGCAGCTTGTCCAAATAGTCTGCCCATTCCTGCATCATCTTGCGGCGCTCGCCCAAGTGAGCAGTGCGGTTGTAGGCACGTCCATTGGGATCACGAACCGCATGAGCAAGTTGATGCTCGATGTAGTCGGGGCGGAACCCTAGTATCTCATCAAGAATAGTCCGCGCCATTGCACGGAACCCATGCCCCGTCATGGTTTTTGAGTCAAACCCCATCCGGCGTATGGCCGCGTTTATCGTGTTCTCGCTCATCGGACGTCCTTTGCCATGAAGGCTCGGGAAAACGTACTGGCCTCGTCCGGTGAGAGGGCGCAGCTCAGTGAGAACTTCAATTGCTTGCTTGGACAACGGAACAATGTGGGGTGTGTCGGTCTTGGTAGCGACATACCTCCACTCCGCTGCATCAAGGTCGATATCTGCCCAGCGTGCGCTACGCAGCTCGCCGGGGCGAGGAAATAGCAAGGGCGAGAGCTTCAACGCGGCGGTTACTATGGCACTACCTTCGTACCCCCAAATGGCACGTAGAAGCGGCGCAACCGCGGATGGCTCCGTCAAGCTAGCGAAGTGCTTCGTCTGAGGCGCTTCCAACGCGCCGATCAGGTCCACAGCAGGATTTCGCTCTGCCCTACCTGTAGCGATTGCGTACCGGAAAACCATTCCTGCAATGCCACGCGCTCGATGCGCCGTCTCCACCGCCCCCCTCTTCTCCATCTTTCGCAGCACTGCGAGCAGTTCGACGGCGGAAATTTCATTGATCGGCCTATCGCCAATGTAAGGATTGAGATCCTTCTCAATGATCCTTCCGTTCCTTACAGCCGTAGATTTCGCGTTCTTCTTGGTTCGCATAGCGAGAAGCTCCAGCGCAATCGCGCCAAAGCTGTTCTCAGAGCCTCCGCTGCGAACCAGCTTTTCGAGCTTCCGCTGCTCGCCAGGGTCAATGCCGTTAGCCAAGGTCTTTCGTGCCGCCATGTGCTTCTCACGGGCTTCAGCCAAGCTCACCTCGGGGTATGAACCCAAGGCCAGCCGCTTTTCCTTTCCAGCAACGCGATACTTCCACCGCCACAGCTTGCCACCCGAAGGGCTGACCTCGAGGTATAGCCCTCCGCCATCGAAGAGTCGCTGGGGCTTCTCGGCAGGTTTGGCTTTACGTACTTGGATGTCAGTCAGGGCCATTGGGGGCATGTCCGTATTTCGGGGGTCGGGATGCCCCCGAAGTTGCCCCCGGATGACCCGGATTGCAATAGATGCCCCCGGACCTGATTGGACTACGGATAAAGAAAAACCCCAGATTTCTCTGGGGTTTTGGACATCCTGAGACATGCTCGGACTTCAATCTGGCGCGCCCGGAGGGATTCGAACCCCCGACCAATGGCTTCGGAAGCCACTACTCTATCCGGCTGAGCTACGGGCGCATTGTCTACCGCACGGCTTGGCTGGGCGGACGCGCATTCTAACGGCAAAAGCGCCCGCAGGTCTGCCCCCATCGGCAGATCACTGCGGGTGGGCGGAAAATTCCGGCCAGCTGGTAACCTTTACGCATGAGCCGTCTCCCACATGCACCGCCCACCGCAGGCACCACCTCGCGGTTCGGGCACTATTGGAAATTGATGCGCGCCGACCGCCCGATCGGCACCTTGCTGCTGCTGTGGCCCACCTGGTGGGCGCTGTGGCTGGCTGCCGACGGCCTGCCGCCGCTGTGGATACTGTTCGTGTTCAGCGCCGGCGTGTGGCTGACCCGCTCGGCCGGTTGCGTGATCAACGATTACGCCGACCGCTGGCTGGATCCGCACGTCAAACGCACCAGGGATCGCCCGTTGGCCACCGGCGCGATCTCCGGCCGGGCGGCGCTGATGCTGTTCGCCGGGCTGATGCTGGCCGCGTTCGCACTGGTGCTGACGCTGAACGGCCTGACCATCGGCCTGAGCTTCATCGGCGTGTTCCTGGCTGCCAGCTACCCCTACCTGAAACGCTACACCCACCTGCCGCAGGTCTATCTGGGCATGGCCTTCGGCTGGGGCATCCCGATGGCGTTTGCCGCCATCCAGGGCGAGATCCCACCGCTGGGCTGGGTGCTGTATGCCGCCAACATCCTCTGGTCCACCGCCTACGACACCTGGTACGCCATGGTCGACCGCGACGATGACCTGAAGGTTGGCTCGCATTCCACCGCCATCCTGTTTGGCGATCTGGACCTGGTCATCCAGGGCATCCTGTACGCACTCTTCTTCGCCGCGATGGCCCTGGTCGGGCAGCGCGCGGGGCTGGGCTGGGCCTACTGGGCCAGCATCGGCGTGGCGATGGCGCTGGTGATCTACGAGTTCTGGATATGCCGCGACCGCGAGCGCGAGCCCTGCTTCAAGGCCTTCCTGCACAACAACTGGGTCGGTGCGGTGCTGTTCGCCGGCATCGTTGCCAGCCAGTATCTGGATTAAAAAAAACGGCCCGCAATGCGGGCCGTTTTTTGTTGCTGTGCCGTTGTCCCGTTGTAGGAGCGGCGTAAGCCGCGAAGCCCACAATGTCGGATGGCGCAGCCCTCCCTGGATCTGATGGACTATCTGCTTCGCGGCTGACGCCGCTCCTACAAGCAGCCTCAGACCGCGCCGATGGTTTTGCCCAGCGAGCGCAGGCGGAAGGCAGCGATTATCTGCAGCACGCCGTACATCAGCGCCAGCACGCCGATCCACAGCGAGGTCACCGCCAGCCCGGCCAGCGGGTTGAGGGCGAACATCACGCCCAGGGCCACTGCCAGCAAACCGCTGAGGATCAGCAGCCACTCGCCGCTGATCTGCTTGCGTACGCGGATGGCGAACACGATCCGATAGATGCCGCCCACCACCAGCCATGCGGCCAGGAACAGCAACAGCACACTTGCCGTGGCCAGCGGGTTGATCACCGCCAACACGCCGAATGCGATCGACACCAGCGCATAGAAAATCGCCCAGCCGCGCGATACCGGCGCCGAGCCTTTGAAGGCCGAGATCAGTACGACCACGCCTTCGACAATCGCCATGATGCCCAGCCACCACGCCAATACTGCGGCGGTGCGCACCGGCGCCATCACCGCCAGTACGCCGAAGATCACCGCGAACAGGCCGAACAGCAACAATACCCACCAGTTGCGCGCCACCGTGCCAAACAACGAACCAGCAGGAAATCCGGGGGATGCACCCATGTCTGTCTCCTCATGTTGACTAGTTGTAAACGCCTTGGGTCCAGTCTAGGCCCATAACTGTGCCAATGACATGTAGCGCCACCCGGCGCGGTTTCAACCCCGCTGTGCAACCTGACGTACAGGCCGTGTACCGCGAAATCACGGCACCCGTGCGCAGACCCAGGCATCCACCCGCTGCACGCCTGCGCGGTGCAGGGTGAGCGCGGCCGCATGCAGGGTAGCGCCGGTTGTCATCACGTCATCCAGCAGCACCACATGCGCCGGCAACACCCCCACCGCGCTGAAGGCACCCCGCAGGTTGCGCCGGCGCTGCACCGCATCCAGCTCCGATTGCGGCTGGGTTGAATGGCGCCGCTGCAGGCCCCGGCACAAGGGCAACTGCAGCGCGCGCGCCACCGGCCTGGCCAGCTCCCAGGCCTGGTCATAACCGCGCTGGCGCAGCCGCGACAGGTGCAGCGGCACCGGCACGATGGCCTGCGGCCGCTCCGCGCTGGCCACGGCATCGACCAGCAGCGCCGACAGCAAACGCCCGGCACTGAGATCATGGTGAAACTTGAAGCGCAGCAGCAGGCCGTCAACCGGCGCGCCGTACACGAACGCCGCCCGCACCGCCTGCAGTGGCGAGGACGAGCGCTGGCAGGAGCCACACAGGGCATCGGCATCGGCGCCGGGCAGCGGCAATGCACAACGCCGGCAGGCAGCCCACAGCCATGGCAGGCCGGTGCTACAGGCCAGGCACAGGTCCCGCCCCGGCAGCCCCGGCTCGGCGCATACCAGGCAGCGCGGCGGGAACAGCAGCCCCGACAAGCGGCCCCCAAGCCTGTAAACCCAATCTTTCATGTGATGGTTGACAGCAATGCCCATGCTGACCAGACTGCGCCGCTTCCATCGCCCCATCTGTCAGGTAACACCGATGTCCACTGTCCTCCGCCACGACTGGAAGCGCGAAGAGCTGCTGTCCCTGCTCGAACTGCCCTTCCCCGAGCTGCTGCACCTGGCCGCGAGCGTGCACCGCCAGCATTTCGATCCGGCGCAGGTACAGGTCTCCACCCTGCTTTCGGTCAAGACCGGCGGCTGCCCGGAAGACTGCGCCTACTGCCCACAGGCACAGCGCTACGACACCGGCGTGGACGCACAGAAGCTGATGGACACCGACAGCGTGGTGGCCCGCGCCCGCGCCGCCAAGCAGGCCGGCGCCTCGCGCTTCTGCATGGGCGCGGCCTGGCGCTCGCCCAAGGACCGCGACATCCCCAAGGTCGCGGCGATGATCCGCGAGGTGAAGTCGCTGGGCCTGGAGACCTGCGCCACCCTGGGCATGCTCGAAGGCCACCAGGCGCAGGCACTGAAGGACGCCGGGCTGGACTACTACAACCACAACCTGGATACCGCGCCGGACTATTACGACTCCATCATCCACACCCGCCAGTACCAGGACCGGCTGGATACCCTGGAGCACGTGCGCAACGCCGGCATGAAGACCTGCTGCGGCGGCATCGTCGGCATGGGCGAAACCCGCGAGCACCGCGCCGGCCTGCTGCAGGCACTGGCCAACCTGCCCGCCCACCCGGACTCGGTGCCGATCAACCGCCTGGTGCAGGTCGCCGGCACCCCGCTGCATGGCAGTGCCGAGCTGGACCCGTTCGAATTCGTGCGCATGATCGCGGTGGCCCGCATCGTCATGCCGCGCTCGATGGTGCGGCTGTCGGCCGGCCGCGAAAGCATGAGTGACGAGCTGCAGGCGCTGTGCTTCCTGGCTGGCGCCAACTCCATCTTCTATGGCGAAAAACTGCTGACCACCGGCAACCCGGACACCGAGCGCGACCAGGCCCTGTTTGCCCGCCTCGGCATCAGCCCGATGCAGGTCAGCGTGGATGCCGAGGAACATGACCACCCCGGCACCGTGCACCTGGATATCGCTCCGGCCTGCGCCCAAAGCGCCTGACCCGGCCGGCGCTCCCCGGCGGGGGGCGCCGCTTGGGCATTCTTACAGGCAACCGGGTACGCTACCTCCCCGTTTGACCATGAACACTGCCATGGCCCGTCCTGATATCCACGAGCGCATCCAAGACCAGCGCAAACTGCGGCTTGCCCAAGGCCGCATCCGCACCCGGCGCAGCATCAGCCGCCGTGATGGCGTGCGCCTGGAGCTGGACGGCCGCTGGTTGACCGGCTTCTGCAGCAACGACTACCTCGGCCTGTCGCAACAGTTCGAGGTGATCGCCGCGCTGCAGGACGCGGCCGCGCGCGAAGGCGCCGGCAGCACCGCCTCGCATCTGGTCTGTGGCCACCACAGCCTGCACGAGCAGCTCGAGCGCGAGATGGCGGACTGGCTCGGCTATCCGCGTGCGCTGCTGTTCGACAGCGGCTTCATGGCCAACCTGGCCGTGCAGCAGGCGCTGCTGAGCGAGGAAACCGACATCTGCGTGCAGGACCGGCTCAACCACGCCAGCCTGCTCGATGCCAGCCGTCTGGCCGGTTGCCGCCTGCGCCGCTACCCGCACCTGGACAGCGAAGGCGCCATGCGCCAGCTCAAGAACACCGCCGACGGCGCCGCCATGCTGGCCACCGACGGTGTCTTCAGCATGGATGGCGACATCGCCCCGCTGCGCTCGCTGGCACTGGTGGCACGCATGCAGGAGGCGTTGTTCTATGTGGACGACGCGCACGGCATTGGCGTGGTCGGCGAGCACGGCCGCGGCTGCGTGGCCGATGCCGGCCTGGGCGTGAACGAGGTTCCGCTGCAACTGCTGACGCTGAGCAAGGCGCTGGGCGGCCATGGCGCGGTGGTGGTGGGCGAAGAATCGCTGATCCAGCACCTGGCCGAAACCGCGCGCCCCTACATCTACACCACCGCCCTGCCCCCTGCACAGGCCGCCGCCTCGCTAGCCGCGGTGAAGCTGGCGCGGCGCGACCATTGGCGCCGCGACAAGCTCACCGAGCTGATCGCCGGCTTCCGCGAAGGCGCGCGTCGCAACGGGCTGGAGCTGATGGCCTCGGAAACCCCGATCCAGCCGCTGCTGTGCGGTGACGAAGCCACGGTGATGGCCTTGTCGGCAACGCTGGAGCAGTCCGGTTTCCTGGTCAGCGCGATCCGTCCGCCAACCGTGCCCGAAGGCAAGGCGCGCCTGCGCGTGACCCTGTCGGCGCTGCATACGCTGGACCAGGTCAAGGCGCTGGTGGATGCCATCGCCAAGGCCCGCGATGTCGTGCTGTACCAGAAGTCCCTGAACACTGTTGCCTGAGAACCGGTTGTAACGCCATGCATATCCACGTCACCGGCAGCGGACCGGCCCTGGTCCTGATCCACGGTTGGGCATTGCACGGCGGTATCTTCGCGCCGCTGGTCGAACGACTGGCGCCGCATTTCGAACTGCATGTTGTCGACCTGCCCGGCCACGGCCACAGTCGCGACGACGCCACCCCGTTGCGCCTGCCCCATCTGGTCAACGCCATCGCCAGCGCCACCCCGGCAGCGGTGTGGTGCGGCTGGTCGCTGGGCGGGCTGGTTGCCCTGCATGGCGCCGCCACGCTGCCGCAGGTGCGCGGGCTGGCGATGCTGGCGGCCACGCCACGCTTCGTCCGCGATGCCGATTGGCCCGACGCGGTGGAGCCGCAGGTGTTCGAGCAGTTCGGACGCGATCTGGAGCAGGACTACCGCGGCACGCTGGAGCGCTTCCTCGCGCTGGACGTGATGGGCTCACAACACGCGCGCAGCGAATTGCGCGCCCTACGTGACGCGCTGGTCGAACGCGGTGAGCCGACGCCACGCGCCCTGCACGAAGGCCTGGCCCTGCTGGAGCGCGCCGACCTGCGCGGCAGCCTGCCCAGCCTGCTCAAACCCGGCCTGTGGATAGGCGGCCAGCGCGACCGGCTGGTGCCGTCCAAGGCCATGCACCAGGCCGCGGCCTTGGCGCCGCCGGGCCTGCATGCCGCACACACCATCGACGGTGGCGGCCACGCCCCGTTCCTGGGCCATGCCGACCACGTCGCCAGGCTGCTGCAACAGTTTGTTGCCGGCTGCGCGTGAGCGGTTACGCAGCCATTGCTGCAGCCTGGCCGATCATGCTTCAGGCAGGCTGAAAGCACCGCCGTTCCCAACCCGAATTCCGAATTACTGCCATGTCTTCTCTGTTCGACCCAAAACACGTCCGCCGCGCCTTCTCGCGCGCCGCCAGCAGCTACCGTGCCGCCGCCGTGCTGCAGCAGGAAGTGGCCAAGCGCCTGCTGGAATCGCTGGACTACCTGGAAGACCGGCAACCGCAGGTGGTGCTGGACGTGGGCAGCGGCCCGGCCCACGCCACCGCAGCAATGAAGAAACGCTGGCCCAAGGCGCAGGTGATCGCGCTGGATCTGGCCCTGCCGATGCTGGCCGAAGCCAAGAAGCAGGCCGGCTGGTGGCGCCCATTCTCGCGCATCTGCGCCGACGCCCGCGCCCTGCCGCTGGCCGACAACAGTGTGGACGTGATCTACAGCAACCTCTGCCTGCAGTGGGTGGAAGACCTGCCGGCGGTATTCGCCGGCTTCCGTCGCGTGCTCAAGCCCAACGGCCTGCTGGTCTGTTCCACCTTTGCACATGACACGCTGGTGGAGCTACGGCAGGCGTTCGCGCAGGCCGATGACACCGCGCACGTAAGCCATTTCGTGCAGATCGCCCAGTTCGGCGATGCCCTGATGATGGCCGGCTTCCGCGATCCGGTACTGGACCGCGACATGTTCACCCTCACCTATGACGACCTGCCCACGCTGATGCGTGAGCTCAAGGCGATTGGCGCCACCAATGCCATGCACAACCGTCGCCACACCCTGACCGGACGCAGCCGCTTCGCCGCCGCCCGCGACGCCTACGAGCCACTGCGCCGCGCCGACGGCAAACTGCCGAGCAGCTGGGAAGTGGTCTATGCACACGCCTGGGCACCCGCACCAGGCGCACCAATCCGTGAGCAGGGACACGACGTGGCGAGCGTGCCACTGTCGGCGATTCCGATCCGGCGGAAGACGACGGAGTAAGGATTCGGGGAAGTTGGCTTTGGCTTTGGCAGTTGATTTTCTCCTCTCCCCTTGTGGGAGAGGATGCCGAAGGCAGGAGAGGGGACGCGGCGAAGCCGCCAAGCTCCTGCCCCACCAGATTTCAAGCCAATCGATCGCCAAGCGCCATCAGCTTCGCGGCTGACGCCGCTCCTACAAAAAAGCCAGAAAGCCAGCCTGCTCGTCGCCACTGCAGGCTGCTGCTTGGCACCTGCTTTTGACTTTCTCCTCTCCCCTTGCGGGAGAGGATGCCGAAGGCAGGAGAGGGTGGCGGCGCAGCCGCCAAGCTCCTGCCCCACCAGATTTCAAGCCAATCGGTCGCCAAGCGCCATCAGCTTCGCGGCTGACGCCGCTCCCACAAAAAAGCCAGAAAGCCAGCCTGCTCGTCGCCACTGCAGGCTGCTGCTTGGCACCTGCTTTTGACCTTCTCCTCTCCCCTTGCTGGAGAGGATGCAGAAGGCAGGAGAGGGTGGCGGCGCAGCCGCCAAGCTTCTGCACCACCAGATCTCAAGCCAATCGGTCGCCAAGCGCCATCAGCTTCGCGGCTTACGCCGCTCCTACAAGAGCAAACGAAAACGCAGCTACGTAGTGCCCAGCCATGCTTGGCAGGGGCTTTGCAGACAATCCATCGGAAAGCGCGCCAGCTTCGCGGCTTACGCCGCTCCCACAACCCGACTACGCCGCTCAAGCACCTTTTACGAACAGGTCGCGGTGGAAGAAATACACTTCCTGCAGCAGAAATCGCCAGCTGGTATGAAAGCTGCGGAAGCGCGTACTCGGCGTGGACGATGCCAACGCATCAATCCCCAATTCCTTGGACAGGCGCAGCGCGCGGGCCATGTGCAGCGGATCGCTCACCACGATGACCTTGTGCATGTCGTGCTTGCGCATCACCTGCTTGGCTTCCACCAGGTTCTGCCGGGTGGTACGTGACCGCGTTTCGATCAGGATGTCCCTGCCCGGCACCTGCTGCTTGAGTGCATAACGGCGCGCCACCTGCGACTCGGAAAAACGCGCGCCCGCGCCACCGAAGCCACCGGTGAAAATCAGCTTCGGCGCATAGCCCTGATGGTAGAGATCCAGTCCGTGGCGGATGCGCTCTTCGAACACCGGCGAAGGCTTGGCGTCATAGGCCGCAGCACCGAGCACGATGATGGCGTCGGCGGGCGCGGCCTGGTCGCGGTCGCCCACCCAGATGATCCACGCTGCCACGCCCAACAGCCACAACAACACCAATGCACACAAGCGCCACACCCAGCCCAGCAAGCCCGTGCGTCCAGCAGCTGCCTTCATGCCTGCCCCCATGGCAAGGCATCCAGGTCGACGTTGCCGCCGGACAACACCAGGCCGACAGTGCGCCCGGCAAAGCGTTGCGGCTGTGCCAGCACTGCCGCCAGGGTGATGGCCGACGACGGCTCCACGGTCTGCTTCATCACCTGCCAGATCAGGCGCATCGCCGCCACCGTATCGGCATCCTCCACGCTGATCACCTGCGCCGCATCGCGCAGCAGCCCGAAATTGGGCGCACCCAGTGCGCCGCGCAGGCCATCGCAGAGCGTGTCGGGAACAAAATCGATCAGGTGCTCACCTGCGGCCAGCGAACGTGCGGTATCGGCAGCACCGGCCGGTTCGGCCAGTACCAGCTCGCAGTGCGGCAACAACTGTTGCATGGCCAGCAGGCTGCCGGCGGCCAAACCGCCGCCGCCCACCGGCACCACCAGCACATCCAACGGTGCCGCCGCCTGGCGGATCAGCTCCAGCGCGGCCGTGCCCTGGCCGGCGATTACCAGCGCATCGGTGTACGGATGCACCAGCGTGGCGCCGGTTTCCCGCTGCACGCGCAGGCATTCGGCCTCACGCGCGGCCTGCGTGGGTGCGCAACGCCACAGCGTGGCCTGGTTGCGTTCGATATTGGCCAGCTTCGCCGCCACCGCGCCTTCGGGCACAACCACGTGGCAGGGAATACCGCGCGAATGCGCCGCCAGGGCCAGCGCGGCACCATGATTACCCGAGGAATGCGTCACCACGCCGTGGCGGGCATGTTCCACATCCAATGCCCATACCGCGTTGCAGGCGCCACGGAACTTGAATGCACCGCTGCGCTGCAGGTGCTCGGCCTTGAAATGCAGGCTGGCGCCGGACAGTGCATCCAGCGCGCGTGAGCGCAGCACCGGGGTGACGGTCGCATGGCTGGCAATCCGCGCTGCTGCTGCCAGTACCTCGGCAAATCCGGGCAAAGGGAGTTGATTCATGGTGAAAGGTTAGCCCAGGCCCCGGCCCTGCGACCATCTCATCTGCGCACACGTTGTATGTTCAGCCACGTAGATGCGAATTAAGGGCCGATTCAACGCCATGGCCCGAAGCTGGATGCCATTCCCACTGGGGGGGACAACTCATGATCAAGCGCCTGATTATTTCCACCGGCCTGCTGCTGGGCCTGTCTGGCTGTGCCACCTATGACTATGTCGGCGGCGGCTCGGGCGGCTATTACCATGGCTCCCCTTCAGTGCAGTACAGCTACCCGTATGGCTACCCGAACAGTGGTTACGGGTATGGCGGCTATGGCTACGGCAGCGGTTATTACGGCTATGGCAGCTACGGTTACCCGGTCTACCGGCCCAACTACAACCGCCCGCGCCCGCCGTACCACGGCAACGGCAACGGCCAACGTCCGCCAGGCCATGGCCATGGCGGCAACCGGCCCCACCCCGGCGGCGATGGCGACCATAACCATGGTGGCAACCGCCCGCGCCCACCCGGCAACGGCAATGGCGGCAACGAAGGACGTCCGCCGCGGCCACCACCGGTGAATGGCGGCGGCAACAAGTCGCCCTGGCGCAACCTGGACAACCTGCACCGGCCGCAACCGCGCGCCAACGCCCAGCCGATGCAGCGGGCCCAGCCCATGCAGCAGGCCATGCAACGCCCGCAGGCGGTAGCGGACCGTCCGGCTGTTCAGTCGCGGCCGGCACCGGCACGACAGCCGTCACAAACTCGGCGACCGACCGGCATCCGGATCCAGGAGCGATAAAAAGGTTGCATTTGGTGAAAATGCAGGCATTCTTGAATCCACGGGTGACCGCTAGCGTCGCATAGTGACCTAAACCGGCCTTGCCCAGACAGTTCAATGTCGATGTCCGTCAGGAAATCTGGATCCCCCCTGTTCCGGCCCTGTCGGGCATCGGCGCCTAAAAAGACAAAGCCCCGGCCTAGGCCGGGGCTTTGTCTTTTAACGCTTTCCCGCCAAGGCGGGCCTTGCTGGATTGCAAGGCCGGTAGTCCCCCGACTACCGGCCCCCTGCTTCCCCAACGTACGCTTCGGTCGGCCCCTGTTCCAATTCCGACCTTGTTGCGCCTATGTCGCATGCCACGTTGGGTGCAATGTATTAACTGCAGGTTGCGTGCCAACTTTAGGGTTCATGCGTACCTGATTGCCCTTGGCGGTAAAATCGCCATACACGCCGTCGAGCCGTGGGTTTACCCCGGCGACCAACTTCACACTTTCCCTTACCGATCTCACGCCCATGAGCGACTCCTTCTACCGCTACGACGTCATCGTCATCGGCGGCGGCCATGCCGGTACCGAGGCGGCCTTGGCCGCAGCACGCGGCGGTGCCCGTACCCTGCTGCTGACCCACAACGTCGAAACCGTCGGCGCGATGAGCTGCAACCCCGCCATCGGCGGCATCGGCAAGGGCCACCTGGTCAAGGAGATCGACGCCCTCGGCGGGGCCATGGCCCACGCCGCCGACCGCGCCGGTATCCAGTGGCGCACGCTCAACGCCTCCAAGGGCCCGGCCGTGCGCGCCACCCGCTGCCAGGCCGACCGCAACCTGTACCGCATGGCGATCCGCGGCATGGTCGAGGCGCAGCCCAACCTGACCGTGTTCCAGGCGGCGGTGGACGATCTGGTCATTGAAGGCGACGCCGTGCGTGGCGCCATCACCCAGACCGGCCTGACCTTCCACGCAGCCGCCGTGGTGCTGACCGCCGGCACCTTCCTGGCCGGCAAGATCCACATCGGCGAAACCCAGTACACCGCCGGCCGCATGGGCGACCCGCCGGCCACCACCCTGGCCGCGCGCCTGCGCGAGCGCCCGTTCGTGATCGACCGGCTCAAGACCGGCACCCCGCCGCGCATCGACGGCCGCTCGCTGGACTACAGCGTGATGGACGAGCAGCCCGGCGATGATCCGTTGCCGGTGATGTCCTACCTGGGCGATGTCAGCGAACACCCGCAGCAGGTGAGCTGCTGGATCACCCATACCAGCGAGCGCACCCACGACATCATCCGTGGTGCCCTGCACCGCTCGCCGCTGTACAGCGGCCAGATCGAAGGCATCGGCCCGCGTTACTGCCCGTCCATCGAGGACAAGGTGGTGCGCTTTGCCGAGAAGAACAGCCACCAGATCTTCGTCGAGCCGGAAGGCCTGGATGTGGTGGAGATCTACCCCAACGGCATTTCCACCTCGCTGCCGTTCGACGTGCAGCTGGAACTGGTGCGCAGCATCCGTGGTTTCGAGCAGGCGCATATCACCCGCCCCGGTTATGCCATCGAATACGATTTCTTCGACCCGCGCGGTTTGAAGAACACGCTGGAGACCCGCCAGGTCAACGGCCTGTTCTTCGCCGGCCAGATCAACGGCACCACCGGTTATGAAGAAGCCGGCGCGCAAGGCCTGCTGGCCGGCATCAATGCCGCACTGTTCGTGCAGGGCAAGGACGGCTGGTGCCCGCGCCGCGACGAGGCGTATATCGGCGTGCTGGTCGACGACCTGATTACCCACGGCACCACCGAGCCCTACCGCATGTTCACCAGCCGCGCCGAATACCGGCTGCAGCTGCGCGAAGACAATGCCGACACCCGCCTGACGCCGACCGGTCGCGAACTTGGTCTGGTCGACGACCGTCGCTGGGCCGCGTTCGACACCAAGCAAGCTGCAGTCGCCAGCGAAAGCGCACGCCTGCGCGGCATCTGGGCAACCCCGGGCAATGCGCTTGGCCGCGAAGTGGCCGATGCCACCGGCGTGGCGGTCAGCCGCGAAACCAATGTGCTGGATCTGATCAAGCGCCCGGAACTGGACTACGCAAAGCTGATGCAGGTGCCCTCACTCGGCCCCGGCGTGGACGACGCACGCGTGGCCGAGCAGGTTGAAATCAGCGTCAAGTACGCCGGTTACCTGGACCGCCAGCGCGAAGAGATCGAGCGCCAGCAGCGCCATGAAAACACGGCGATTGTTGAAGGTTTCGATTTCGCCTCGGTGCGTGGCTTGTCGGCCGAAGCCTTGCAGAAGCTGGAACGCGTGCGGCCGCAGACCATCGGCCAGGCGCAGCGCATTCCGGGCATGACCCCGGCAGCGATCTCGCTGCTGCTGGTGCATCTGGAGCGGGCGCGACGCGGCAAGGTGGCTTGAGTTTTTTAGGTAGGTTTTTGGTTTTTGGTTGTGGGGTGCTGAAGCTTAAAAGCTACCCCTCCCCAACCCTCCCCTGCGCTTCGCGCAAGGGAGGGGGCTGTTCATGCGCCCTGTCAGTTCGCTGCAATGCCGCTCTTGCTCCCTCCCTTGCGCGAAGCGCAGGGGGTGAAGAGGGCCGCTTGCACGCCACTGGCGTGCGGCCTGATGAACGACCGAAGGCTGTGCCTGAGGGCCGGACGGGTTGGGGAGGCGTGCCTTTCGCGAACATCCCACCATCAGCCGCGCACCGCCGACGCCACATCAATGCAGCCGTATTGCAGATGATTCTCAGACAATCGCCATAGGCGCATGCGTACCTGCAGTCACGGCTGTCCATAGGCCCCGCGTTATCATGCGCAGCAACGCTTCTTGCCGAACTTGAGCCGCAGCATGCCCGCACTACGCCCCTTCCTCGACAAAACCCCCACCCTCGGTGAGCGCGTCTATATCGACGAGGCCTGCACCATCATCGGCGATGTGCAGATTGGCGACGATGCCTCGGTCTGGCCGGGCACGGTGATCCGCGGTGACGTGAATTACGTGCGCATCGGCGCGCGCACCAATGTGCAGGACGGCACCATCATCCACGTCAGCCATGACAGCCCCTACAACAAGGGCGGCTATCCGACGCTGATCGGTGAAGGTGTCACCGTTGGCCATGGCTGCATCATCCACGCCTGCAGCATTGGTGATTACTGCCTGATCGGCATGGGCGCCTGCATCCTCGATGGCGCGGTGATCGAAGCCAATGCCTTCATTGCCGCCGGTGCGGTGGTGGGGCCGGGCAAGGTGGTGCGCAGTGGCGAGCTGTGGGCCGGCAACCCGGCCCGCTTGATGCGCCAGCTCAGCGACAAGGACATCGAAGGCCTGCGCTACTCGGCCGACCACTACGTGCAGGTAAAGGACCAGTACCGCGGCATGCAGGGCTGAGCCGGCAGGCATTGTCGAAGCCCGGCCCGGCAGTGCAAACTGCCGGCCCTGGCGTGGGGACGCCTTCGAGGGTTTGACATGAAGTCGATGCGAATCGTGGCGCAGCGCCTGTTGGCGGCTGCGGCACTGCTGTGTGCAGTTTCCTTTGCCGCCTCCGCCCAGGAAGAACCGGGCATGAGCGCGGAGCAGTTCGAGCAGTCGCTGCAGTTCCGCAGCGGGCAGATCGAGGTGCCCGAGGCCCGGGCCCATTTCAATCTGGATGGCGATTTCCGTTTCCTGGACAAGGCCGACGCGCGCCGCGTGCTGGAAGACATGTGGGGCAACCCGCCCGATGACAGCGTGCTGGGTTTGATCGTGCCACGCAGCCCGGGCCTGACCGAGCCGGAAAGCTGGGCGGTGGTGGTGACCTGGTCCGACGATGGTTACGTGTCCGACGAAGATGCCAGCAAGATCGACTATGACGATCTGCTCAAGACCATGCAGACCGCTACCCGCGAGAGCAACCCGGAACGCGAGAAGGCCGGCTACGGCTCACTCGACCTGGTGGGCTGGGCGGTGCCGCCGCGCTATGAAGCCGGCAGCAAAAAACTCTACTGGGCACGCGAGCTGGCCTTCAACGACCAGCCTGACCACACCCTCAACTACGACATCCGCGTGCTGGGACGGCATGGCTACCTGAGCTTGAATGCGGTGTCAGGCATGTCCGAACTGGCGCTGGTGCGCGAGGGCATGGACAAGCTGCTGCCGATGGCCGAGTTCGACCAGGGCGCGCGTTACGCCGACCACAATCCCAGCACCGACAAGGTGGCTGCCTACGGCGTGGCAACCCTGATCGGCGGCGGGCTGGCGGCCAAGGCCGGCCTGTTCGCCAAGCTCGGCCTGCTGCTGGCCAAGTTCTGGAAGCTGCTGCTGATCGGCGTGCTGTTCCTGGGCGGCGCGGTCAAGAAGCTGTTCACACGTGGCGACGACAACCGTAGCGTGCGTTGAACCGGCCCCGCCTGGCCCACTGGTCAATCGGTGGGCTGGGTTTTCCTGCTGCCGCCCGCTACAGTCAGCACTCTGATAAGGACGTAGCAGAGACACGAATGCCACAGGCATCCGTCCGGGCCGGACTCCGGGCTTCCATTGGCTACAGGCAAGGCCAGCACCGCGTGCTGGAGCCATTGCAATGAACACAGCACGGCCGATGCTGGACACCTACCGCGAAGTCATCACCCCTGAAGGCGTGCCCTTGCAGCTGCCCGCCGCCGGTCCGGTGCCGCGCGCCCTGGCCTGGCTGATCGACCTGTGCGTGCGTTTTGGCGTGCTCGCAGTGATGAGCCCGCTGCTGGTGGCGTTGGGCGAATTCGGCAAGGGCCTGTACCTGGGGTTGATGTTCCTGATGTTCTGGGCCTACCCGATCGTGCTGGAGGTGTGGTTCGGCCGCACCCTCGGCAAGAAGGTCATGGGCCTGCGCGTGGTTGCACGCGACGGCGCACCACTGGGCTGGATGCCGGCGATCGTCCGCAACCTGCTGCGTACCGTCGACGCCCTGCCCTTTGGCTATGCGCTGGGCCTGGTCACCTGCCTGTTTGATGCGCACGGCCGCCGCCTGGGCGATCTGGTCGCCGGTTCGCTGGTCATCCATACCGCGCCACGCCCGGCCGCCGCACCGGCGCGCATCGAAGCCGTGCTGGCACCGCCGCTGCCGCTGCAGCCCGGCGAACAGGCTGCCTTGGTCGCGTTCGCCGAACGCGCGCCGGCATTGTCACCGGGGCGCCAGCGTGAGCTGGCCGACATCGTCAGTGGGCTCAGCCATGAACGCGGCCAGACCGGCGTGCTGCGCCTGTATGCGATGGCCAACTGGCTGCTGGGGCGGCGATGAGACAGGAGCAGTTCGTCACCCGCTACCAGCACGAATGGCAGCAGTTCGAGGACTGGCTGCAACGCCGTGGTGAACATTCGCGCAAGCAGCTGCGCACGCCACAACCGGACCTGCTGGGCGATGAAACCATCCCGCAGCGCTACCGCCGCCTCTGCCAGCAGCTGGCATTGGCGCGCCGCCGCGGCTACAGCCCGCAGCTGGTGGAACGCTTGCAACAGCTGATGCAGCGCGGCCACAACCTGCTCTACCGCACGCCGGCACCCCGCTGGCAGCGCGCGGTTGAATTCCTGTTCGCCGATTTCCCCAGCACCGTGCGCAGCCAGGCCGGGGCGATGTGGGTGGCCTGCGCGTTGTTCGTCATTCCGCTGCTGGGCATTTTCGTCCTGCTGCAGTACAAGCCCGACCTGATCCACATGCTGATGGATCCACGCCAGCTCGCACAGATGGAAAAGATGTACGACCCGGCCGCCGATCACCTGGGCCGCGACAGCGGCACCGACTGGGCGATGTTCGGCCACTACATCATGAACAACATCAGCATCGGCCTGCGCACCTTCGCCAGCGGCCTGCTGGCCGGCATCGGTACCGTGCTGGTGCTGCTGTTCAACGGCATCACCATCGGCGCGGTCGCCGGCCATCTGCAGCAGATCGGCTCGGGCGACCCGTTCTGGCGCTTCGTGGTGGGCCATGCGCCGTTCGAACTGACCGCCATCGTCATTGCCGGTGGCGCCGGTCTTCAGCTCGGTCTGCGGCTGCTGGCACCGGGCCGCAAGCGGCGCATCGATGCCTTGATCGAAGGCGGTGTGATTGGCGCGCGGCTGTGCCTGGGCGTGGCCTTCATGCTGCTGGTGGCCGCCTTCATCGAAGCGTTCTGGTCGTCGATCGCCTGGGTGCCGATGTGGGGCAAGTTGAGCGTATCGGCCGTGCTGTGGACGGTGGTGCTGCTGTGGTTGTGGCGCGGCGGACGCGGGGGTGGTCATGCGCATTGACCAACTCGATGTGGTCCTGCGCGCGCGTTCGCAGTGGGAAGCCATGGAGCTGGGTACCGCGCTGGTGCGCCGGCATGCGGCGGCCATCTGGAAGCCGTGGCTGCTGCTGACCTTGCCGGTCTTCGCCCTGCTCAACCTGCTGGGCTGGTGGCTGGACAACTTCTGGCTGTCCAGCCTGATTCTTTGGTGGCTCAAGCCTGCGTTCGAGCGCATACCGCTGTACGTGATATCGCGCGGCGCCTTTGGTGCCGAACCCAGCACCGGCCAGACCCTGCGCGCGCAGTGGAACTGGGGCTGGCGCGGGGTGGTGGCTTACCTCGGCTGGCGAAGGCTCAGCCCGGCGCGTTCGCTGCTGATGCCGGTCGACCTACTGGAAGGTGGCGACGCCACGCAACGGCGCGCGCGCCGGCACGCGCTTGGCGGTGCCAGCTACGGGCATGCCACGCTGCTCACGTGGGTGTGCTGGCATTTCGAGATGATGCTGCAGCTTGCCGGCGTCGCCCTGGTTTTCATGTTCGTGCCGGTGGAACTGCTGTCCGAATCGCTGCGCGCCACCTGGGAGCTGATCGGCACGGACACCCCGGCCTGGGCCTGGATAGGTTTCAACCTGCTGGCATGGCTGGCCATGACCCTGATCGGCCCGTTCTACAGCGGCGCCGGGTTTGGCCTGTACCTCAACCGTCGTACCCAGCTTGAAGCCTGGGATGTGGAAATCGCCTTCCGCCGGCTGCGCGACCGCCTGGCCGGGCTGGCGCCGATGCTGGTACTGCTGCTGGCCGTGTTTGCCTTGCCGTCGCTGCAGGCGCGGGCGCAGGACAGCACCGAGCCCGCCAGCATCAGCAGCCACGGCAACCACAAGGACGCCGCGCCGGAAGCTGCAGCCACCGCCACAGCAACCACGCCGCAACAACTGTTCGGTACCGCGCCAGCCGACACCAACGGCTTCCGCCAGGCCGCCGCGCGCGCCTATGAAGACCCGCAGCTGGGTGCCAAGCGCAAGGTCAGCCGCTGGGTGAAGAAGGCATCGGACAAAATCACCGAGACCAAGCAAGAAAGCGACAAACCCGATCCCGGCCCGATCCTGGGCGCCATCGCCAAGGCCGTGGCGCTGATCGGCGAGAGCATCCTGTGGATTCTGCTTGGCGTGCTGCTGGTGGTACTCGCGCTGACCGCCCGCTGGTGGCTGCCCTGGCTGCGCGGCAGTGGCCGCAGCAGCCGCGTCGTACAGGCGCCGGCCATCCAGGAAGCCCTGCAACTGCCCGAAGTGCTGCCACCGGACATCCTCGGCAGCGCGCGCCGGCTGTGGCGCGAAGGCAAGCCACGGCACGCCCTGGCCCTGCTTTACCGCGCCTCGGTCGACGTGCTGGTCCAGCGCGGCAACGTGGTGCTGCCGCCCGGCGCCACCGAGGCACAGTGCTTGCGCGCGTCACGCAAGATGCCGCAGGAAGCCGACCGCACCCTGTTCGCACGCATGGTCCGCACCTGGCAGTACGCCGCCTACGCCGGCCGCCTGCCCAGCGACGATGAGTTCAATGCGCTGATCAGCGAACTGCACCAGCACTACGGATGGCCGGCATGAGCGCGCCCGTACGCAATACCGTGATCGGGGTGGTGCTGCTGATGCTGGTCGGCTTGATCGCCACCTGGTTCCTGAGCAGCTTCGAGAAGGGCAGCGAGGAAATCACCCTGCCGCCGTATGGCGAGCCCACCTACAACGCGCTGTATGCGCTGCGCGAAACCCTGATCCGCGACGGCAGCAAGGCCGAAAGCCGGCGCCAGCTGGATCTGCCAGCCATGCAGCTGCAGCCCGGCGACACCGTGCTGATGCTGGACGACCCGCGCCAGCTCACCCCGGCACAGGTCGAAGGCCTGCTCGACTGGGTGCAGTTTGGCGGCCACCTGCTGCTGCGCGTGCCCGATGCGGACGAAGACCTCGACGGCAACGAGCAGGGCCTGCTCGAACGCCTGGGCGTGGTGACCACCGATGCGGCAGCACGCTGCCAGATCTGGCAGGTGGAAGGCCAGCCGTCGCACGATGAATTCTGCAGCGGCAGCCGCTTCAGCCTCACCAGCAAGGCGCGCGCCGAACACCGCTGGGCCGATGCCGGCGGTGATGACACGCTGGCCTATGCCCGCCTGCGTTACGGCCTGGGCCGGGTGGACGTGCTGGGCAGCATGGACTTCCTGCTCAACGGCGAAGGCCCACACGACACCGGCCTGCGCGACATCGCCCACCGCGATCTCACCCGCCTGCTGCTGGCCCCCAGTTACGGCAAGGGCACCACCCATCTGATCTACGCGATGGAGATGCCGTCGCTGTGGAAGACGCTGTTCCAACGCGGTTGGCCGGTATGGGTGCCGCTGCTGCTGGCCCTGCTGGCGTGGCTGTGGATGCGCTGCCAGCGTTTCGGTGCGCTGTTGCCTTCGCCGCGCGAAGACCGCCGCTCGCTGCTGGAACACGTCCGCGCCAGCGGCGAGCACCTGCACCGTTATGGCAAATCGCCGCTGCTGTATGACGCGGTACGCCAGGCGTTCCTGACCCGCCTGCGCCGGCGCGCGCCGGTGGCGGCTGCGCTGACCGGTGATGCCCAGGCCCAGGCCATCGCAGACCATCTGCAATGGCCCATCAGCCGCGTGCAGACCGCACTGCAGATTCCTCCCTCGCAGGACGATGTCGCCCTGCGCGAACGCATCCGCTTGCTCATCCAGATGAGAAACCAGCTATGACCGACACGTTCACTCCGCCTGCCCTCCCCGGCGATGCACCCGCACCTGCGACTGCACCCAGCCCGGGCAACGCTGCCCTGATCGAACGTGTCGAACGCATCCGCAACGCGGTCGGTCACGCCTTCATCGGCCAGGCTGACGTACTCGACCAGATCCTGATCGCGCTGCTGGCCGGCGGCCATGTCCTTATCGAAGGCGTGCCCGGGCTGGGCAAGACCCTGCTGGTACGCGCCCTGGCGCAGGCACTGGAGCTGGACTACGCACGCGTGCAGTTCACCCCGGACCTGATGCCCAGCGACGTCAGCGGCCATGCCGTCTACGACCCCAAGACCGAGAGCTTCAAGATCCGCCGCGGCCCGGTGTTCACCAACCTGCTGCTGGCCGACGAAATCAACCGCGCCCCGGCCAAGACCCAGTCCGCGTTGCTGGAGGTGATGCAGGAAGGCCAGGTCACCATCGAAGGCAAGGGCTTCCAGCTGACCCCGCCGTTCCTGACCATGGCCACGCAGAACCCGGTGGAGCAGGAAGGCACTTACCCGCTGCCGGAAGCGCAGCTGGACCGCTTCCTGCTGAAGGTCTTGATCGACTACCCGCAGCTGGAAGATGAAAAGCAGATGGTGCAGGCGATCACCACCGGCCGCACTGCCAGCGACTTCAACCTCAGCCAGGTGCCGCGCGTACTCAGCGGCGCCGACGTGGTGGAACTGCAGAAGGCCGTGGCGGCGATCACGGTTGACCCGCAGGTGATTGATTACGCCGTGCGCATTGTCGCCGCCACCCGCAAATGGCCGGGCATCGCGCTGGGTGCAGGCCCGCGCGGCAGCATTGCACTGGTGCGCGCCGCACGTGCCCAGGCCGTGCTGTCCGGCCGCGACTTCGTCACCCCGGACGACGTCCGCGAGATTGCCAAGCCGGCCCTGCGTCACCGCATCGCACTGGCGCCGGAACTGCAGATCGAAGGCCAATCTGCCGACGACGCCCTCACCGCCCTGCTCGCCAAGGTGGAGGCGCCGCGCAAGTGAGCAAGGCGGCAAGCAGCAGCATTCCAAACGAAACCCTTGCCTCAGCCCCCTCCCTTGCGCGCACAGCGCGAAGGGGAGGTCTGAGGAGGGGTGCCGTTGCTGCCCCCTCCCTTGCGTGCGCAGCACGGAGGGGAGGGCTGGGGAGGGGTGCCTTTGTTCTTGCTCTAGCTCCTCCACCCCCAACACACCCAAAAATCAGGGCCACGCAGTGAGACCCGCCCCCCTATTGATCACCCTGCTGGTGCTGTGGAGCCTGCTCGGCCTGCCGGTGGCCCTGCACTACCTGCCGCTGCAGGCATGGACCCTCACCGGCACGGCCATCGCCCTGCTCGCGTTGCTCGACATCCTGCTGCTCTGGCGCAGGCCCAGCCCGCAGGTGCGACGCGAACTGCCCGACTCGCTGGCCCTGGGCGTCGAACGCGAAACCTGGCTGCAACTGGATTCCTATGGCAAACAGCGCGTCGATGTTTTCGACCTGCTGCCAGATGGCTGGAACAGCGACGGCCTGCCGCGCCGCCTGAAACTCGGCAAGGCCAGCGAAACCCGTTTCAGCTACCGCTTCACCCCGGCCAACCGCGGCACCTTCGCGTTTGATGGCGTGCAGCTGCGCCTGCATTCGCCGCTGCGGCTGTGGTGGCAGCAGCGCACTGTCGGTACGCCGCAAACCGTACGCGTCTATCCCAATTTCGCCCCACTGACCCGCTTCGCCCTGCTCAGTGCGGAGATGGCCTCGCGGCTGGTGGGCGCGCACCTCAAGCGCCGCCGTGGTGAAGGCACCGACTTCCATCAGATGCGCGAATACCGCGTGGGCGACAGCCTGCGCCAGATCGACTGGAAGGCCACTTCGCGCGCGCGCAAGCTGATTTCGCGCGAGTACCAGGACGAAAAGAACCAGCAGCTGGTGATGATGATCGACACCGGCCGACGGATGATGGCCGACGAAGGCGGCCTGTCGCATTTCGACCATGTGCTCAATGCTGCGTTGGTGGTCTCGTATCTGGCACTGCGCCAGGGTGACGGCGTCGGCCTGTTCGCCAGCGGCGGTGACAGCCGCTGGGTAGCGCCCAAGCGCGGCATGGGCGCGATCGACAGCCTGCTGCGGGCCAGCTACGACCTGCAGCCGAAACCGGTGGCCACCGACTATTTGGCCGCAGCCACCGAGCTGTCCTTGCGGCAATCGCGGCGCAGCCTGGTGATGCTGGTCACCAATGTTCGCGATGAAGATATCGAGGACCTGCTGGCGGCCGTGCGCCTGCTGCAGAAGCGGCACCTGGTCTGCGTGGCCAGCCTGCGCGAACGCGAGCTGGACCAGGCACTGGCACGCGAGGTTGAAACCCTGCCGGATGCAATCCAGGCCGGCGCCATCGCCGGCTACCTGCAGCAACGCAGCGACGCGCATGAAGCACTGCGCAGCCATCGGGTGATGGTGCTGGACGTAACCGCTGAAGAGCTGCCGGCGGCCTTGGTTGAACGCTACCTCGCAGTAAAGCGCGACGGCCTGCTGTAAGCGCGTCACCGCCGCAAACCGTAGTGCCGAGCCATGCTCGGCAGAGGCTTCACCAGCAATGCCCACCTGTAGTGCCGAGCCATGCTCGGCAGAGGCTTCACCGGTAATGCCCCAGCCGAGCATGGCTCGGCTCTACAGGGCATTTCAGGCATTGCCTGCTTCGCGGCTTACGCCGCTCCTACAAAAGCCCCACCTGTAGTGCCGAGCCATGCTCGGCAGAGGCTTCACCGGTAATGCCCCAGCCGAGCGTGGCTCGGCTCTACAAGGCATTTCCAGCATTACCAGCTTCGCGGCTTACGCCGCTCCTACAAAAGCTTCAGCTGTAGTGCCGAGCCGTGCTCGGCAGAGGCTTCACCGGTAGTGCCCCAGCCGAGCAGGGCTCGGCTCTACAGAGGCATTTCCAGCATTACCTGCTCCGCGGCTTACGCCGCTCCTACAGATAGATACGCGTTGTGCCCTGCGGGGCGTCATCAATGATGGCGTGCGGTACAAAGCGCGCACTGTCGCGGGTGATGCGGCTGTTGTCCTCGCGGATGCCGACGCCACAGGCGCGGTCGCCCACCACCCAGCTACCTACCAGCGGATAGTTGCCGTCGAACACCGGCAATGCATGGAAGGCCTGGCGAATGCTGGGGCCGGTGTAAGGGCCTTCGCTCTCCTGCCAGCTGCCATCGTTCATGTGCATCGCCACGTTGGCGCCTTCGCGCGAATGCAGCGGCTTGCGCACCCAACCTGCCGGCAAGGCACTGCCGTCATCGAAGTGACATTCCAGCAGATTCGGGTGGCCACGGTGGCGCTGCCACAACAACGGCAGGATGCCCTTGTTGCTCAATACCGCCTTCCACGCCGGCTCCAGCAGCTGCACGCCCGAACGCGGCAAGGCTGCGCCGAATTCTTCGCGCATCAGGTCTTCCAGCGGGTACAGCTTAAACAGGCTGCCGATCACCACATCGTCCAGATCGGTGAAACGACCATCCGCCGACAAGCCGATATCCTCGATGGCGATGGCCGCGGCGCGCAGCCCGGCCTGTGCCGCGCAATCGCGCAGATAGGCCACCGTACCCTGATCTTCCTCGGACTCTCCCACCGCGCTGAAATACAGCGGCGGCGGCAGGCGTGAGGTCAACTCGGCAAACCGCTCCACCAGGGTTTCGTGGATGGAATTGAACTGGTCCGCCTGCTGCGGCAAGGCGCCACGGTTGCGCTGGTCTTCCAGCCATTGCCACTGGAAGAAAGACGCTTCGTACAGCGAGGTTGGCGTGTCGTAGTTCAGCTCGTACAGCTTGGCCGGGCCATTGCCGTCATAGGCAAAATCCAGGCGACCGTAGAGATGCGGGTCGCGGCGACGCCAGCTTTCGGCGATCCAGTCGCGGAACGCTTCCGGGATGGCCAGTTGCGCCATCAACGCCTCGCTGCCTACCACCTCGTCAACCAGATCCAGCGCCATGGCATGCAGCTCGGCGCTGGGGTCTTCGATATCGTTCTCGATCTGGCGCAGGGTGAACGCGTAATACGCGCTTTCATCCCAGTACGGCGCACCGTCGATGGTATGGAAACGGAACCCCGCCTCGGCGGCACGGTCCCGCCAGTTGCCGCGCTCGGCAATTGCTACACGCTTCACTGCATCAACCGCCGACGCTGCTGCGGCCGCCGCTGCGCGAACCAAAACCACCACGGCTGGCGGTAACGGCGCGGTTCGGCTCGGCATTGACCGGGGCCAGGCCGGCCTTGCCGGCACCAATGCCGCTACCGGTGTTCAAACCGCCGCTGCCACCCGGTGCGGCCGGCTTGGCCCAACCATTGGCGTTGTCCTTGAATGCCGGCTGCGACGCCGGCGGTGCGGCCACAGCGCCACGGCTGCCGTTGAGCATCTGCGACATGAAGAAGCCCATCATCATCGGGCCGATGAACGAGGTGCCGGCGCTGGTCTGCTGCTGCACGCACTGCTCGGCCGGGTATTCCTTGGCGCACTCTTCCTTGCTGGCGTACTTGGGCGCGGCATCAGCCGACTGCTTCTGTGCGGTGGCAAATGCCTCGCGGCAGCTGGACGGGTCGCCGGTCGCTTCGCTGCAGGCCTCCACCGAGGTGTACAGCCCTTCCTGTGTCTGCACGGCCTCTTCCTTCTGGCAGGCAGTCAGCAGCAGCGGTACGGCGCTCATCAGCACCAGCGCGGTGGCCTTGGATCGCTTCATGGTCGGTTCCCCGTCAATGTGATCCGCCAATGATGCCCGATGAAGGCTGCAAGGCGGAAACCGGATAGCTCCCGAAGCTGAATCGGATTTCAGGTGATGTATTGGAAATGCTTGGGGCGGCTGGGTTTCCGGTATTTCCCTGCTCTTGGCGCTATTCAACGCATGGGCGCTGCTGGTGCGATGAAAATGCAGAATCCAGAGCACCCCTCCCCAACCCTCCCTTGCGCACAGCACAAGGGAGGGAGCTGTTTGCTGCGCTCGTTCGGATCGCAGCGCAGCCGCTTCTACCCCCTCCCTTGCGCGCAGCGCAGGGGAGGGTTGGGGAGGGGTGCCTTTGCCTTTGCCTTTGCTTTTGGCTTCGTCTGTAACTTCAACTTCGACTCTGGCCCCGGCACACCAGAACCCTGACAACCAACCACCAACATCCACCCAATCGCCCTTTTCCGCCCTCACCCTTCCCCCATCCGATGGTTGCAGCTGCAACCGGGAACTTCATGCAGAATCAATCGCACTGCACTTCTGCACGACCGCCCCGCTCGCTCGCCATGCCTGAATACCGCTCGAAAACCTCCACCGCTGGCCGCAACATGGCCGGCGCCCGCGCCCTGTGGCGTGCCACCGGCATGACCGATGGTGACTTCCACAAGCCCATCGTTGCGGTGGTGAATTCCTTCACCCAGTTCGTGCCCGGCCACGTGCACCTGAAGGACCTCGGCCAACTCGTGGCGCGCGAGATCGAAGCCGCCGGTGGCGTGGCAAAGGAATTCAATACCATCGCCGTGGATGACGGCATCGCCATGGGCCATGACGGCATGCTGTACTCGCTGCCCAGCCGCGAGATCATCGCCGACTCGGTGGAATACATGGCCAATGCCCACTGCGCCGATGCGCTGGTGTGCATCTCCAACTGCGACAAGATCACCCCGGGCATGTTGATGGCCGCCTTGCGCCTGAACATCCCCGCGGTGTTCGTGTCCGGCGGCCCGATGGAAGCCGGCAAGACCAAGCTGGCCGACCACAAGCTCGACCTGATCGATGCGATGGTCGCCGCCGGCGATGACAACATCAGCGACGAGCAGGTAGCGGCGATCGAACGCAGCGCCTGCCCCACCTGTGGCTCGTGCTCGGGCATGTTCACCGCCAATTCGATGAACTGCCTGACCGAAGCGCTGGGCTTGTCGCTGCCCGGCAACGGCACCGTCGTGGCCACCCACAGCGATCGTGAGGCGCTGTTCAAGCGCGCCGGCCGCCTCATCGTCGAACTGTGCCACCGCTGGTACGGCGGCGAAGAAGCCAACGTGCTGCCGCGTGGCATCGCCACTTTCGAAGCCTTCGAAAACGCGATGACGCTGGATATCGCCATGGGCGGTTCCACCAACACCATCCTGCACCTGCTCGCCGCTGCGCAGGAAGCCGAAGTCGCCTTCGACCAGCGCGACATCGACCGCCTGTCGCGGCGTGTGCCACAACTGTGCAAAGTGGCGCCGAACACGCAGAAGTACCACATCGAAGACGTGCACCGCGCTGGCGGCATCATGGCCATTCTCGGCGAGCTGGCACGCGGCGGCCTGCTGCACACCGATGCCTCCACCGTGCATAGCCGCACGCTGGGCGCGGCTATCGCGCAATGGGACGTCACCCAGACCCAGGACGAAGCCGTACATACCTTCTACAAGGCCGGCCCGGCAGGGATTCCAACGCAGGTGGCTTTCAGCCAATCCACGCGCTGGCCGTCATTGGATGTGGACCGCGCCGAAGGCTGCATCCGCGACGTTGCCCACGCGTTCTCCAACGAAGGCGGCCTGGCCGTGCTGTACGGCAACCTCGCCGCCGATGGCTGCGTGGTGAAGACCGCCGGTGTGGACGAATCCATCCACGTCTTCGAGGGCAATGCCCGCGTCTACGAAAGCCAGGATGCGGCAGTCAAAGGTATCCTCGGCAACGAAGTACAGGCCGGCGACGTGGTGGTGATCCGCTACGAAGGCCCCAAGGGTGGCCCGGGCATGCAGGAAATGCTGTACCCGACCAGCTACCTGAAATCCAAGGGCATGGGCAAAGCCTGCGCCCTGCTCACCGACGGCCGCTTCTCCGGTGGCACCTCCGGCCTGAGCATTGGCCATTGCTCGCCGGAAGCCGCCGCCGGCGGCACCATTGGCCTGGTGCGCGACGGCGACCGCATCCTGATCGACATCCCGCAGCGTGGCATCAACCTGCTGGTGGACGATGCCGAACTGGCCCGTCGCCGCAGCGAGCAGGATGCCAAGGGCTGGAAGCCAGCCGAAGCGCGCCCGCGCAAGGTGACCACGGCGCTGAAGGCATATGCCCTGCTTGCCACCAGCGCCGACAAGGGTGCGGTGCGCGACAAGGCGTTGCTGGACGGTTGATTGCCGCCATCACACCGGGAGTAGCTTCACTCCCGGTAGCCGGTCCAAGGGGCTGAGCAGACCTCCTGCGCCCCGCCCAAGCACGTGCGTATAGATCTGGGTGGTAGCGACATCCTTATGCCCCAGCAGCTCCTGCACCGTGCGAATGTCGTGACCGGCCTCCAGCAGATGCGTCGCAAGGGAGTGACGCAAGGAATGGCAGGTCACACGCTTGGCGATGCCTGCCATGGCCCGTGCCAACTTCACCGCATGCTGCAATGGCTCTTCGCTGACGTGATGCCGCCCGATTGCCCTGGTTCGCGGATCGGTAGACATCCGCGCAGAAGGGAACAGGTATTGCCAACCCGGCTCTGCGTTTGCATTCGGATACTTGCGTGCCAGCGCATGGGGCAACTGTGCCCGGCCCATTCCTGCATCGATATCCGCGCGATGCATCAACAACGCCCGTTCGCGTTGCCGCAGCAGCCGCTCACAGAGCGAGATGGGCAGCGGCACACGTCGATCCTTGTTGCCCTTGCCGCTACGCACACAGATTTCGTTGCGCCCGAAATCCACGTCCTTTATGCGAAGCCGAACACACTCCATCAAGCGCATACCCGTGCCGTAAAGCAGTTGAGCCATCATCGCCGTTTGCCCTTCTGGAATGGCTTGCAGCAATCGCGCAACTTCCTCCTGTGACAAGACAACCGGAAGACGACACGGCCGCTTGGCGCGTACCACCTGATCCAGGCGCGGAAGCTCCATGTCAAGCACCACGCGATAGAGAAACAGCAACGCCGACAATGCCTGGTTCTGGGTAGAAGCCGACACGTTTCCCTCCGTAGCCAGACCGGTCAGGAAATCTCCCACTTCGGCAGCACCAAGGTCCTGCGGATGGCGTTTGCCATTGGCAAAGATGAAGCGCCGTATCCAGCCCACATACGCCTGCTCGGTTCGCAAGCTATAGTGCCGGACCCGGATATGCTCCCTTACCCTATCCAGCAATCGCGGGGGTTTAGCTGCTTTTACGCCTGCTGAAACAGGGGTGTATTCCATATCAAGGCTTCCGAGCGGTATTAAGCTTGGAGACTGATATGGCGATACAGGCTTTAGAATCCCGCAAGCCATTGTTTCTTTGTGAGAAATTTCCGATTCAAACGCGACACAAAAGTGGGCATAATCGGCTTTACACCGCTTTTAGGCGGTCTACTAAGAGTTAGCCCTCATGGTGCAACCTAAGTCTCTTCTCCTATCCGAGCAGTTCCCATACAAGGAAGAGCTGATTTCCGCCTTACAGAATGGCGAGCCATGCAGAAGAATGGACGAAGGAGATTTCTTAGCTGGCAGGCTTGCAGGGACATACCAAATCCGTTTGAGAATCGCTAAGGATGCAGCCGTTAGAGGCCACCTGATTTGTGATTATGATTTAGCTGTCCGTGATCTCACGATCCTGGTCGATCGGCTGCTTTCGGCCGCACCTGAAGCTGTCTTAGCTGTCTACTCCGTAGGTCCTACAAAAGATGGGTTCAAATATCACCTCTTTGAAAAAAAGTGTGATGGTCACTTTGTCGGTTGTCTCCGCAGTCCTTATCCGGATGAGGGCTAACAGTTCATTCAAGCCGACGCCGCTTCGCGGCGCGGCTTAATTCCAGAGTTAGGCAGATCAGGCATTGAGTGAGCCAATGACAGAAGACGAGATTCGTCATCGCGCAGAGAATATGCTCTCTGAGTTGCTGAAACTTGATGCTTTAGCTACCAGCGAGGGACAGCGACGAGATTTCAAAGAAGCACGCGAACATTTGGCCCGTGCAGCGAAAAACGGCGTAGAGGCCGATCTTCGGATTGGATCTTACTGGTTGGCGGTTGTTTCCGCCAAGGTCCGCATGGTGCAAGATGGAAAGCTAAAGGGCGAATTGCGTGCGGCAAGAAGAGCAGACAAGGGTAAGGAGTCTGCCTAACAGTTCATTCAAGCCGAACTCGCTTCGCGAGTCGGCTTAATTCCAGAGTTAGGCATCGTATAGTCGTTCCCGCGAGACAACAGACCAAGTCACCGCCAGCTCATATGACCCATTTGTATCGCTACATACCAATTTGGCGTCGTGTACAAAGCGGCGCAGTTCTTTATCGCGTCTTTGAGGTCATCGGTATTGGATTCACCGTTCAAAGCAAAGACTACTTCCACGCAGGCGCACCGGTTGGCGCCATGGCATCACTGGAAGCACAATTCTTGGAGCTGCTAATTGAGCAGGATCCACATCACCGGTTTGGGACTTCATCAACGATTGAGGCGGCGGTTTTGGCGTTCGACCAGTACTTTGAGTCTACCGCCGATGCCTAACAATTCATTCAAGCCGAACTCGCTGCGCGAGCCGGCTTAATTCCAGAGTTAGGCGGTGGTGTTCTTGGTTGGCTGGCCCTTCTCCTTTCGGCAGCATCATCGGCAAGTCACCGGTCGGCTCCGGGTAGCAGTTCCAACTGTTCCTGGCAGCGACAAGCCCGCCACTTCGTCTTACGCTTCACTGCCCTGCCGCAATCATTTCATCGCACTTCGGCGGCAATGCTCGGCAAGGTTTCCTGAGCAAGCTCCGTCTCGCAAGCTGTGGCATGATCGGCTCGCGTTGGGTTGCACAAGCAAGGCAGCATTGGTCCGGGGGTCGGTAAGTGGCCACAGCCGCCTAACAGTTCATTCAAGCCGACACCGCTTCGCGGCGCGGCTTAATTCCAAGGTTAGCCCTCATGGTGCAACCTCAATCTCTTCTCCTATCCGAGCAGTTCCCATACAAGGAAGAGCTGATTTCCGCCTTACAGAATGGCGAGCCATGCAGAAGAATGGACGAAGGAGATTTCTTAGCTGGCAGGCTTGCAGGGACATACCAAATCCGTTTGAGAATCGCTAAGGATGCAGCCGTTAGAGGCCACCTGATTTCTGATTATGATTTAGCTGTCCGTGATCTCACGATCCTGGCCGATCGGCTGCTTTCGGCCGCACCTGAAGCTGTCTTAGCTGTCTACTCCGTAGGTCCTACAAAAGATGGGTTCAAATATCACCTCTTTGAAAAAAAGTGTGATGGTCACTTTGTCGGTTGTCTCCGCAGTCCTTATCCGGATGAGGGCTAACAGTTCATTCAAGCCGACGCCGCTTCGCGGCGCGGCTTAATTCCAGAGTTAGGGCTCACATAATGAATATGCAGCAACTTCTACAAAATATCGTCGCTGGCCACACCAGCTTCGATCCGTCCGGAAGTTCAGAGTCGGAGCTTCGTGCGTTTCAGCTCATTGCGGCATTAGTACTCAAGGCCGAGGAGCTCGGATACGTTACCGATGTTCTGCTCCACCAAGAGTCGGATAGCGGCAACGACTACTACGATACGGTAGTTGTCGGCGGCATCACCAAGCGCGGCCGCGAGGTGGCGGGGTGAGTCCTAACAATTCGTCTAAGCCGATGCCGCTTCGCGTCACGGCTTAACTCAAGCGTTAGGCCTCATGACAACAATCCCACTAGACCAGTTGACGTACCGCAACCTCGTCGCGTTCTACTACGTGGCATCAAGGGGATCACTGAGAGAGGCTGCAAAATGCCTAGAACAGCCACATCGCGAAATCGCAATGATGATTCGCCAGCTTGAAGACCAACATTGTACAAAGCTGGTCATTTTCAACGATTCGTCTGCGGCTATAACCCCAGAAGGTCAGAGGCTCCTAGAGGCTATTGATCCTTGTCTTCTAGGCTTGGCAGCCGCCTTAGATGTCGCCACAAAAGGATCTGTTCTCCCGGATGGGAGTATCGTGTGGAAGCATGCAAATGAGGCCTAACAATTCATTCAAGCCGACGCCGCTGCGCGAGTCGGCTTAACTCCAGAGTTAGGCGCCACGGGAGATTCCTCGATGCACCAAATTTGGGCAGATCTCATATGCGGCGATCATCACTGCTGTTTTTGTGGAGCATGGATAGAGCAAGACCTGCAACCGATTTTACTGCCACTTGCCGGGGAGGCTATTCAAGCCCTCAGCGCTCACGGCTCCTGCTTGAAACAGTGCATTGATAAAGCTATTCCATATCTTTCTTCCAGCGAGGCATGCGAGTGATGACGCCTAACAATTCATTCAAGCCGGCGCCGCTTTGCGGCGTGGCTTAACTCAGAGTGTTAGGCACCTCGCCAAGTACCATGCTCGTTCGGTTCACTACCCTCGTTACTGATCCCGATTCTGGCCATGCGGGCGGAGTATTAGTTGCTGCGCATGATTTGCGCGATGACGGAGACCTGTCTGCCGACGAACACTCGGACCTCCGAACCATACTGGCTTGGTTCAATGAGTATTTGTTCGTTCCTGCCATGCTCGAGGCAAAGAAGCATCGCCGCGCCATTTCCTGGTTCAAGCCCTCGGCATCTGAGGCCATTAGACGGATGTGGCACGTCAAGGAGGTTCTGGACCTCCATGGAATCCACGTTGAGGTGCTTCGCACCTCGGACCCGGGTACAGTTGTTTACGAGGATGATTGGCAGGTCATCGCCAAGCCTCACAAAGGGCAGCGCTTCTAGTTCAACGAGTATTGCCTAACGGTTCATTCAAGCAGAACTCGCTTCACGGGTCGGGCTGATTCCGGAGTTAGGCCTCATGTCAGATGACCAGCACGTCGATCTAGAGAAGCGCCTTCTGAGTGTTGCTTTGTTCAACCTGCGGGTTCTTCTTGCAAGCCACATCGACCCCGAGGATCAAAGCCCAGCGAGTGATGCCGCATGGCTTGCCTACTCTCTTCACAATCAAGCGCTCTCGGTGCTTAACGGGCAAACATTCGATGTCGCCCAAGCACCACAAGCGGTAGAGCGACTGGAACCAAGGCTTGGCAAGGCGTATGTGCGGCAATTTCGGCAAGCCGTTCTCAATGAGGCCTAACAGTTCAATAAAGCCGAACCCGCTGCGCGGGTCGGCTTAGTTTCATAGTTAGGCCACGGACCGCATGCTCGAACTACTCGGAAATGCTCGTTACGACGCGCTTAGAACATTCAGCTTCTCGGTTGCTAATGGTTCTGCCGGCTTGCGACTCCTTTGAGACATCGACTATCGGCAAACGATGATTGACGAGCCGAGCATGTTGGAGAATGCCTATGCGATTTTTGCAAACGTGCTTGAGTTCAATGTGTCTGGTTCCCCGGTCAACGCAAAATACGCCGAGCTCCGTGCCGCCCAATACATACGATGGTACTGTGATGCATCGTACATGGCATCATCTCCGTCTGAGATTTGGGAGCAAGAGCTGCATGATCCACCACCGCGAAGCGACTCCAAACCTTGTCCACCGTGCGCTGGTGCCTGGCAGTTCATGCAGACTCAAGCCGCTTCACGGCTCGGCTTGTTCAGACGTTAGGCCACAACCTGGATATCGTCGCGAAGGATAGAGAAGCAAAGATGAAACACGATGAGGCAGGGCCCCAGATCAATTACGGGGATATATTCTGGGTTGCCGCGGATGAATTTATCGGGTCAATTTCTGGATCACCTCACCCGCATGTCTTGGTCCAAGCCGACGTCTTTAACCATTCCCGGATTACTACAGTCGTGGTCTGCTCGCTCAGTTCCAATCTAAAGCGGGCGTCTGAGCCTGGGGTGCTACTCCTAGATGCTGGCGAGGGTGGGCTGGAGCGGCAAAGCGTGGTGATTGCCTCGCAGGTTTCAAGCATCCCCAAGAGCCGATTGGGTGCGTTTATCGGATCGCTCTCCACTCAACGTACGGACCAAGTTGTTGCAGCATTATGCTATCTGCAGGCCTCTCATTTCCGCGGCCGCTGAGTGGCGGCCAGCCAACGCGTTCAAGCCGAACCCACTTCGTGCGTAGTCTTAACTCCAGAGTCAGGTGCTGAACATGCATCAATCCGAGCTTGTATCTAAGCTAATCAGGCCACTCTCAGAACTTGATGAGCATGTCTCTCCAAAATCCGTAATCATGGCTGCTATCAATTGGCCAACCCAAGGCTGGATTCAAGAAGCATTGGATTGGATCGACCAAGGGGTACCGATAGACGATGAAATTGCAGATGCTCTTGAGTTTTTCGCTGCCGACAAACGCCATGCGCAAGCCATTCGACATAGGGCATTTGCAACTTCCAAAAGGTGGCGTCGCAAGCAGAGTCGCACCTAGCAGTTCATTCAAGCCGACGCCGCTTCGCGGCGCGGTTGGGTTCCGGTGCCAGGTGCCAGGTGCCGCAGATGGTTCCATACGAATTGAGCAAAGATCGGTTCGCATCGATGTATCAGCGCAAACTGGATCGGCTGTCAGATCACGCTGTCCGCACTTTCCAAAGTCTGCCGACCTTACCCATTGCCCCCGGTGAAGATGAGGCAAATCTCGAAATATTCCCGGATGAGTACGGCGGGACACCGGATGTATGCGCGTACTGGTGTGGCAAGAACAACAAGGTCGATCACGCAGACCCAAGTCTCTTCCCCGGGAGCTCGCTTGAGCTTGAGCCTGGCCTCAATGCCTCGCAGAAATAGATGAGCGATACTTCGTAGGGTCTGATGAGTTTCCCGGCCTTCGACTGGCCGTTTCGCTACTCTCACGCTGGCTGGCAGAGGCGTTGTGGAAAGCTGGTGGGTGGGCAGTCCCTGTGCCAACGATACTTGCTGTTAATGACTTTAGGCCTTACGAGTGGGTGCAGCTTTTCGAGGGTAGTGGCTGACAGTTCATTGAATCCATGGCCGCGGCGCGGCTTGGCTAAACTTAGCCATCAGCCTCTTTAGACATCGCCAATGGTTCAGCCCATGCCAAGACTCTTGTTGCTCGCACTGTTTGTTCTTCCCTTCAGTGCAAGTGCCATCGTGATTCGCGATGACATTGACGACTCGAAATATCGCGCGCCAGCGTCTGAATTTCCTGCTCTCGTTGACATGCCTGGCGAAGGGCATGGCGTATTGATTGCGCCGCAGTGGATTGTTACCGCTGCGCATGCGGTCACCTGGCAATCTGAAATTTTGCAGGTGACCATCAACGGAACACCCAGGGAGGTTGATCGTCTCGTAGTACACCCAGGTTACAAAAAGCCGCCGCAGAAACTGCTTGAGCAGGCGCTGGCCACGTGGGATTGGACGCTGTTCAGGGTGCTGCTCGCTGGTTCGGATGACATCGCACTTGTCAGACTGAAGCAGCCGGTTACCGATGTTTCTCCCGTCTCGATCAACAAGAGCGATGACGAGTTCGGGCAAGCAATCAAGGTCCTTGGAAAAGGCGCTACCGGCAATGGCGTTACCGGCTACGAATTCAGCGATCCCCACCGCACGGGGCTTCGCCGCGCGTACAACAAGGTTACCAGCGCCGATGGTCGTTGGCTATGCTACGTCTTCGACGCGCCACCGGATGCGGTGCCGCTGGAGGGCGGAACAGGAAGCGGAGACAGTGGTGGCCCCGTCCTTATCCAGGTGAAGGACGATTGGCTGTTGGCGGGACTGACTTCCTGGTCGGACCCTCAGAGCACCAACCGAACACCCGGACGCTATGGCCAAGTCAGTTGCAATGTTCGTTTGAGTCATTACAAGGACTGGATTGAAGGTGTTATCTCTGCACTGCCATAAGCAATGGCTAGAACCTAATTGAACCAACGCCGCTTCGTGAGGCGGACCAATCTCAGTAGGCATTTGAACGATCAGTCGAGGATCTCGCTGCATGACGAACAGCAATAGATTTCTAGTTGTATTTTTCCTGGTTTTTGCAGCAATCAACCTGATAGATTTTGCGTTCTACGGGCAGAACCTTCGCAACCTTGTGGGAACTGCCGGATTTGGCCTGATAGCGTACGGTTGCCACAAGAATCATCGTTCCGCATCTATCGTTGGTGTCGTTCTGGCAGTCGGTTCGGTACTCATCAAGTACGTGACTTGAACACCGGGGTGACATCCCCACGTTCTTCGAGCCTTTCGGCTCAAGCCCCTTGCCGAAAGATCCTGATGCTCATTCAAACCGGCGATACTCTGCGGTGCTGCTTGATTCGGGCCTAAGCACTGAATGGTTGCAGCAACGTATACGGCGGCAAGGAGCTGGCCCGCGACCTCGCAACGCATCAACTCATCGATGAGTTCTGGTTCACGGTAAGTCCTTACCTCTGTCAGCCGGCCCCAGGATTTTCGACCAGTTGGGCTGCATTCCGTTGGAGCTCATCGGTACCAGAACGTTTTCGGGAGGCATCGTGCAGCTTTGCTACCGGCCTCTGGCTGGGTGGAGATGCACCACGGTCGGGAATGACCTCCAACTGCGATTGTAAGAGTACATTGCGTTCACGATCACCCGTCTCTGCGGCCGCAGTGGTGCTCGTTGACAGTTGCACTCAACTGCAGCCGAAAATGCTGGCTAGGCCACGTTCGAACTGGCAACCCCGCTACAACCACTAAGCCCAGGAGGTTCAGCATGAAGCGCGTAACCGGCATTGGCGGCATCTTCTTCAAGTCGAACGATCCCAAGGCCTTGTCCGCCTGGTATCGCGAGCACCTTGGGCTGGATGTCAGTGACTGGGGCGGAGCGGTGTTTCAATGGGGCGGCGCCGACAGCCCGACGGGTGCGACGATCTGGAGCCCGTTTGCCGCCGACACCGACTACATGGCGCCCTCCCATGCGCCGTTCATGATCAATTTTCGCGTGGATGATCTGGACGCGCTGCTCGCGGCGCTGCGCAGCGAAGGTTGCGATGTGGTGGGTGAGCCGCAGAGTTCCGAGCAGGGAAAATTCGGCTGGGTGATGGACCCCGAAGGCAACAAGGTTGAGCTCTGGGAGCCGCCAGCCGGGCAGTAGCCTGCCCCTGCGCCTGTTGCCGGTCCGGTACGCCCTGTCGGCTTGTGACAACGCCTTCCAGTGCACCGTGTTTTCGCACCACTGCCGCATGGCAGTCATCGCTGATGTCCCAGCTCAACATTCGGACCCGCAACGTGTCAGCAGAATAGATCGGCATCAATGCTGCGGAGCGCCGAGCACAAATGCATCACGTTGCTTCGGCAAGCGACCATGGCGTGCTTACATGCCACCGCCATGCCGCCTCATGCCAAGTGATAACAAGGCGATTCGGCAAAACTCTCGTATCCTCTCGACTCCAAAACAACGGCGCCCATCGCGGTGCATTCGCACCGGCAGGCGATGTTCAACACCATCGGTGATTGAAGACGCTGCGTTGATCCATGTATTCGCCGCAGCCGGGTGGCCATAGGAGAGTTTCATGCACGACGGGCGCCGTTCCCGGAAAACCGGCTGTGCCGACTTCTGCCATTTCGATACGAGAAAGAAATGCGAAGCCGCAGTGCAACGAGATGAGCTGGCCATCTTGCACCTGCTTCCTGAAGAACTTGGCGGCACCTGCGCGGCGGAAAACCGCGTATTCGTGCCGCCATGGGTCGCAGCACAGAAGCGCAGCATCGATCTGCTGACGGTGTTGCCGATGATGCGCGCCGGCAAGTTGAACCGCTACTCGGCCGTACCGGTTTTCCGCGGCAGCAGCTTCGTTCCGGCGGAGATTGCAATCCATGCACAGGACCCGGCCGGCTTTGCCACCACCATCGATATCTGGTGACCACACATGCATGGGCGTGGCCGCCAGTGCATTTCAAACAACGACCAACAAGGATGTAGTCATGGGCTGGGATATTACCTATCACCCAATTGCGGAAGACGATGTTCGCTCCCTGTATTTTGCCGGCATTGAAGACCCGCTTTTCTACAAGACGCTGCTGCAACGCTTCGGTGTTGATGCCTTCTATGCCGAGCAGCTGCGCCTGCGCTTCGACGAGGCGCGCAAGATCGATGACGGCGTTTCATTTGCCCGCGGCCATGCCTATTACGTGGCGATCATCTCCGGGTTTCTGCGCCCACACCATTACATCCGCGGCGGCGGTTTCTCGTTCCTGTTGAAGGATGCGTTGATGGCCAGCTACGCAGGCGACTGGAAATCACTGGTTCCCGAGCGTCTGCAGCATCTGCATTTCGACAACCACTTGACCCAGAATTATTGCGGCGGCGTCTATCTGCCGCATCAGAGCCTGAAGCGCCTGCGCAGTGATTACCACAGCGATGCACGGGTTCGTGCGCAGATGGATGATGTGTTCTCGCATGGGCGGCTGCACATCTTCTGGCAGGCGTTGGATACGGCAATCAGTGCCGGACTTGGCCTGATCGAGGCCTCGGAAGTGGTGGAGCCCAGCCCCTTCAATCTCAACGAAAGCCGCAGCCTGTCAAACCTCTTCAACTGCCATCCCGATGGTGCGCTGCTCTATGCGCAGGCCGCTGCACAGCAGCTGGGCCAAGCCCTGCACGAAAACCAGGACAGCTTGCCGGTCAGGCGCTCCGGAACAATTTCCCGGCTGTTCGGTAAATAGCTTCCGTGCGGCAGTGCTCTCGACAAGGATGTGGGAGCGCCGCCGCCCCCGACGGTCAACAACCAATTGGCTGGTGTCACGTCGGCCCTTCTTCGCGGCGGCTGAGCTATCCGGCGCAGCCCTGCCAGAGCAGGCCAACACATTTGGTCAATCCAGCTGGCGCCACTGCCCAGGCTGAAGGTCGCCCAGTGCGTACGGTCCCATCACTGCCCGCACCAGCCGCAACGTCGGCAAACCTACGGCAGCGGTCATGCGCCGCACCTGGCGGTTGCGACCTTCGCGCAAGGTTATAGCCAGCCAGCTGTCCGGTACGGTCTTGCGGAAGCGTACCGGCGGCGTGCGCTCCCAGATCTTCGGCGCGGCCGGCAGCAGTTCAACGCGGGCAGGCAGGGTTGGGCCGTCATTGAGCTGCACGCCATCACGCAGCGCCTGCAGCTTGTCTTCGCTCGGCACGCCTTCCACCTGCACCCAATAGGTCTTGGCTTGCTTGTGGCGCGGGTCGGTCAAGTGATGGGCGAGCGTGCCATCGTCGGTGAGCAGCAGCAGGCCTTCGCTGTCGTAATCCAGACGGCCCGCCGCATACACATTGGCGGGCAGACCGAAGCCGGCCAGGGTGGCGCGCGGCGGCTGGCTGCGGTCGGTGAACTGGCACAGCACGTTGAAGGGTTTGTTGAAGGCGATAAGCATGTGCAGCAGCAACTGTGGAGGGGGATCGGGGAGCACCGCTGGTGATGCGCAGCAAGTGGCCATCGGCCGCGTTGCAGGCGGGCCGCGTGTCTTCCACGACGGCCCGCTATTGTCTCACTCCCCTGCCCTCAATCGCCGCTCGCTCAGGGCTTCACGAAGCGCAACGTCATGCGGTCGCTTTCACCGATGGCCTTGTACTTGGCGGCATCGGCCTTGTCGTGGTTGTTGGACGGCGGCAAGGTCCACACACCGTTGGGGTGGTCCTTGGTATCGCGGGGGTTGGCATTCACCTCGCTGCTGCCATCGAGTTTGAAGCCGGCCGCTTCGGCCATGGCGATCACCTGCGCCTGGCCCACATAGCCGCTCTTGTCATCGGCTGGCACGTCGGTTTTGGCGCGGTGCTCCACCACACCCAGCGTGCCGCCGGACTTGAGCACGTCAAAGAAGGCCTTGAACATGCCCTCGGCCTGGCCGGACGAACGCCAGTTGTGGACATTGCGGAAGGTCAGCACCAGATCCGCCGAGCCCGGTGCACCCAGCACCGGTGCGGCCGGGTTGTAGGCTACTTCGCTTGCCCGGTCGAACTGCGCCGGAGCATCGGCGAACTTCTTGCCCAGGCCATCGCGCGAACGCTGCTGGTAGTCACGGCCGCCGCCGGCCGGCAGTGCGGCCGGGTCCACCACGGCGGCAACATACTTGCCGCCATCGCGCAGGTAGGGCGCCAGGATTTCAGCGTACCAGCCGCCGCCGGGGGTGATTTCGATGACCGTCTGCTTCGGCTGCAGGCCGAAGAAGGCCAGCGTCTGCGCCGGATGGCGGTATTCATCGCGCAGCACATTGGCAGGGGTGCGCCAGCTGCCGGCGACGGCCGCCTGCAACTGTGGCGAGACCTGCGCCTCGGTGGTACCGGCAACGGCACCATGGGCCAGTACAGCGCTGGCAGGAAGGGCGCTGGCAAGCGCCAGCAGACAGGCACACAGCAGCGGGGCAGGCTTGTTCATGCGTAACTCCGGCGATTGAAACGGCGAGCCTAGCATGCAGCTGCAAGTGCAATGCAGCATGCAAATGTTTACATAGCGTTAGCGCTGAAACGCCACGCGGAACGCAGTTTTCAGCACGCTGCCACGGAATTGGAACCCATGCCGTTTATGCTGTTGCGCTGAACAACAAAGGAGCAAGGCATGCCCCAGTCACGCGAACTTGGTCGCTCGGGCCTACACGTCAGCCCCATCGCTTTCGGGGGCAACGTCTTCGGCTGGAGCGCCGATGAAAAAACATCCTTCGGCCTGCTTGATGCCTTTGTCGATGCCGGCTTCAACCTGATCGATACCGCCGATGTCTATCCGGCATGGGTGCCGGGCAACCGCGGCGGTGAATCGGAGACCATCATCGGCCGCTGGCTGCAGCGCAGCGGCAAGCGCGACAAGGTGGTGGTGGCCACCAAAGTGGCCAAATGGGCCGAGCACCCGGGCCTGTCGGCCGACAACATCAATGACGCGGTGGAAGATTCGCTGCGCCGCCTGCAGACCGATGTGATCGATCTGTACCAGGCCCATGAAGACGACGACTCGGTGCCGCTGGAAGAAACGCTGGGTGCGTTCGCGCGGCTGATCGAAGCGGGCAAGGTACGCGCGATTGGTGCATCCAACTACAGCGCCGAGCGCCTGCGCGATGCATTGAAGGTCAGCGCCGATTACCACCTGCCGCGCTACGAAACCCTGCAGCCGGAGTACAACCTCTACGACCGCAGCGGCTATGAGGCCGAACTGGAACCGCTGGCACGCGAACAGGGCATCGGCGTGATCAGCTATTACTCGCTGGCCAGCGGTTTCCTCAGCGGCAAATACCGCAGCACCGAAGACGCGGCCAAGAGTGCGGCGCGTGGCGCGAAAGTCGCTGATCGCTACCTCAATCCGCGCGGCCTGCGCATTCTGCAGGCGCTGGACGATGTGGCTGCCAGCCACAAGGCCACGCCGGCCCAGGTGGCGCTGGCGTGGCTGATCGCACGCCCGGGCATCACCGCACCCATCGTCAGTGCCACCAGCGTGCAACAGCTGCATGAGGTGCTGGCTGCGGCACAGCTTGGTTTGAGCCCGGCACAGATCGCGCAGCTGGACGCCGCCAGCGCCGAAAGCTGAATGCGGCCGGTTGCGTACCCCCTGCCCGCCCCGTAGGATCGACAGGACAGGGGGTAGACCGCGAATGGAGTCCTACCCATGCAGACCACATCCGCAGCCCAGCGCAACCTGGATCGCGACGCCGAACTGACCTACTGGCGTGGCGTCCACGCCATCGGCCATCTTGGCCAACACGACTTCGACCATTACCAGCGCCTGCTGGAGATGGGTTACGACGTGTATCAGGCCTACCCGCGTGCCAACGAAGAACAGCTCTATAAAGTGCTGCAGGACAGCTATCACCGGCATAGCCCGGCGTTGGCGGTGTCCTGGGATGAAGCACGCTGGCTGGTTCGGCATGCCTGGCACCACGTAGAGCAGCATTAGGGGTGCGGGTTTGTTGATTGGCTTGTTGTAGGAGCGGCGTGAGCCGCGAAGCTGGTGCAGCTTCAGAACGCCAACAGCCAACCCCTCCCCAACCCTCCCCTTGGCCTACGGCCAAAGGGAGGGAGCTGATCGTGCACGCACTGCCTTTTTGTAGGAGCGGCGTGAGCCGCGAAGCCGGTGCAGCTTCAGAACGCCCAACAGCCAACCCCTCCCCAACCCTCCCCTTGGCCTGCGGCCAAAGGGAGGGAGCTGATCGTGCATGCACTGCCTTTTGTGGGAGCGGCGTTAGCCGCGAAGCTCGGGGGTTTCAGGCATCCGTGGTCTCGCGGCTTGCGCCGCTCGTGCCGCACCCTCTCCCCAACCCCTCTCCCGTGAAGGGAGAGGGGCTATAAGAGGCGCAGCCTGCTGCTTCATGGGTCTGCTGCTTCTGGGGTCTTCTGCTGCTTCAGGCGCCTGATGCTTCAAGTGCCTGCTGCTTCAACCTCAGGTATCCGCTATCGCATGCCGCTGCGGCTTCAACATCTGTGGCTTCGCGGCTTACGCCGCTCCCACAACGGGTTGGGCCATCGCTTCGGCCAGGTAATCGAGGAATGAGCTGATGCGTGCCGATACCGCGGTGTTGCGGTAGTACACCGCGTGGATGGGTTGGCGTGAGTCCAGGGTTTGTTTCGTCAGCAGCTGCACCAGCTGCCCTTTCGCACGCGCCGCTTCGGTCAGGAAATCGGACAGGCAGACGATGCCTACGCTTTCCACTGCCAGGCGGTGCAGGATCTCGCCGCTGGATGCGGCCAAGGTCGGACGCACGTGCAGCGGTGCGCCTTCTTCGCCCGGCAACGGCCACTGGTTCAGCGAGTCCGGTTCGTTGAAGCCCAACAAAGTGTGTGCCTGCAGTTGCGCAACCCGCGTCGGGGTGCCGTGCTGCTGCAGGTAGGCCGGGCTGGCGAGGATGCGCAGGCGGCTATGACCCAGCGGCCTGGCATGCAGGGTGGAGTCGGCCAGTGGGCCGATCCGGATGGCCACATCGGTGCGCCGTTCCAGCAGGTCGATGTAGCGTTCGCTGCTGTTGAGCTCCAACTCCACCTGCGGGTAGCGGGCGCGGAAACCGGCTACCAGCGGTGCGATCACGTGCAGCATGAACGGCATCGCCGCATCCACCCGCAGCCGCCCGGAAGGAGTACCACGGCGCGCAGCGATCTGCTCCTCGGCGGCATCCACCGAGGCAACGATGGCGCGGACGTTGGCGAGAAACGCCTCGCCCTCGTCGGTGAGCTGCAGGCGCCGCGTGGTGCGGGTCAGCAAGGTGGTGCCCAGCTTCTGTTCCAGCCGGCCGAGGGCGCGGCTGACGCCCGAGGTGGTCTGGCCCAGTTGTTCGGCGGCGGCAGTGATCGAGCCGGTGTCGATAACGGCAATGAATGCCTGCATTTCGTCGAGGGTGATCTTCATCGGGGTGTCCGCAACGGCGCTAAGCGATTATTGACTTGAATTCAATAGTAATTCATAGAAATGCGCATTTTTCGGCAAGAGTTCAAGGATCAGACTGCGCAGCCCTTTCCGAGGATTCGCCCATGTCCCGCGGTATTCCCCTTGCCCTGCTGGCGTTGACGCTGGGCGCGTTCGCGATCGGCACCACCGAGTTCGTCATCGTCGGCCTGATCCCGACCATTGCCGCCGATCTGCACGTCAGCCTGCCATCAGCTGGCCTGCTGGTTTCCCTGTATGCGCTGGGCGTGGCGGTTGGTGCCCCGGTGCTGACCGCCCTGACCGGGCGGGTACCGCGCAAGACCCTGCTGGTGGCGCTGATGCTGCTGTTCACCATCGGCAACCTGGTCGCGTGGATAGCACCGGGCTACGGCTCGCTGATCGTGGCGCGGGTCCTGACCGGCCTGGCACACGGCGTGTTCTTCTCGATCGGCTCGATCATCGCCACCTCGGTGGTTGCCAAGGACAAGGCCGCCAGCGCGATCGCCATCATGTTCACCGGGCTGACCGTGGCGCTGGTCACCGGCGTGCCGCTGGGCACGTTCATCGGCCAGCATCTGGGTTGGCGGGCGACCTTCCTGGCGGTGGCGGCGCTGGGCGTGATCGCCCTGCTCGGCAGCCTGCTGTTCGTGCCACGCGAGTTGCCGCGCAGTGCTGCGGCCACCTTCGGCCAGCAGTTCGCGGTGTTGGCGCAGCCGCGTCTGTTGCTGGTCTATGCAATGACTGCGATGGGCTACGGCGGCACCTTCCTGTCCTTCACCTTCCTCGCCTCGATCCTGCAGGACGTCAGCGGTTTCTCCGCCAATGCCGTGAGCGCGGTGTTGCTGGTCTATGGCGTCTCGGTGGCGATCGGCAACCTGTGGGGCGGGCGTCTGGCCGACCGTCGTGGGCCGATCCCCGCTTTGAGCTTGATCTTTGGCCTGTTGGCGCTGGTGCTGCTGGTGCTGACCTTCACCGCCTACAACCAGTGGCTGGTGCTGCTGACCGTGCTGGCGCTGGGTGCGGTCGCCTTCGGCAATGTGCCCGGGCTGCAGGTGTATGTGGTGCAGCAGGCACAGCGCTTCGTGCCGCAGGCCACCGATGTCGCATCGGGCCTGAACATCGCCGCATTCAACATCGGCATCGCCCTGGGTGCGTGGCTCGGCGGGCTGGTGGTCGACCATATCGGCCTGATGCACACGCCGTGGATTGGCGCGCTGGTGGTGCTGGCAGCGCTGGCGCTGACCGTGCTGAGCGGCCGCCTGGATCGACGCGACGGCATCGCTGCACGTGCCGACGGCATCGCCGTGGCTACGCACTGATGCAACACGCTGTTACCCCATCCTGGCTTTTCGTTCGCACTACGCGGCGTAGGCTGTCATCGCACTTCTGGAGGTTTCAATGAACATTCCCGCCATCGGCCTGGGCACCTATCGCCTCAAAGGGCAGGTATTGACCGACTCCGTGCACAACGCGCTCGAGCTGGGTTACCGCGCCTTCGACACCGCCCAGATCTACGACAACGAAGCGGACCTGGGGGCGGCCATCGCCAGCGGCCCGGTGCCGCGCGAGCAGCTGTTCCTGACCACCAAGGTATGGATCAGCAACTTTCATCACGACGACCTGCTGGCCAGCCTGGCCGAGAGCCTGCGCAAGCTGCGTACCGATCATGTCGACCTGGCCCTGATCCATTGGCCCTCGCCCAACAACGAGGTGCCGATGCGCGAATACCTCGGTGCGTTGCGCGAGGCCAAGGCACTGGGCCTGACCAAGGCAATCGGTGTTTCCAACTTCACCATCGACCTCACCCGCCAGGCCATCGCGATTCTCGGTGCCGATGCCATCGCCACCAATCAGATCGAAGTGCATCCGTATCTGCAGAACCGTGCGCTGATCACCTACCTGCGCGCGCAGGGCATCCATGTCACCGCGTTCATGAGTCTGGCCTATGGCGCGGTGCTGAAAGACCCGGTGATCCAGGCCATCGCCGACAAGCACCAGGCCACCGCCGCACAGGTGGCGCTGGCCTGGGCGTTGCAGCAGGGCTATGCGGTGATTCCCTCATCAACCAAGCGCGAGAATCTTGCCGGCAACCTGCAGGCGGCAACGCTGCGCCTGGATGATGAGGACATGGCGCGAATTGCTGATCTTGATCGCGGCGAGCGTGTGGCCAACCCGGGGATCGCGCCGGCCTGGGATTGAGGCGCGATCACTACGCTGTCGCAAGCAGCCATGCACGCATGGCTGCGTTGACTTCGCCGGGCTTTTCCAGCGGCGCCAGATGGCCGCAGTCCTCGATCACCACCAGATTCGATTGCGGCATCAGCGCGGCCATCTGCTCGCTGACCGGCAAGGGCGTGATTGCATCATTGCGCCCGCACAGGATCAGCGCCGGGCCCTGCCAATCGCGCAGCACCAGGCTGCCATCCGCCCGCTGCAGCTGGCTTTGGCGCAGGAACACTTCCGCGCCCAGACGCGCGGTCATGCTGCGCACGGTATCCACAAGCACGTGATCGTCCAACCGCGATGCATCGATGTAGCTGCGCATCAGCTTGTCGCCAAAGCCATGGAAGGTGCCGGGCAGGCGCACGCTGTTCTGCTGCGCCTGCCGCTGCGCGGCACGCTCGGGCGAGTCGGGCTTGAACGAGGTATCCAGCAATGCAAGCTTGAGCACCCGCTGTGGTGCGATGCGCAGGATTTCCTGGGCGACGTAGCCGCCAAGGGAGAAGCCGGCAAGGGCGAACTGTGCAGGAGCCTTTTCCAATACGTCTTCGGCGACGGCGCGCATGGTGGTCTGCTGGGTGAGGTCACCGACCTGGCAATTGGCGATGTCGGCAAGCGCGTCGAGTTGGGCCTGCCAGAGGGTGGCGTCGTTGAGCAGGCCGGGCAGCAGTAGCAGCGGGGTTCTGGCTGCTGGATCTTGGTTCGTTTGCATGGCGCTATTGTCGCGCCTTGGGTGTGATTGGGGTGAGGGCCAGAGCAACAGCAACAGTCAAAGGCACCCCTCCCCGGCCCTCCCCTTGCCTGCGGCAAAGGGAGGGAGACAGGCGCTCTCCGCTGCCCCTCTCGTTCCTGGTTCCTGCCCCTGGTTCCTAGCTCTTACCTACCGGCAGCGTCACATTCATGATGGTCGAGTCATCAGGGTCGGCCTTCACCTTGAAGCCCAGGCTCTGGCACATGGCCAGCATGGTGCTGTTCTCGCGCAGCACCTGCCCTTCCACCATGTTCAGGCCCAGCCAGCCGGCGTACTCGATCATGATCTGCATCAGCTTCCAGCCGATGCCATGGCCCTTCAGGTCCGAGCGGATCAGGATGCCGTACTCGCCGCGGTTGTAATCGGCATCGGCATGCAGGCGTACCGCGCCGAGCATTTCACCGGTCTTCGGATCGATTGCCACCAATGCGATCGAGCGGGCGTAATCGAGCTGGGTGAGGCGGGCGATGAACTCGTGGCTGAAATGCTTCACCGACTGGAAGAAGCGCAGGCGCAGGTCGTCATCGGTGACACGGGCGAAGAACGCGCGGAACAGGCCGTCGTCCTCCGGCCGCACCGGGCGGATGAAGGCCTTGCCGCCGTCGGACAAATCAATCGTGCGCTCCCACTCGGTGGGATACGGGAAGATCGCAAAACGCGGATGGCCGCGGCCCTTGTGCAGGCGCTTGACCGGGGTGATCGCGATGCGTGCATCCAGCGCGACCACGCCGTGGCGGTCGGCCAGCAGCGGATTGAGATCCAGCGTGCGGATTTCCGGAATATCCGCCGCCAGCTGCGCCAGTTTGACCAGCACCATCGCCACCGCACGTTCATCCGCCGCCGGCACGTCGCCATAGGCCTTGAGGATGCGCGAAACGCGGGTGCGGCCAATCACTTCATGGGCCAGGCGCAGGTCCAGCGGCGGCAGTGCCAGGGTCTTGTCGTCGATCACTTCCACCGCGGTGCCACCACGGCCAAACACCACTACCGGCCCGAATACCGGGTCGTCGGCAATGCCGGCGATCAGCTCGCGTGCCTTGGGCCGGGTCAGGCTGGGCTGTACCAGCACGCCTTCGATACGGGCCTGCGGGCGCTGCTCGCGGGCGCGCTGCAGGATGGCGGTGGCGGCAGCCTGCACCGCACGCAGGCTGCTCAGGTTCAAGCGCACGCCATCGACTTCGGATTTGTGCGGGATGTCCGGCGAGAAAATCTTCACCGCCACGCTCATGCCCTGCTCCAGCAACGGCTGCGCCAGATCCATGGCCTCGTGCGGATCACGCGCGACCATCACTTCCAGCGTCGGGATGCCGTAGGCCTGCAGCAGCTTGTGGGTTGCCACCGGGTCCAGCCATTGCTGATCGTTGGCCAAGGCCGCCTCCACCAGCGCGCGCGCGGCCGGCACATCCACCACGAAATCCGCTGGCAGGCTGGGCGGGGTTTCCATCAACGCGGCCTGCGCCTCGCGGTAGCGCACCAGATGCTGGAAGCCGCGCACGGCTTCGGCTTCGGTGGGATAGGTGGGTACGCGTGCGGTATTGAGGGTGACCGTGGCGCGGTCGTCGTTGCCCAGCCATACCGCGAACACCGGCTTGTCGCGCAGTTGCCGGGAGCGCTGCCCCAGGGTGGTGGTCAGCGCCTGCGCGGCTTCGGCGGAAGAAGTGAACGCGGTAGGCACGTTGATCACCAGCACCGCGTCGTTGGCATCATCGGACAGCAATGCCTCGATCGCGGCGGCATAACGGCCGCCATCGGCGTCGACCACGATGTCGACCGGGTTGTCGCGCGACCAGCCCTGCGGCAAGGCCTTGTCCAGCTGCGCGACGGTGGCCGGTGACAGATCCGCCAGGCTGCCGCCCAAGGCCTGCAGCTGGTCCACCGCGAGCCGGCCGACACCGCCACCATTGCTGAGGATGGCCAACCGGCGACCGGGGAAGGTACCGAGCCGGCCCAGCGTTTCGGCGGCGGTGAACAGCTCGTCCAGCGCATTCACGCGCAACAGGCCGGCGCGATTGAAGGCCGCGCCGTAGACCGCATCGGAATCGGCCAGGGCCTGCGAATGGGTGGTGACCACATCGCCATTGCCGCGCGGTTTGCGCCCGGATTTGACCACCACCACCGGCTTGGCACGGGCAGCGGCGCGCGCGGCTGACATGAACTTGCGCGCATCGCTGATCTGGTCGACATACAGCAGGATGGCGCGGGTGCGGTAGTCGCTGGCGAAGTAGTCGAGCAGATCGCCGAAGTCGACATCCAGCGCATCGCCCAGCGACACCACCGCCGAGAAACCCACCGAACGTGCCACGCCCCATTCCACCAGCGCGGCAGCAATCGCGCTGGATTCGGAAATCAACGCCAGATCGCCGGCCTGCGGCGTATGTGCGGCGATGCTGGCATTGAGCCGGGCATGCGGGGCGATGACGCCCAGGCAATGCGGGCCGAGCACGCGCATGCCCTTGGGTCGCGCCGCGGCTTCCACCTGCGCGGCCAACGAGCCGGGGCCCTTGCCCAAGCCGGAAGTGAGAATGATGGCCGCTGCCACGCCCAGTTCGGCGGCCTGGCTTACGACCTGCGGCAGCAGGCTTGCCGGCACCGTGATGACCACCAGATCCGGGATCCACGGCAGGTCCTTGAGCTTCTTGACCGTGCGCATGCCGTCGATTTCGGCGTAGCGCGGGCTGACCCAACCGATCTGCCCGGCGAAGCCACCGGCACGCAGGTTGCGGATCACCGCGCGGCCGGCGGAGCGATCGCGCGGGCTGCCGCCAACCACGGCCACCGAGCGGGGGCGGAATACGGTCTGCAGGTGATAGGTGCTCATTGCGACGCCTGTTGCGGGTACCGGCTCAAAGGTACACGGCTGGCGCGCGCGGCGGGCTGCGTTGGATCAAAGTGTGGGGCGTTTGGGGCGTTTGCTTGGGAGCGACCTTGGTTGCTGCGAAGAGCCCCCTCCCCGGCCCTCCCCTTGGCTGACGCCAAAAGGAGGGAGACAAGCTGCGGACTGGCAGCTGGCCGCCAACTGCCCCCTCCCTTTGCCGCAGGCAAGGGGAGGGTTGGGGAGGGGTGCGCTTGCGTTGATCTACGGGCAAAGCCCCTGCCGAGCATGGCTCGGCACTACAGTTAGAGGAGCGTTCCGCCGAGGATCATCGCGGCGATGCTGAAATAGATCACCAGGCCGGTGACATCGACCAGGGTGGCCACGAACGGCGCCGAGGCGCTGGCCGGGTCGAAGCCCAGGCGCTTGAGCACGAACGGCAGCATCGAGCCGGACAGCGAGCCGAAGGTGACGATGCCGATCAGGGCCGCACCGATGGTCAGCGCCAGCAGCTTCCAGTGCTCGCCGTAGTCATGCAGGCCAGCCAGCTGCCAGATGGTGATGCGCACGATTGCCAGCAGGCCGAGAATCGCGCCCAGCACCACGCCGGTCGGCAACTCGCGCAGGGCCACCTTCCACCAGTCGCGCAGGCGCAGTTCGCGCAGCGCCAGCGAACGGATCAACAGCGATGTGGCCTGCGAACCCGAGTTGCCACCCGAGCTCATGATCAGCGGGATGAACAGGGTCAGCACCACCGCGCGGGCAAGCTCATCCTCGTAGTGCTGCATGGCGCTGGCGGTCAGCATCTCGCCCAGGAACAGCACGCTCAACCAGCCGGCGCGCTTGCGCAGCATCTCCAGGAAGCCGATCTGCATGTACGGCTTGTCCAGCGCCTCCACGCCGCCGAACTTGTGCACGTCCTCGGTGGATTCGTCGATCAGCGCGTCCAGGATGTCGTCGACGGTGACGATGCCCAGCATCTGCTGCTGTGCATCCACCACCGGGATTGCCAGAAGATCGTGGCGGCGGATCAGCTGCGCCACTTCTTCCTGGTCCAGCAGCGGGTCCACCGTCACCGGCGGGTTGACCTGCGCCACCGCCAGGATCGAATCCTCCGGTTCACCGGTGATCAAGCGCCGCATCGTCACCACCTGCAGCAGTTGCCGGCTGTGCGGGTCCAGCACGTAGATGGCGTAGACGGTCTCGCGGCTGCGCTCCACCTCGCGGATGTGCTGCATGGTCTGCGCCACCGTCCAGTCCGCCGGCACGGCGACGAACTCGGTGGTCATCAAGGCACCGGCGGTATTGGGCGGGTAGCTCAGCAGCAGCTGGATGGAACGCCGTGCTTCCGGCGCCAGCAGCGGGATCAGCCGCGCACGCTCGGCGGCATCCAGCTCATGCACGATGTCGGTGGCACGGTCGTCGGCCATCAGCCCCAGCAACGCCGCCGCGCGGGTTGCCGGCAGGGCCGCGACCAGTTGCCCGGCACGCTGCAGTTCGGGCGCCTCCAGCAGCTTGACCGCACGCGGCAACGGCGCTGCCGCCAACAGTTCAGCGGCGCGTGGCAGCGCCAGCGTGTTGAGGAATTCCACCGCGTCGGCGGTGTTGTAGTCTGCCAGGGGTGCGCTCAGGGTGGTTGCATCCACCACGGGGCGCAGGAGCTTCTTCTGATTCATCGTGATTCGCCTGTTGCGGGTTGCCATTGCAACGCCAGCACGGGCGAACCGGCCTACTCAGGCCGCTGCCAGTGCTGGCGTCGAACAAGATCGACTTCTACTGTCGCTGGGCATGAGTTGGACTCCGGAAAGATGCTGCGCGGACGTACCGGCAGCGGGGCGAGTCTGGTCCCGCACGGCGCCCGGGTCAACCCGTCCGGGCAGGACCGCAGGTTGCGGTTGGGCCGGCGTTCGCATTCGTTGACGGCGCAGTCCGCATAATGGCGCCCGTCATCAATGGTTTTATCCAGGAGCACGGCAAGATGCATGGCAGCGGTCTCGAACTGGCCTTGGTACTGCTGCTGGCCGCAGTGATCGCCGTGCCGGTGTTCAAGCGCTTCGGGCTGGGCGCAGTGCTGGGCTATCTGGCCGCCGGTGTGGTGCTGGGGCCGCATGTGCTGGGCTTCGTGCAGGACGCCGACCGCATCCTCAATGCCGCCGAGATCGGCGTGGTGATGCTGATGTTCGTGATCGGGCTGGAGTTGTCGCCCTCGCGGCTGATGGTGATGCGGCGGCCGGTGTTCGGCGCCGGCACGGTGCAGGTGCTGCTCAGTGCCGCGGTGCTGGGCGGGCTGTTGCTGCTGAATCATTTCTCGTGGAAGAGCGCGCTGGTGATCGGCACCGCGCTGGCCTTGTCGTCCACCGCGGTTGGCCTGCAGCTGCTGTCCGAGCACAAGGCACTCAATACCGATTACGGCCGGCTCGGCTTCGCCATCCTGCTGTTCCAGGATCTGGTCGCCATCCCCTTGTTGGCGGCCATTCCGCTGCTGGGCGGGGTCAAGAATGAAACCCTGAGCTGGCAGGATGCGTCCATCGCCCTGGGCGCACTGATGCTGGTGATCGTGCTGGGCCGGCCCATGCTGCGCCAGCTGTTCAACATCGTCGCGCGCACCCGCATGCCGGAGGTATTCACGGCTACCGCCCTGCTGGTGGTGCTGGGCACGGCCTGGTTCATGGCCGAGGCCGGGCTCAGCGCCAGCCTGGGGGCATTCATCGCCGGTGTGCTGCTGGCCGATTCCGAGTTCCGGCATGAGATCGAATCGCAGATCGAGCCGTTCAAGGGCCTGCTGCTGGGCCTGTTCTTCATCGCCGTGGGCATGGGCATCGACCTGAAGCGGGTTGCCGCCGAGCCGGAGATCATCGCCGCAGGCGTGGCCATCCTGCTGGCGGTGAAGTTCTCCCTGCTGGTGGTGCTGGGCCTGGCCGCGCGCATGTCGCTGCGCAATGCGCTGATGCTGGGCAGTGTGCTGTGGCTGGGCGGTGAGTTCGCCTTCGTGGTGTTCAACGAGGCCGAGCGCGCGCACCTGCTTGGGCGCATCAACCATGACCGGCTGGTGGCCATCGTCAGCGTGTCGATGGCGATCACCCCCTTGCTGCTGCTCGCCCTGCAGCGCTCGCTGCTGCTCAAGCCAGCCGCACCGCCGCCACAGCCCGCGCCGGACGAGACGCTGAAAGATGCCGGCGCGCAGCGGCCGCAGGTATTGATTGCCGGCATGGGCCGCTTCGGCCAGATCGTCGGCCGCCTGCTCACCGCGCAGCGCATTCCCTTCGTGGCCCTGGAAGCCGACCCGGACACGGTCAAGGACCTGCGCCGCTTCGGCAACCAGCTGTACTACGGCGACCCTACCCGCCCCGACCTGCTGCGGGCGGCCGGCGCCGAGCACATCCGCGTGTTCGTGATGGCGATGGATGACACCGACACCAACCTGCGCGCAGTCCGGCTGGTGCGGCGCATGTATCCCTCCGCCACGGTGCTGGCGCGGGCTCGCAACCGCCAGCACGCCTGGAAACTGATGGACATGTCGGCCGAACCCTTCCGCGAGGTGTTCGGCTCCAGCCTGGAAGCCAGCGAACGCGTGCTCACCGCGCTGGGCATTCCAGAAAGCATTGCCCGCGATCATGTGCAGCGTTTCCGCGAACACGATGAAGCCCTGCTCAAGGCCCAGCACTTGGTCTACGACGATGAGGCGGCGGTGATGCAGACCTCGCGCGATGCCCGCGAAGACCTGATGCACCTGTTCGAGGCCGATGCCAGCGACAGCACCACGGTGGCGCCTTCCAACGGCAAGGATTGAGCTGCGGCCTTTTTGTTCTTGTAGGAGCGGCGTAAGCCGCGAAGCCGCCGCACCATCAGGTAGCGAAGACACCACAGCCTTCAGCAATATCAGCTTCGCGGCTTACGCCGCTCCTACAGGAACAAAGGGCGCCTTGCGGCGCCCTTTGTGCTTACTTGCGGCGCTGGGCCGGTACAAAGACCTCGTTGACCGCGGCGGCCAGCTGATCCGGCGGCAACAGGCCCTGGTCCAGCAGGAAGTTGTTGAAGGCCAGGCGGTCGAACTTGTCGCCCAGTGCCAGCTCGGTCTGCATGCGCAGTTCCATGATCCGCGTATAGCCGTAGAAATAGCTGCAGGCCTGGCCCGGCGAACGCACGGTGTAACGGTCCAGTTCCTGCGTGGCCATGGCCTCGGACAGACCCACACCTTCGATCAGCACCTTGCGTGCGCGCTCACGGTCGGTCTGGCCCAGGTTGAGCGCCGGGTCCAGCATGGCGCGGGCGGCGCGCAGCAGGCGGAACTGCAGGGCGATCATCTGCCCGTCCAGCGGCTCGAACGGCACCATCTCGGCTTCGGCATACAGCGCCCAGCCTTCCACGTTGACCGAGTTGAACGCGAACATGGTGCGCGCCAGCGAGATGCCGCGCTCCACCATCGCCGCGAACTGCAGGTCGTGGCCGGGGCGGCCTTCGTGGGCGCTCAGCGTCCATGCCGCCGAGCCGAAGTTGAAGTCGTCGTACTGCGCCTTCTCGCCCGAGGCCGGATTGCCCAGCGGCAGCACGAACGTGCCCTGCTGCCCGGTGTTGCCGACCAGCGGTGCCGGCAGGTAATGCGGTGCCGGCGAGGCGGCGCTTTCGGCCTCGCTGCCCAGCCGCATCTGCAGCGGGCGCTGCGGCACATCGACGATGCCCTGCTTGCGGATGATCGGATCGATCGCATCGATGACGCCGCGGTAATGCGATTCGAGCTGGTCGTTGCCGATCTTGTCCTGCTTCAGCGCGCGGATCACCGCGATGTAGTCGGTGTTGTCGGCAACCTTCAAGCCCTTGGCCTGCACCACCAGCGGCGCCAGCTGGCGCATCATCGCGCGGGTTTCCATGTATTCAAGCTGGGCGCGCTGCATCAGCAGGGCCGGGTCGATATCCACGCCCACTTCCTTGAGCTGGAAGGCATACAGCTCGGCCGGCAGGCGGTTGTCGGTGCGCGCCTTGGGCAGCACTTCCTTGCTGGTCCAGGCGATGTAGTCCTTCATCTGCGTGGACAGCGCGGCCAGCGAGGCATCGGCGCCGTCGATCTTGTATTTGGCGAACAGCTTGCCGATGCCGGCGATATAGGTATCGACATTGGCCAAGGCCTGATCGACTTCAATCTTGGTCGGCTGCAGCAGGTTGGGCGTGCCGCTCTTTTCCTCGTAACGCTGGCGCGCCAGGGTGGCCAGCGGCTGCGTGCCTGGTGCCTTGCCGAGGTAAGCATCGAGCCGATCCAGCGCCTTGGCCCGGCGCGCTTCGGGCACCTGGTCGGACAGCAGGCCGTTGATGCCGCCAAACACGGTCTGCGGCACATCCATCCACGGCATCAGGTGTTGTTCGTTGAGGGTACTGCTTTCGATGTTGCGCTCGGCCGCGCCGATCATGATCTGCAGGTCCTGGCGCAGGTTGGGATCGCGCTCGACCTGCAGCTTCTCGCGTAGCTGGTCGCGCGCCTTGTTCATGGCGGCGCGGTAGCGCGCGGCGTTGTCCGGCCCCAGGTCGACGACCTTGTCGTCATAGCCGGGCACGCCAAAGAAGCTGGTCATCTCAGGCTGGAACGGTGCCTGCGCCTGCAGCAGGATCTGCGCCAGCTCGTTGCTGCGCGCAACCCAGGCCGGGGCGGCGGGAGTGGTCTTGGTCGTTGCGGGTGCGGCGGCGGTTGCGGTGAGCGGCAGCGGTGCGGCCAGGGCAAGGGCGACGGCGAGAACGAGAGGCTTCATGGGCAGCTCCGGATGGGATGCGCTGACCGTACGCAGTCACCGCCGGGGCGGCAAGGGTAGGAAGTGGGGGTTGGGCCGGATTGGAAATTCGGGGTTGGGGCAGGAGCAACAGCTAGGAGCACCCCTCCCCAGCCCTCCCCTTCGCTTCGCGAAAGGGAGGGGGCGCAACTTACCTCTCCCCGGCCCTCCCCTTGGCCTTCGGCAAAGGGAGGGAGACAAGCGGCAGCTCAGCGCGCTCGCAGGTTGTCGCGAACAGCCCTCTCCCTTTGCCGAAGGCAAGGGGAGGGTTGGGGAGGAGTGCTTTTCGCGTTGACCTGCGACCACCCTCACCCGTCGATCACAAAAACAAAGCGACTCAGGGCTTCAAGCAACGTCCAAGGAAGTTCTCCGCCACCCGGTAACGGTGCAGGGCATCGGCCCCCGCCAAACCATGCTTGGCGCCCGGATAGGTCATCAGCTCGAACGGCTGGCCACGCTTCTGCAAGGCACTCATCAGGCTGGTGGAATTGGAGAACAGCACGTTGTCATCGGCCATGCCGTGGATCAGCAGCAGCGGCGAGGTCAGCCCGGCGATATGGGTGAGCACGCGCGCTTCGCGATAACCGTCGACATTGGCCGCCGGCAGGTTCATGTAGCGCTCGGTGTAATGCGTGTCATACAGGCCCCAATCGGTGACCGGGGCGCCGGCCACGCCACAGGCGTACTCGTCCGATGCCTTGGCCAGCAGCATCAGCGTCATGTAGCCACCGTTGGACCAGCCCTGCACGCCGATGCGGCTGCCATCCACCCACGGCTGCGCCTTCAGCCATTCCACGCCCTTGAGCTGGTCGGCCACTTCCACCGTGCCCTGCGCGCCGTACAGCGCGCCGCCGAAATCGCGGCCGCGACGCGGCGTGCCACGGTTGTCCAGCGAGAACACCACATAGCCGCGCTGGGCCAGGTACTGGTTGAACAGGTGGTCGCCACGACCCGGCCAGCTGTCGGTCACGGTCTGCGACGCGGGGCCGCCGTACACGTAGACGGCGACCGGGTACTTCTTCGCCGGGTCGAAGCCTTCGGGCTTGATCACGCTGTAGTTCAGCGGGGTCTTGCCATCGGCGGCGGTCAGCGTGCCGTATTCGACCGGACGCTGCGCGTCGCGGTATTTGGCGAACGGGTGCTTGGCGTCGGCCAGGTTGTTGTCCAGCAGGGTGGCGATCTTTTCACCATTGGCGCGGAACAACTCGATCTGCGGCGGCGTGCTGTGGTTGGACCAGCTGTCCACGTAGACGCTGGCGTTCTTGGCGAACGCCGCGCTGTGCATGCCCGCGGTCTTGGACAGCTTGGTCGGTGCACCGCCGGCCAGCGGTACGGAATAGATTTCGCTGCGCAGCGCGGATTCCATGCCGGCACGGAAGTAGACGGTGCCGGCCTCTTCATCGACGGCCAGCAGCTCGTCCACCGGCCAGTTGCCGGAGGTCAGCGCGGTCATGTTGCTGCCGTCGGCGTTGGCCACGTACAGGTGCTGGAAACCGCTGCGCTCGGACGACCACAGGAAGCGGCCATCCTTGAGGAACTTCAGGCTGTTATGCAGTGGCACCCAGGTCTTGCCGGTCTCGGTGACCAGCACCTGCTGCTTGCCGTCTGCCAGGTTGGCTTCGATCAGCTCCAGCGTGTGCTGGTCGCGGCTCTGCCGCTGGAAACTGAGGTGCTGCGGATCACGCCAGTTGACGCGGGTGAGGTAGATGTCGGTCTGCTTGCCCAGGTCCACCCAGTTGACCGCCGCATTTGCACGCGGGGCGACCACGCCCAGGGTGACCAGTACGTTGTGGTCACCGGCGGCCGGATAACGCTGCTCGATCATCTCCACGCGGTCGGCATACATTTCGTAGCGCTTCTGCACCGGTACCGGGGTTTCGTCGATGCGGGCGAAGGCAATGGCCGAGTCATCCGGCGCCCACCAGTAACCGGTGTGGCGGTCCATTTCCTCATCGGCGACGAACTCGGCCACACCGTTGCCGATGGTGGCGCTGCCATCGCCGGTCAGCTGCAGCTGCTTGCCGCTGGCCAGGTCGATCACCCACAGGTTGCGCTCGCGCACGAAGCTGACAAAGCCGCCCTTGGGCGAGAGCTTGGCGTCGGTGCTGAAGCCTTCGCCGTTGGTGAGCTTGCGTACCGCATCGCGGCCCTGCTTGCCCAGGTCGTACAGGTACAGCTCGCCGCCGAGCGGGAACAGCAACGTCTTGCCATCCGGCGACCACTGGTAATCGACGATGCCGCTGTAGGCGGCAATGCGCTGGCGCTCGCGGCGGGCCTTTTCGGCATCGCTCAGGGTTTCGGTGCCGGGCAGCACCACCTTGGAATCGACCAGCAGCCGGGTCTGGCCGCTGGCGATGTCGTATTCCCACAGGTCCAGCTGTTTGACGTCACTGTCCTTGCCGCGCAGGAAGGTGACCCGCGAGCCATCCGGGGCCACCTTGGGCTTCATCAAGGTCGGCCCGGACAGCGGCGCATTGCCGGTGATGGCTTCGAGGGTGAGCTTTTCAGCGTGCACGGCGGGGGTGGCTAGGATCATGGCAAGGGCAAGAAACAAGGGACGCATGGTTTACCTGTCGGGGACAGCACGGATCGGGCCATCCTAGCCGAGCCCCGCCCGGACCGCCCCTGCCGTCAGTCAGTCACGCTTGCCGAACAGCAGGCGCTTCTCCTCATCGCTGAGCGACTGCCCGGCCTGCGGATTGACTGTCGGACCTACCGCATAGGCGCGCTGCGTGGCCGGGCGCGCGGCAATGGCCTGGTGCCAGCGGCGCAGGTGCGGGAACGCATCGAAATCCACCGGCAGCTTGGCGTAGGCGCCAATCCACGGGTAACTGGCCATATCGGCGATGCCGTAGTCCTCACCACCCAGATAAGCGCTCTCGGACAGGCGCTTGTCCATCACCCGGTGCAGGCGCCGCACCTCGCTGTCATAGCGCTCGATGGCGTAGGGGATGCGCTCGGGCGCATAGACGTTGAAATGGCCCATCTGCCCGCTCATCGGGCCCAGCCCGCCCATCTGCCAGAACAGCCACTCCAGGGTGGCGGCGCGGCCACGCACATCGGCAGGAATGAAGCGGCCGGTCTTCTCGGCCAGGTACAGCAGGATCGCGCCGGACTCGAACACGCTCAGCGGCGCACCGCCATCGGCCGGGGCATGGTCGACGATGGCCGGCATCTTGTTGTTCGGCGAAATGGCCAGGAATTCCGGCAGGAACTGGTCGCCCTTGCCGATGTTGACCGGGTGGACGCGGTATTCCAGGCCCGCTTCCTCCAGGAACAGGGTGATCTTGTGGCCATTGGGGGTGGGCCAGTAATAAAGGTCGATCATGAATACGCCTCTGCAGAACCATCCTCAGGGGCCCCTACGGTAGCCGCTTGGCAGCCTTCCGGGCGACCGGTAACCTCCCCTCTTTCCGCAACGCACCATCCTTCCCAATGTCTGAATACAAACCGCTGAGCCCGCTTTCCTCCCTGATCTTCGCCTCCCGCTGGCTGCAGCTGCCGCTGTACCTGGGCCTGATCGTTGCCCAGTGCGTTTACGTATTCCTGTTCGGCAAGGAGTTGTGGCACCTGATTTCCCATGCCACCAGCTGGAACGAGCAGCAGATCATGCTGATCGTGCTGGGCCTGATCGACGTGGTGATGATCTCCAACCTGCTGGTGATGGTGATCGTGGGCGGCTACGAGACCTTCGTCTCGCGCCTGCGCCTGCAGGGCCATCCTGATCAGCCGGAGTGGCTGAGCCACGTCAATGCCTCGGTGCTGAAGGTGAAACTGGCGATGGCGATCATCGGCATCTCCTCCATCCACCTGCTCAAGACCTTCATCGAGGCCAGCCAAGTCGGCCTGCCGCTGTGTACCAAGGCGCTGATCGCCTCCGGCGACCTGTGCACCAAGTTCACCAGCGACGGCGTGATGTGGCAGACCATCATCCACTGCGTGTTCATCCTGTCGGCGATCGGCATTGCCTGGACCGACAAGCTGATGTCCAACGGCCACGCCAAGCCGGCCGCCAACGCACACTGAGCCTTCTCCGGTACGGGCGTCACAGCATGTGACGCCCGTCACCTTTTCACCCCGACGTCATCATCGACCGCCGCATCCCATGCCGGCGATGCTAGATTCGCGCATCACTGCTGAAATGGGCACGGCATCGGGAAATGCCGGCAGCCCGCGCCGTCGGGGCATACGCAGTCCACGTTCGTCGATTCAAGGGGATGTTTGATGTCGTACGTCATGAATAAAGGCAAGCTGCGCCTGCTGGCGCCCGCTCTTCTGCTGACCACGCTGGTGGCCTGTTCCGGCAAGGATGAGACCGCCGCACCGGCTGCTGCGCCCGCCACGCCGGCTGCAGCCGCACCCGCCGCACCGGCGGTAGCCGAAAAAGTCCAGACCATGGACACCCAGCAGCTGCGCGACCTGGCCAGTGCCGCCCTGCGCGAGAACCGCATGTATGCGCCGGCCGGCGACAACGCCATGGAGTACTACCTGGCGCTGCGCGACAAGCTGCCCGACGACGCCTCGATCAAGAGCGCGCTGACCGACCTGCAGCCCTACACCCTGATTGCCGCCGAGCAGGCCCTGAGCCGCGAGGACTTCACCGAAACCCAGCGCCTGATCGCACTGGTGGAAAAAGTGGACCCCACCGCTCCGGCACTGCCACGCCTGAAGCAAGGCGTCACCGGCAGCATGCAGGTTGCCGAGCGCCGCACCGTTGAAGAGGCCGACAAGGCCAAGAAGGACGCCGAAACCCGCGCCAAGCAGCAGGTCGAGCAGCAGCGCATGGCCCAGCAGCAGGCTGCCGAAGCCAGCGCCGCCCAGCAGCTGGCCGCCAAGCAGGAAGCCGCACGCAAGGACAGCGAACGCCAGGAAGCCGAGCGCCAAGCCGCCAGCCGCCGTGAGGCCGAGCAGCGCAGCGCAGCACAGGCCGCCGCCCAGCAGGCCGCCGCGCCCAAGCCGGCAGCTGCCGCTGCACCCACCCTGCGTGCGGTCAGCACCCCGGCCCCGCGTTACCCGGCCGACGCCCTGCGCTCGGGCACCTCCGGTGAAGTACTGGTGGAACTGAGCATCGGCACCGACGGCTCGGTCACCGACGCCCGCGTACTGCGCGCCACCCCGGCACGCGTTTTCGACCGCGAAGCCTTGAATGCGGTGAAGCGCTGGAAGTTCGAGCCGATCAACAGCCCGACCACCACGCGTCGTACCCTGGCGTTTGCGCCGAACAAGTAATTGGATTTTGTCTGCGAAAAAGCCCGGAGCGATCCGGGCTTTTTTTGTTTTTGTTTTTGTTTTTTGTAGTGCCGAGCCATGCTCGGCAGAGGCCTTGCCGGGAAAGCCCCTTGCCGAGCATGGCTCGGCACTACAGATTCGGCTTGCCGAGCATGGCTCGGCACTACGGGTGAAGCAAAAACAAAGGCCCGGATCGCTCCGGGCCTTCGCGGCTTTTGGTAGTGCCGAGCCACGCTCGGCAGAGGCCCTACCGGTAAAGCCCCTTGCCGAGCATGGCTCGGCACTACACATCACGCATCCGCCTTGCCGAGCATGGCTCGGCACTAGAGGGGCGTCTTGTCAGCCTGAGATCGCCAGGCGCTCCTGACGGTAACGCCATACCGCTACTGCCCACAGCAGTACCGCCAGCAATGCCGAGGCCGCCAGATACACCGCCCATTGCGTGGCCGATGGCATCTCGCCGCGCGTCACTTTCACCAGCATCTGGTTCTGCGACAGGAACGGCACCGCGTACTGCCACAGCTGGGTGTCCTTCAACGGGTAGGCCATCAAGGCATAGCCCGGCAGCATCGGCAGCAGCATCAGCCAGACCATATGGCTCTGTGCTTCCTTCATGCTCTTGGCGCTGGCTGACAGGCAGGTCAGCAGCGCAGTGCCGATCAGCACCAGCGGCAGCAGGATCACCAGCAGCTTGCCCATCGCCGCGAAGCTGACATCCAGCGAGCGCGCCGCGCCGCTGCCGATGCTGGCACTGATCTTGAACGAGATCAGGATCAACAACATCGAGGCCAAGCCCAGTACCACCGCCGCCAGCATCTTGCCGCTGACCAGCGCGCCGCGTGCGGCCGGCGTGGCCAGCAAGGGTTCCAGCGATTGCCGCTCACGCTCGCCGGCGGTGGTGTCCATCGCCAGGTGCGAGCCGCCGATGAAAGCGAACAGCATCAACACCAGCGGCAATACCACCGACAGGAAGATGCCGCGCTTGGCCTCGGCCGTTGCAAGATCACGTGTGCCGACATTGAGCGGTGCGGCCACCGCCGGATTGACGCCACGTGCCAGCAGACGCAGCGCGCCCACCGATTGCCCATAGGCTCCCAGCACACTGCGTACCCGTGCGATCTGCACGTCGCCGGTACGGCGGGTGGTATCGGCGACGATCTCCACCTTGGCCGGCTTGCCGGCCTGCCAGTCGGCGGCGAAGTTCTCATCGATCACCAAGGCCAGATCTTCGCGCTGGCTGCGGATCAGGGCTTCGTAGTCAGCAGTTGCTTCGGTGGCATTGATGCCGCGGCTGGCCAGGAAGGCGACCAGGTTCGGCGCGCGTGCAATGCCCATCACCGGGATGCTCAAGTCCTTCTCCAGCTGCGTTTCGGCACGCAGGTTGGTCAACTTGTTCATGCCCAGGAACAGCAAGGGGTAAAGCAGCGGTGCGGTCAGCAGGGTCAGCAGGAAGGTGCGCCGGTCGCGCGCGAAATCCCGCAGCTCCTTGCGCATCACCGTGAAGATGGCGCGGAAGTATCCAGTCTGGCTCATGCGTGCAGGCCCTCTTCGCTGCCGATCAGTTTCACGAACGCATCTTCCAGGTTGTTCTCGTGGGCCTGCTCGCGCAGTTCCTCCGGCGTGCCCTGCGCCACCACCCGGCCCTGGGCAACGATCACGATGCGGTCACACAAGGCGGCCACCTCCTGCATGATGTGGCTGGAGAAGATCACGCAGCGGCCTTCCTCGCGCAGTTCCTTGAGGAAGCCACGCAGGCCGCGGGTGGTCATCACGTCCAGGCCATTGGTCGGTTCGTCGAGGATGACGTTGCGTGGATCGTGGATCAGCGCGCGGGCGATCGCGGTCTTGGTGCGCTGGCCCTGGCTGAAGCCTTCGGTTGCACGATCGAGGAAATCCTCCATCTGCAATGCCTTGGCCAGGCGTGCGGTGCGCTCGACGATGGCGGCCGAACTCATGCCGTGCAGCTCGCCGAAGTAGTCGATGTTCTCGCGCGCGGTCAGGCGCTTATAGACACCACGCGCATCCGGCAGCACACCCAGACTGCGGCGCACCGCGTTGGGATCGACGGCGGCGTCGACGCCATCGACCAGCACGCGGCCGCTCTCCGGCGTCATCAGCGTGTACAGCATGCGCAGCGTGGTGGTCTTGCCGGCGCCGTTGGGGCCGAGCAGACCGGTGATCTGGCCGTCATGGGCGGTGAAGCCCACGTCATCCACGGCAATCACCGGCGTCTTGTCCTTGCCCTTGCCGGGGAAGGTCTTGCGGAGTCGTTCTGCAACGATCATGGAAGCGGATTCCTCAGTGATGCGGTGATGTCACGGTTCCCAGCCATTGAAGCTGGTGAACGGCGGCACGTAGTTGAGTTTTTCCAGGCAGGCACCGTCGAGCGCCTTCGGGTCGGTCTTTTCAATGAACTGCGCAAACAGCTTGGGCATGCAGCCGGCACCGATCACGTTGTGGCCCTGGCCACGCAGCACGAACAGGCGCGCGTTGGCCAGGTGCTTGACCACCTCCTCGCCATAGCGTGGCGGGGTGACCGGATCGAACTCGCCTTCCAGCACCAGCGCCGGCACCTTGCCCGACAGCGGCGTGTGGAAGTCGGCCGGTGCGGTGCCCTTCGGCCAGCTGGCACACATCGCGCTCATGCTTTCGGCCATCTGGTTGCCGAGCACGGTGTCCGCATCGGCGCTGTTGGCCACCATGCTTTCGTTGTCCTCGCTGCACACCACCGACAACTGCATGCCCATCGCCATGGCGTCCTTCATCTCGCCCTGCAGCATCTGCGTCAACGCCATCAGGTTGTCGTAGCGCCCGCCATTGGCTTCATGGATCAGCTTGGGCAGCAATGCGCCGGCAGCCGGCATATAGGCGTACATGCGCACCAGCCCGGCCACGGTTTCCGCACGCAGTTCGCCCTGCTGCTGCTCGCCGGTGCCGGCATCGCGGTACTGCACCGTCACCGGCTGCGCACGCAGCTTGGCCAGCAGCGCGTCCAGCTCGGCGCGTGGATCACCCAGCTTGTCCTTGCACGAGGCGGTCTTGGTGCATTGGGCGAACTGCAGCGCCAGTGCGTCATCCAGATTGCGCGCGAAGATGTTGCCCAGCTGCAGGCTGTTTGGCACCACCGAGTCGAGCACGATACTGCGCGTGGCCTGCGGGTGGCGCATCGCATACTGCTGCGCAACGCGGGTGCCGTAGCTGACCCCGACCAGGTTGATCTGCGGCGCGCCAATGGCCTGGCGCACCGCCTCCAGATCTGCCACCGCGTCGGTGGTGGTGTAGAAGCGCAGATCGGCCTTCTGCGACAACTGGGTGGCGCAGTTCTGTGCCGCGGCCTGCATCGCCGCGGTGCTGAAGTCGGCATCATCCGGCGTGTCGCAGGCCAGCAGATTGGATTTGCCGGTGCCGCGCTGGTCCACCAGGATCACGTTGCGGTGCTTGCGCACCTCGGCAAATGCCGGGTCCACCTGCGGATAGGTGGCAACCGCCGCCTGGCCCGGGCCACCAGCGAGGAAGAACACCGGGTCCGGCTGCAGGTCGCTCTCTTTCTCCGGGGCAAGCCAGGCGATGTTCAGTGCGATCTTGCGGCCCTGCGGGTTTGCCCGGTCTTCGGGCACTTCCAGCGTGGTGCACTGCGCTTCCAGGCTGTCGCCGCCGCCGTCCGTGCTCAGACTGCAGGGTTGGAAGTGCAGGCTGCCCAGCGTCTGCGGCTTGCCGGTGACAGCGCTTGCGGCAGCGGCCTGCGCTGCGGCAGGCGCGGGCGTGTCGGTTGACCGCACCAGGCGGTAGCCGACGATACCGGCGATCACGGCCAAGGCGAGGATGGTTTGGGTCTTGCGGGACATCATCGGAACAGCCCCTCACGGTTGAAGGAAAAGAACGGATCTACCTGCATCCAGACGCGGGCGCGGCAGCTATGTGACATCAGGAAAGAAAATTTCTTCGATGCGGCTTTCATACAGGCGGGCGATGCGGAATGCCAACGGCAGGCTGGGATCGTACTTGCCGGTCTCCAGCGCATTGATGGTCTGCCGCGAGACTTCGAGCCTCTCGGCCAACTCACCCTGTGACCAGCCCTTGGCCTCGCGCAGTTCGCGCAGTCGGTTATCCATGGCCGGCGCTCAGTTGTAGCGCCGCACGACCACGGCCTTGGCCAGCCCGTAGGCCAGGCAAACCAGCGGAAACACCCAGATCATTGCCGCACCGGCAGGAATGTCGATCACCTTGGCGACCTGCAGGAAGCCACCGGTCAGGTAGACCAGCGATATGAAACCGGTGGCGAAGCTGACCGCCTCCAGCTCGATGCGTTGCTGCAGTTCATCCACATCGCGGATGTAGCGGACCATCGCCCGCAGCATCAGCACGACCGGCGGCACCGGCAACAAGGCGACGAGTGCACGCAGCAGCGGTTCGTCCACCCGCTTGAGCAGCAGGCTCGATGCGATCAACAGCACCATATAGCCGGCCATGGCCAGCATCACCTCGCGGGTATAGCGCTTGCGCAGCTTGGCCGGCGCGGCGTCGCAGCCATCGGGCATCACGCGGCGCAGCAGCGCGGCCAAGCCCAGACCCAAGGCGATACCAAACAAAATGCCGGCAAACTTCGGCTGCGCGCCCATCGGCTGCCATAGCAGCAGGGCGCAAGCGAGCAATGCGGACGCGGCAGCCGCAAACAGCATGCCGACGGTCCAATAGCTGCGGCTCATCGCCCTGCCCCTTGCGCCAGCAGCTGCTGGCCGCAGGCGACGACGACGGTGATCGCGACAAACTGGCGGGCGACGGAACCCGTCGTCGTGGAACAGACAAGACAGCTGCAATGACGCATGGCCCAACTCCTGTAAAGCACGCTTGACACATCCTGCGGTCAGCCCGGTCAGCCTGTCAAGCAGCCTTTACAGATGGAAACCGCCATTACGCTATCCCTTGCCCGAGCCCAGCCCTGCAAGACCGCATCCACAACGAAAAAGGCGCGAACGAAAGCGTCGCGCCTTTATGCGGATCAAAACCAGATGCGAGCCGGACAGGCCGGCTCGGCAGCAGGGGCGACTGCAGCACAGCCGCCAAGGCCTCATTTGCTGCTGACGTACTTCTCGCGGCGGATCTGCGGCATCGTCAGCCCCGCTTCCTTCAGCGCTTCCACGCAGGTGTCGACCATGTCCGGGTTGCCGCACAGGTAGGCGATATCGCGGGCCGGGTCCGGCGCGATCTCCGCCAGCTGCTGCTGCACATAGCCCTTGCGGACATCCGGGTGCGGGTTTTCCGGCAGCTCGCGCGACAGGCAGGGCATGTAGCGGAAACCAGGGTTGGCCGCGGCAAACGCGTAGAAATCGTCGCTGTAGAGCAGCTCTTCCGGCGACCGCGCGCCCTGCAGCAGCACCACCTCCACGCCACGCTCGACCATCGCCGCATGCAGCTGCGGCAACATCGAGCGGTACGGGGTGACGCCGGTGCCGGTGGCGATCAGCACATAGCGGGCATTGTGGTCGCCCGGCTGCAGGCAGAACCGGCCGAACGGACCGCTGCCGCTGACGTGGTCGCCCAGGTCCATGCCTTCGAACAAGGCCGTGGCAGCACCGCCCGGGACGAAGCTCACCGCGATTTCCACCGCCTCGCCCGGGCCCAGGGCGCGGTCATGGATGGTGGCCAGGGAGTAGCTGCGCTTGGTCGGGGTACCGTCGGCGTAGTCGAAGTGAATCTGAATGAACTGGCCGGGCAGGAAATCCAGCGGCTGACCGTCATCGCGGACGAACTGGTAGTGGCCGATGCTGGGCGCCAGCATGTAGCGGCCGACCAGCTTGAGGGGGAATTGGATTGGCACAGGAGGGGAACAGTGTGTAACCGGGCATGGACCACGGGGCCTTCTATAATACCGGCCTGCACTTATCCGACGCCTGTACTCGGCGCGAAGGCCAACGATTGGACTCCCGTACCCCTCCCAGCGCAGCCGCGCTGCGCATCACCGACCTGCGCAAGACCTATGACAACGGCGTCCAGGCCCTGAAGGGCGTGTCGCTGGAAGTCGCCCCGGGCGACTTTTTCGCCCTGCTCGGCCCCAACGGTGCCGGCAAGTCGACCTTGATCGGCATCGTTTCTTCACTGGTGAATCTGAGCGAAGGCCAGGTACAGGTGTTCGGCAGCGACCTGGTTACCGAACGCAGCGCGACCATGCGCCTGATCGGGCTGGTGCCGCAGGAGATCAACTTCAACCTGTTTGAGAAGCCCTTCGACATCCTGGTCAACTACGCCGGGTTCTACGGTATTCCGCGTGCCGAGGCCGAGGTCCGCGCCGAGGAGGAACTCAAACGCGCGCACCTGTGGAACAAGGCGCAGATGATGAGCCGTACCCTGTCCGGCGGCATGAAGCGCCGGCTGATGATCGCCCGCGCGATGATGACCCGGCCGCGCCTGCTGATCCTCGATGAACCCACCGCAGGCGTGGACATCGAGATCCGCCGCGACATGTGGAAGACGCTGCAGGAGATCAACGCCGCCGGCACCACCATCATCCTCACCACGCACTACCTGGAAGAAGCCGAGCAGCTGTGCCGCAACCTGGCCATCATCAACCACGGCCGCATCGTCGAGCAGGGGCCGATGCGTGACCTGCTGGCAAAGCTCGACGTGGAAGGCTTCATATTCGACATCGACGGTGCGCTGCCCGCGCAGCTGCCGCATATCGAAGGCGCCACCCTGATCGCCACCGACGCGCACACCCTGGACATGGACATGCCGCGCGCGATGGACCTGAACCGTGTATTCGACGCCCTGGGTGCCGCCGGCATCCGCGTGCGTTCGATGCGTACCAAGAGCAACCGCCTGGAGGAGCTGTTCGTGCGCCTCACCGGCAACCTGGAGAACAGCGCCGCATGAGTACCCCCGTTCCCGTGACCGACAGCAGCCGCAACTGGGTGGCGCTGGGCACCATCGTTCGTCGCGAGGTCAGCCGCATCCTGCGCATCTGGGGCCAGACCCTGGTACCGCCAGCCATCACCATGACCCTGTACTTCCTGATCTTCGGCGGCCTGATCGGCTCCAAGATCGGGCAGATGGGTGGCTACAGCTACATGCAGTTCATCGTGCCGGGCCTGGTGATGATGAGCGTGATCCAGAACAGCTACGGCAACATCAGCTCCTCGTTCTTCGGCGCCAAGTTCGGCCGGCATATCGAAGAACTGCTGGTCAGCCCGATGCCGAACTGGGTGATCCTGGGCGGCTATGTGGCCGGCGCGGTACTGCGTGGCCTGATGGTGGGCGTGATCGTGCTGATCATCGCCATGTTCTTCACCCCGGTGCGCATCCCGCATCCGCTGGTGACGCTGAGCACGGTGCTGCTGGGCGCCACGATCTTCTCGCTGGCCGGCTTCATCAACGCCGTCTATGCGAAGAAGTTCGACGACGTGGCGATCGTGCCGACCTTCATCCTGACCCCGCTGACCTACCTGGGCGGCGTGTTCTACTCGGTGACTTTGCTGCCGGGTTGGGCACAGGCGATGACCCATGCCAACCCGATCTTCTACATGGTCAACGCGTTCCGCTACGGCCTGCTGGGCAGCAGCGACGTGCCGTTGTGGGTGTCGTATGCCTTGATGCTGGGCTTCGTAGTCGCGCTCACCAGCCTGGCCTTGTGGCTGCTGCGACGCGGCGTAGGCCTGCGCAGCTGAAAGAAGGCGCCGAAAGGCGCCTTCTTTTTGTTTTTATTTTGGCTTTGTGGGAGCGGCGTAAGCCGCGAAGCTCGTGCAACATCAGCCCAGGATGGCTCTGCAACCAACATATCGCGGGCGATGTTCTCTGCGGCCGGACGCAATATCAGCTTCGCGGCTCACGCCGCTCCTACAACACCCCGAGCACCTATGATGGCTCCACTCCCCTTTGGTTGATGGATATCCAAGCGATGCGCATCCTGATTCTCGGTGCTGGTGGTACTGGTGGTTACTTTGGTGGTCGGCTGGCCCAGGCCGGCATTGATGTCACTTTTCTGGTGCGGCCCAACCGCGCTGCGCAGCTGGACCGCGATGGCCTGGTGATTCGCAGCCCGCTCGGCGATGCCGCGTTTCCGGTCGCCCACGTCACGGCCGAGACCTTGCCGCAACTGGCAAAGGAAAATCCCTTCGATCTGGTCATCCTCAGCTGCAAGGCCTATGACCTGGACAGTTCGATCGACGCGATCGCGCCTGCGGTAGCTGCCACCACCACGGTGCTGCCCATCCTCAATGGCCTGCGCCACTACGCGGTGCTGGATGCACGCTTCGGACCCGAGCGCGTGCTCGGCGGGCTGTGCTTCATCAGCGCGACCAAGGCCGAGGATGGCGCGGTGCTGCACCTGGACAAGCCGGCCAAGCTGACCTTCGGCGAACGTGATGGCGTAGCTGACAGCGCGCGCGTGACCGCCTTGGCCAAGGCCTGCGAACAGGCCGGCATCGATCACGTCGCCTCGGCCGACATCGCCCAGGAGCAATGGATCAAATACAGCTTCCTGACCGCACTGGCCGCCGGCACCTGCCTGATGCGCGCCGATGTAGGCACCATCGTCGCCAGCGACCACGGCAGCGCTTTCATGCAAGCCTTGTATGCGGAATGCCTGGCGGTCGCCGCGCAGGCCGGCCAGCCGATTCCGGCGAAGGCACAGGAGATCGCGCTGGGTGCCATCACCAAACCCGGCTCACCGATCAAGGCGTCGATGCTGCGTGACCTGGAAGCCGGTCAACGCGTGGAAGCCGCGCATATCGTCGGTGACATGCTGGGCCGGGCGCTGGCCGCCGGGCAAGCCGCACCGCTGCTGCAGGCGGCGTATTGCCACCTGCAGGCCTACGAGGCCCAGCGCGCGGTTTGAAGCCGGCGCCTGCGCTCAGACCGGCGGCAGGCGGAAGAAGGCACGGGTCGCCGCGGTCGCATTGGCCGCGGTAACAGCCACATCCTCGCCGCGGTCGCGTGCAAGTTCTTCGACGATATGCGACAGGAACGCCGGCTCGTTGCGGCGGTCCTTGGGCAGCGGCCGCATCGTGCGCGGCAGCAGGTAGGGCGCGTCGGTCTCGATCATCAGCCGCTCGGCGGGGATGTGTTTGACCAGCTCGCGCAGGTGCGCACCACGGCGTTCGTCGCACAGCCAGCCGGTGATGCCGATGTACCAATCGCGGTCCAGGTAATCGAACAACTCGCGACGCTCGGCGGTGAAGCAATGCACCACCGCCGGGCCGAGCTTGCCGTCGAAGTTCTTCATCATCGCCAGGAAGTCATCGTGGGCATCGCGCTGGTGCAGGAACAAGGGCTTGCCCACGCCATCAACTGCCAGGTCCACGGCAATCTGCAACTGCTGCTCGAAGGCCTTGCGCTGGGCCGGACGCGGCGAGAAATCGCGGTTGTAGTCCAGCCCACACTCGCCCACCGCCACCACCTCCGGGTGTGCCTGCAGCGCGCGCATTTCGGCATCGCATTCGTCGGTGTATTCACTGGCGTGATGCGGATGCACGCCGGCGGTGGCGTACAGGAAACCGGGATGGCGCTGCGCCATTGCCAGCGCCATCGGCGAATGCTCGCGGCTGGCGCCGGTGATCACCATCTGCACCACGCCGGCGGCCTTGGCGCGCTCCAGCACCGCGTCCAGGTCGCGATCAAAGGATTCGTGGGTGAGGTTGGCGCCGATGTCGATCAGTTGCATTGAGCTGGAAATAGGCAGACAGAAAACGTGATTGTAGAGGTTTGGTTCCAACCCAGCCCCCGAACCATGAACGAAGCCCGGTAGCCCGGGTAAGCGCAGCGCACCCGGGGCAGTTTGCTGAATCGCAGGGACCGCGCGAAAAGCCCCGGGTGCGCTGCGCTTACCCGGGCTACGGGCTTACCCGGGCTACGGGCTTACCCGGGCTACGCGGCTACCGGGCGCTTGGCGCGTGCGGCTTCTACAATGCGCCGATGGCAACTGCATTCCCCATCACCCCGCTGCTCCCTGACATCCTGCAACAGCTGGCCGCGCATTCGCGGCTGGTACTGGAAGCACCGACCGGCGCCGGCAAGACCACCCAGGTGCCGCTGGCACTGCTGGACGCACCGTGGCTGCAGGGCGGCAAAATCCTCATGCTGGAACCACGCCGCGTGGCCGCGCGCAGCGCCGCCACCTTCATGGCCCGGCAGCTGGGCGAACCGGTTGGCGAAACCGTTGGTTACCGCATCCGTTTCGAGAACACGGTTTCCGCGCGTACCCGCGTTGAAGTGGTGACCGAAGGCATCCTGACCCGGATGCTGCAGGATGACCCGCTGCTGGAAGGCGTGGGCGCGCTGCTGTTCGATGAATTCCACGAACGCCATCTGTCAGCCGACCTGGGCCTGGCGCTGGCGCTGGACGTGCAGGCACAGCTGCGCGAGGACCTGCGCATCGTGGTGATGTCGGCCACCCTGGATGGCGAGCGGCTGGCACAGTTTCTGGACGCGCCGCGCCTTTCCAGCGAAGGCCGCAGCTACCCGGTGGACGTGAGCCATTTCCCGGCGCGACGCGACGAAACCCTGGAAGCACAGACACGCCGCGCGGTGGAACAGGCGGTGGCCGAGCATCCCGGCGATGTATTGGTGTTCCTGCCGGGGCAGCGCGAGATTGCGCGGGTGCAGGCGGCTTTAAGCCCCTCCCCCTCTGGGGGAGGGGTTGGGGAGAGGGTAAGTGGCGCAGCCCACATCGGCCAACTACAGCAGGCTTCGCCCGCACCCTCATCCGGCGCTACGCGCCACCTTCTCCCACAGGGAGAAGGGTACGACGTCCTCCCCCTGCACGGCGAACTGCCAATCGAACAACAAACCCGTGTGCTGCAGCCCGATCCCGACGGCCGTCGCCGCGTGGTGTTGGCCACCAATGTCGCCGAATCCTCGGTCACCCTGCCCGGCGTGCGGGTGGTGATCGATGCCGGGCTGGCGCGCGAGCCGCGTTACGATCCCAACAGCGGTTTCTCGCGGCTGGATGCGGTGAACATCTCGCAGGCCTCGGCCGACCAGCGCGCCGGCCGTGCCGGCCGTGTGGCATCCGGCTGGGCGTGGCGGCTGTGGCCGCAATCGCAACGACTGGAACCGCAGCGCCGCCCCGAAATGGCGCAGGTGGAACTGGCCGGGCTGGCGCTTGAGCTGGCCGCCTGGGGCAGCGACCAGCTGCGCTTCGTCGATCCGCCACCGGCAGGCGCGCTGTCCGCCGCGCGCGAACTGCTGCGTGGCCTCGGCGCCTTGAACGAAGACAACAGCATCACCGCGCTGGGCAAGCGCATGCTGGCGATGGGCACCCACCCACGGATGGCGGCGATGCTGCTGTCCGCGCAGAACCCGCACGAACAAGCCTTGGCCGCCGACCTGGCCGCGCTGCTGGAAGCCCGCGATCCACTGCGTCAGGGCGGCGATGCGCTGGCGGCCCGCTGGCGCGCCTTGGCTGCGTTCCGCAGTGGCCGCGCACCGCACGATGCCAACCGCGGCGGGCTGGCCGCGATCGACGCGGCCGCCAAACAATGGCGGCGGCGCCTGCGCTGCGAGGCGCTGCCCCCGGCCGATAGCGAAGCACACGCGCTCGGCGATCTGCTCGCCCATGCCTTCCCCGACCGTATCGCCACCCAACACCCGACCGATCCACAGCGCTATCAACTGGCCAACGGCCGCAGCGCGCGCCAGTTCGACAACAGCGACCTGCGCGGCGAACCGTGGCTGGTGATCAGCGAACTGCGCCACGATCCGCGTGATGCACTGATCCTGCGTGCGGCACCGGTAGACGAGCAGCGCCTGCGCCAAGACTTCCCCGAGCGTTTCAAGACCCAGGACGTGGTGCGCTGGAACAGCAGCAAACGGGCGCTGGAAGCACGCCGCGAAAGCAGCTTTGAGCGCATCGTGCTGGACAGCCGTTCCGCCGGCCAGGTGGACCCTGCGCGGGCCGCACGTGCATTGACCGATGCGGTGCGTGAGCTGGGGCTGGACGCCTTGCCGTGGACCGAGAACCTGCAGCAATGGCGCTGGCGGGTGATGGGGCTGCGCCAATGGATGCCGGAACTGGAACTGCCCAACCTCTCTGACGCGGACTTGCTCGCCACGCTGGATGATTGGTTGCTGCCGGCCTTCAACGGCAAGACGCGGCTGGATGCCTTGGTCGAAGACGAACTGGGGGAAGCGCTGAAATCCGGTCTTGATTGGGGCAGGCGGCAGCTGGTGGACAAGCACGCACCGCTGCGCGTCAGCGTGCCCTCGGGCATGGAACGGCGCATCGACTACGCACTCGACGATGACGGCATCAGCCCGCGCCCACCGGTGCTGGCGGTGAAGCTGCAGGAACTGTTCGGCCTGGCCGATACACCGCGTATTGCCGATGGCCGCGTGCCCTTGCTGCTGCACCTGCTGTCACCCGGCGGAAAGCCGCTGCAGGTGACCGGCGACCTGCGCAACTTCTGGCAGAACACCTATGCCGAAGTCAGGAAGGAAATGAAGGGGCGTTACCCCAGGCATCCGTGGCCGGATGATCCGTGGAGCGCTACGGCGACGCATAGGGCGAAGCCGCGCGGGACTTGATTGGGGTTTGGCTGGGGTTGCGGCAAAGGCAGAAGCGAGAGCAAAGGCAAGAGCAAAAGCAAAAGCACCCCTCCCCAACCCTCCCCTTGCCTATGGCAAAGGGAGGGGGCGGTTCCTGGCGATCTGTCAGCGTGCAGCGCAGCCGCACTGGCCCCCTCCCTTGCGCTACGCGCAGGGGAGGGTTGGGGAGGGGTTGCCGTTGGCTTTGATCCGGCCGTTGACTCCGATCTAACCTTTGGCGGTGATCCTGACGCTGGCTGCGAGCCTTGCCGGCCGTGCAGCTCCGCGTTGCCATTGCTTCAGCTTCGCCCCCTGCAAACCGCATTTTGCGCTTCCCGGCTAACATCCCCTACACGCCCCTCTGGTAAAACTTAGGGCCTGACCTGTAACCACAAGGAGTCCCCCACATGAGCAAGTTCAGCGATATCACCGGACCGGCACTGGAACGCGCCCTGGAACTGGTCAACAACGCCGGCGGCGGCATCAAGCACGGCGGCTCCAGCGCTGCCGAATGGCTGAAGACCGGCGCGGCGATTGGCGCTATGAAAACCGGCGGCCGTGCGGTTACCCGCGCAGCCAAGCGCAACCCCACCGCTACCGTGGCCGTGGCGGCCGTGGGCCTGGGCCTGCTCGGCTATGCGCTGTACCGCCGCAACAAGCGTGACAACGAAGCCATTGAAGCCAAGTCGCGGCAGATCGCGCAGCGCCGTCGCCATGCGGCCAGCGTGACTGACGAAACCAGCGATATCGGCAGCGACGCCTGAGTCTGGTTTTTTGGGGTGGTGCTTGAAGCACAAGCACCCCTCCCCAGCCCTCCCCTTGCCGTTGGCAAAGGGAGGGAGCCGGTCCCGCAGTTTGTTAGAGGCCCAGCTCGGCCATTACAGCTGCGGTGGATTGGCCGATGCCGTCGAGCTGCGGATTGATGCGTCCCGGCTCGTTGGCGAACTTGATCGGAATGCCCAGGTGGGTACCACCCTGCGCATCGGTCCAGACCATCTCCCGCGCACGCGTATGCGGATCGTTGAAGGCCTCGGTAAGTGTCTTGACCGGCGCCCAGCACACGTCGATGTCGTGCAGGAACAAGGTCCACTCCACCAGCGTGCGGCGTGAGAAGGTCTCCGACAGGAATTCCTTTACCGGATCCTGACCGGGGCCAGGCGGCAGATGGCATAGATGGATCAGATCGGCACGGCCCAGCGCATTGAGCAGGTTCTCGGCGAACTTGTGCTCGGCGCCGCCCAGTGCGATCCAGCGGTCGTCGGAGCAGCGGTACAGTTTGTACAGCGCATTGCCACCCCAGCTGCGTTCTTCCTTGATCACCGGGTCACGGCCAAGCGCGAACGGCGGCCCCAGCACGTTCGGCAGCCAGGCCATCAGCGCGTCCTGCATCGACAGGTCGATGTAATCACCCTCACCTGTCCGCTCGCGGCGGAACAAGGCCATCAGGATGCCGTTGAGCGCCATCAGCGAGCCGGCCATATCGGCCACCGGCATATGCGGCATGGCCGGCGTGCCATCCGGCGCACGGTTGAGGCTGACCACGCCGGTATCGGCCTGCATGGCCAGATCGTGCGCGGGGCGGTTGACCTTGGGGCCGGTCTGGCCGAAAGCACTGATCGCGCAGTACACCAGCCTGGGGTTGATCGCCTTGCAGCTGGCGTAATCAATGCCCAGCCGCTTGGCCACACCGGGGCGGAAGGCTTCCACCACCACGTCGGCCCATTCCACCAGCTTGGCGAACGCCAACTTGCCGGCCTCGCTCTTCAGATCGAGCACGATGCAGCGTTTGCCGCGATGGGTGTTGCGGAACCAGGTGCTGACCCCGGCCTGCTTCAGGCCGACCTCGCGCACCGGCTCACCACTGGGCGGTTCGATCTTGATCACCTCCGCGCCGTGGTCGGCCATCACCATGGTCAGGTGCGGACCAGGCAGGAACAGCGAAAGATCCAGTACACGTACACCTTCAAGCTTCATCATCAACTCCGTTGCCTCACGCGCCAAGCAGGCGCGCGCGGTCTGCATCGTTGTAACCGAGTTCGCGTAGCAGGGCGTCGGCATCGGCATTGAGCGGCGGGCAGGCGTTGCCGCTCAGGCGCTGGCCATCGAGCTTGATCGGATTGCGCAGCAGGCGCTGGCTGCCGCTTGCATGCGCCACGTCCTGCAGCATGTCGACATCGCGCACATAAGGGTTGTCCAACGCCTGGGCGATATCCAGTACCGGCGCGATCGGGATGCGGCCGGCGAACAGCGTCGTCCAGTGTGCGGTTGGCTGGGTGCCGAGGATGGCATCAACCAGCACAGTCAGTTCCTCACGCACCTTGCGGCGCTCGGCGAAATTGGCGAAGCGCGGCTCGGCGGCCCAGTCCGGATTGCCGATGCCTTCGACAAAGGTCTGCCAGAACTTCTCGAGCATGCACATCACCATCACCCAGCCATCGGCGGTGCGGTAGACCTGGCACGGCACGGTGGACGGATGCGCGCTGCGCGACAGCCGCTCGGTGCGGTGGCCTTCGTTGAGGTACCAGGTGGCCGGGTAGCTGAGCTGATGCAGGGCCACATCGAACAGGCTGACATCGACATCGCGGCCCTGGCCGGTGCGCATGGCACCGATGATGGCGGCCAGCAGGCCCATCGACAGGGTGGTGCCGGTCATGAAATCGACCATCGACAGGCCGAAGCGTGCCGGCGGCGCGTCCGGCTCACCGGTCAACGCCATGAAGCCAGCCTCGGCCTGCATCAGATAGTCATAGCCCGGCCACGCCGCGCGCTCGTTGTCGCGGCCATAGGCGGACAGATGGGCACAGACGATCTTCGGGTTGAGCTTGGACAGCGTGGCGTAATCCAGACCGAGCTTGCCGGGCTGGTCGCCACGCAGGTTGTTGAGCACCGCGTCGGCGCTGGCAACGAGCTTCTCGAACACTTCGCGGCCTTCGACGGCCTTCAGGTCCAGGCGCAGGGAGCGCTTGTTGAGATTGAAGGTCTGGAAGAACAGGCTGTCGCCTTCGCCCAGGAAATACGGACCGGTGGCGCGCGAGATATCGCCGCCCGGCGGGGATTCGATCTTGATGACTTCGGCGCCGAGGTCGGCCAGGTGCATCGAACCATAGGGGCCGGCACCGTACTGTTCGACGGCAAGGATGCGTAGTCCCTGCAGGGGAAGGTCTTTCATGTGTGGCCTCTGGTTTGTAAAAAGCACCGCGGCTGGTTGAGGACCGCGGCGAAAGAGATGCTGCTTTCCTTCTCCCTTCGGGAGAAGGTGCCCCGTAGGGGCGGATGAGGGTTGGATCTGCTGCTAGCGCTGGTGCTTTGCTTTTGGCTTTTGGCTTTTGGCTTTTGGCTTTTGGCTTTTGGCTTTTGGCTTTTGGCTTTTGGCTCTTGCTGTTGCTGTTGCTGTTGCTTTGGCTCTTGCTGTTGCTTTGGCTCTTGCTGTTGCTGTTGCTTTGGCTTTGGCTTTGGCTTTTGGCTTTGGCTTCTGGCTGTTGCTTTGCTCCGTCCCTTCTCCCGCCTGCGGGAGAAGGTGCCCAAAGGGCGGATGAGGGGAGCTTTTGGCTTCGCTTGTAGAGCCTGCCCTCACCCCAACCCCTCTCCCGCAGGCGGGAGAGGGGCTACTGGGTTTCCGGCATTGCTTGTAGAGCTTGCCCTCACCCCAACCCCTCTCCCGCAAGCGGGAGAGGGGCTACTAGGGCTCTGGTCTGCTTGGGCTTTTAGATCTTGTTTCTTGCCACCAGTTGCTTGGCAATGATGATGCGCTGCATTTCGTTGGTGCCTTCGCCAATGCACATCAGCATGGCGTCGCGGTAGAACCGCTCGATGTCGTATTCCACCGAGTAGCTGTATCCACCAAAGATGCGCATGCCTTCCTGCGCGCAGTACGCGCCGGTCTCTGTGGCGAAGTACTTGGCCATGCCCGCTTCCATGTCGCAGCGCAGGCCCTTGTCGTAGGCATTGGCGGCGCTCTCGATCAGCAGCTTGGATGCCTCCACCTTGGACGCCATCTCGCCCAGCTTCAGCTGGATGGCCTGGTGCTCGGCGATCGGTTTGCCGAAGGTCATGCGCTCCTGCGCATAACGCACTGACAAACGCAGCGCGCCTTCGGCAATACCGCAGCCGCGTGCAGCCACGTTGATGCGGCCCAGTTCCAGGCCACCAACGGCATGCTGGAAACCCTGCCCTTCCACACCACCGAGCAGGCAGTCGGCCGGCACCTTGTATTCCTGGAAAACCAGCTCGCAGGTGTCGATGGCGCGGTAGCCGGACTTCTTCATCTTCTTGGCGACGATGAAGCCCTCGCCCTTCTCGGCGATGAACATGCTCATGCCCTTGTGGCGCGGCTGCGCCTCCGGGTCGGTCTTGACCAGCAACAGCACCATGTCGCCATACATGGAATTGGTGATCCAGGTCTTGGCGCCATTGATGACGTAATGCTCACCCTCACGCTTGGCAACACTGCGGATCGCCTGCAGGTCGGTACCGGCATTGGGCTCGGTCAGGCCCAGCGAGCCACGCAGCTCGCCGGTGGCCATGCGCGGCAGGTACTTGCGCTTCTGCTCTTCGGTGCCGCAACGCTCGATGGCCGCGGCCATGATCAGGTGCGAGTTGAAGATGCCGGTCGGCGCCATCCATACCGCCGACACCTTGATCACGATCTTGGCGTAGATGCGGGCCGGCAGGCCAAGGCCACCGTACTCGGGCGAGATGGTGGCACCGAACAGTCCCAGATCCTTCATCTCCTCGACCAGGTGATGCGGGTACTTGTCTTCGAGGTCGTATTCCTGGGCGATCGGTGCAACGGATTTCTCGACCCAATGGTCGATCGAATCCAGCAACGCCTGCTCTTCGTCAGGGCCCCACAGCTGTTCCTGTTCCGTGCTCATCATCGTGCCCTCAGTAGTTGACCTTGTCTTCCACCGAGTGACCCTGCTTGGCGATCAGCATGGTGCGGCTGAAGCTGCAGATCAGCTTGCCGTCCTGGTTGAAACCCTCGGTCTGCACGGTGACGATGCCGGCGCCCGGGCGCGACTTGGACTCGCGCTTGTCCAGCACCTTGGACTCGGCCACCAGGGTGTCGCCGACAAACAGCGGGTGGGTCATCTTGATGTCGCTCCAACCCAGGTTGGCCACCGCCTTCTGGCTGACATCGGTGACGCTCATGCCGACCATCAGCGCCACGGTGAACGGCGAGCAGACGATAACCTTGCCGAATTCCGAGGCCTTGGCGTATTCCTTGTCGAAGTGCATCGGATGGGTGTTCATCGTCAGCAGGGTGAACCAGGTGTTGTCGGTTTCGGTGATGGAGCGGCCGGGGCGGTGCTCGTAGATGTCGCCGACATTGAACTCTTCGTAGTAACGGCCAAAGGTTTCGCGGAAGCGGTTTTCGGAGATCTGCTTGACGTTCTGAACCATGACAATGTCCTTTTGGAGCGGGTTGGGCTGGCGCTGGGCGCAGCTTGGTCAAAGAGGGGCGTGAATCAGGCGTTCAATGGAGCGGTGAGGTCAGCCGGCGCGCACGCCAAGCGCACCCAGTGCGATGGCGCGTTCGGCGGCGATTTCGATGGGGCGGTCCACCAGCTTGCCGTCCAGCTGGATGGCTTCGCCGCCGCTGGCGGCCAATGCCGCGACCACGCGTTGGGCGCGGTCAAACTCGGCGGCGGTGGGCAGGTAACGGGCCTGGATGGCGTCGACCTGTGCCGGATGGATGGCGGCCTTGGCGGTGAAACCCAGATCGATGACGCGGTCGGTTTCGCTGACCAGGCCGGCTTCGTCCTTGATGTCCAGGTAGGGTACGTCCATGCAGGCGACGCCGGCTTCGGCGGCAATCGTTGCCAGCTGCACGCGCGGATGGAAGAAGCTCTCCCAGCTGGCGCGGCCGCGCAATGCGACGATGTAGTCGAAGCCACCAAACATCAGCGCCTGCAGGCGCGGAATGGCGGTGGCCAGCGCGCGTGCGTCCAGCAAGCCCTTCGGCGTTTCGATCTGCGCGATGAAGGCGGTGTCGATTGCCGCCAGCGCCGCGTCGGCCTGCTGCAATTCGGCCACGGTTTCGACCTTGGGCAGCATGACGAAGGCCGGCTTCAGGCCCGAAGCAGCCAACGCCTTCAGATCAGCCTGGCCCAGTTCGGTGGACAGCGGATTGATGCGCAGGCCGATCTCGCTGCGGGTCTGCGGCAGTTCGGCGAGAAAGGCGAACAGCGAGGCACGCGCGCTTTCCTTGTCGCCCGGGGCAACCGCGTCTTCCAGATCAATACAGACCTGATCGGCACCGGTGGCCACGGCCTTGGCGTAACGCTCCGGGCGCGAGCCCGGCACGAACAGCAGGCAGCGGCGCGGGTTGTTGATCGCAGTGCTCACGGCGCACCGACCTGGGAGGCGAAGTGTTCGGCGATCTGGCGGCGCGTTGCGTACCAGGTGCCCGGCTTCTGCGCGACGTACTGCAGGAATTTCTCGAACGCGCCGATGCGGCCCGGGCGGCCGATGATGCGCAGGTGCAGGCCCAGCGACATCACCTTGGGGCTGTGCTCGCCTTCGGCGTACAGCGTGTCGAAGCTGTCGATGGCATAGTCCAGCCAGTCCTTGGGCAGGTAGGACGGGGCCACCCACATCTTCATGTCATTGGTGTCCAGCTGGTACGGCACCACGATCATGGGCTTGTCGCTGCCGTCGACATCGCCCCAGAACGGCGCATCGGCCGAGTAGTCGTCCATGTGGTACAGGAAACCTTCTTCCTGCAGCAGGCGACGGGTGGAGGCGGTGTGCAGGTAACGCGACAGCCAACCGACCGGGCGCACGCCGCTGGTCTTCTCGATGCTGTCGGCGGCATCGCGGATGAACTGGCGTTCCTGGTCTTCGTTGAAGCGGAACTGGTGGATCCAGCGGTGGCCATGCGAGCAGACCTCATGGCGGCTGCCACGCAGGTAATCGGCGATTTCCGGCGCGCGCTCCAGCGATACCGCGGCGGCGGTATACGTGCTGGTCACGTTGTACTTGTCCAGCAGCGCGGCGACGCGCGCATGGCCTTCGTTGACGCCGTAACGGTAGTTGGATTCGTTGCCGTAGTTGCGCACCGGCTTGGACAGGGTCACATGCAGCTCGTCCACCGGTTCGGTGATCTTGTCACCCTGGCCGACGTTGTACTCGGACAGCTCTTCGACATTGACGACCACCGACAAGGCCAGGCGTGCGTTGTTGGGCCACTGGTAGACGGGTTTGGACATGGCAATCTCGTTACGTTTATGGGGGTGCGTGGTGGGGACTGCTGTGCTGCTTGGTTCTCATGCCGAGCGTTGTGCGCAGGCGGGTACGAGCCGGTGGTGAGCCGGCGCGGCCTTCAGTGGTTTTCCTCACCACCGGAAACATTGATCGCCTCACCGGTGATGTAAACCGCGTCGTCCGAGCACAGGAAGGCCGTCGCTGCCGCCGTATCCGAGGGCAGGCCCGGGCGACCGGCGGGAATGCGCGCGCGCATGTCGGCCAGGTACTGCTCGACGGTCTTGCCCTGCTTCTCGGCAAAGTATTCGTTCTGCCAGGCGCCCAGGCCGGTGGTGACGTGGTTCGGGCAGACTGCATTGACGTTGATGCCATGGGCCGCCAGTTCCAGCGCGGCAACGCGGGTCAGGCCGACCAGGCCGTGCTTGGACGAGCAATAGGCCGCCGCATGCGGGAACGCCGACTTGGCGGCCTGCGAGGCGATGTTGACGATGCGGCCGCCGCCCTGGGCAATCATCTGCCGGCCGGCGTGCTTGATGGTCAGGAAGGCGCCGCGCAGGTTCACGCCCAACACCGCGTCCCATTCCTTCGCATCGATGTCGACCAGCGACTTCATCAGGTAACCAATGCCGGCGTTGTTGACCAGGATGTCGAGGCTGCCAAAGCGTTCCACCGTGGCCTTGACCACCGCTTCCACCTGCGCCTCTTCCAGTACGTCCAGCGCCATGGCCACGCATTCGCCCCCGGTGCTGGCGGCCAGCTCGGCGGCAACCTGGGCCATTTCCTCGTCGGTGCCCACGGCAGTGACCGGCATCTCGGCGCCACGCACCTGGCCGATGTCGGTCAGCACCACCTTGCAGCCTTCCTGCAGCAGGCGGCGGGCAATGCCCTCGCCCAGCCCGGCGCGGCGACCAGCGCCGGTGATGAGTGCGACCTTGCCCTGCAATTCGGGGAAACGAGCCATGACCAATGTTCCTTGTGCGCTTACAGCGCGCTGGTGAGGATGAACAACGGATTGTCAGCGTATTGCCGGAACTGCGCCGCACCGGCTTGCACCGCCGCATCGGCCATGTCGGCGCCGAAGGCGGCCATGTCCGGGATACGTATCAGCTCGATGTACGCGTACGGCGAGCTGCCCTCACCAATCAACAGACCGCTGGCCTTGAGTACCTCGAACTTCTCCACCGACGGCAGCGCATTGACCACCGGCAGGTCGCTGGCACGGGCCCAGGCCTCGTATTCCTCGGCGCTGACGCCGGGCTTGAGGTTGAACAGGACGATGACGGTTTGCATGGCTTCCTCCCAGGTAAAAGACTGTGGCACACTTTGTCCGGACAAAGTGTAGGCATGCCCTTCGCCCCCGGTCAACGCCGGCGGCGGAAATCCCCCCACAGGCGTATCTACCTGCCGTAACCCACTCTTGAGGTGCTTGATGAAGATGAAGCGTTATTACCCGTGGTTGATGGCGGTGATGGGGATGTTGGTGCTGCTGGTCTCCAACGGCCTGACCGTGACCGGCCTGACCGCCTTTGACGAATCCCTGCTCAAGGATTTCGGCTGGACCCGCAGCGAGCTCAAGCTGCGCGACCTGATCACCCTGGTACTGGCCGGCTGGATGGCGCCGTTCCTGGGCGCGCTGATCGACAAGGTCGGCCCGCGCAAGCTGATCCTGGGTGGCATCGCCCTGCTCGCGGCGCTGTATGCGGCCTATGCGCATATCCATTCGCTGGCCCACCTGTACTGGATACACGTCGGCTTTGCCGCGGTGCTGGTCGCGGCCGGCCTGAATGTGGCGGTGATCTTCGTCTCGCAATGGTTTGCCACCCACCGTGGCACCGCCATTGGTATTGCGCTGGTCGGCACCAGCCTGGGCGGCATGGTGTTCCCCAAGCTCGGCGTACATCTGATGCAGACCATGGACTGGCGCGCCGCGCTGCTGTGGGAAACCGCCATTCCGCTGGCCTTCCTGATCATCGCCTTCCTGTTCGTGCGCAGCCCGCGCGCGGGCGGCATCCAGCCCTGGGGTGCCGACACGCTGGCCGCCAAGGCGGCAGCAGGCAAGCCGGCTGCGTCCTCGCTGCCGGACCTGAGCTACCAGCAGGCGATGCGCACGCGCACTTTCTGGGTGCTGGCGTTCGTGGCGATGACCACCTTCTTCTCGATCATGGCGGTGGCCTCCAACCTGTTCCTGCACATGCGCGACCTGGGCTTTGAACCGGCCACCGCCGGCAATGGCCTGGGCCTGATGTTCGGCCTGGCGATGGTGGGCAAGTTCGTGTTCGGCTTCCTCGCCGACGTGCTGCCGCCCAAGCGCGTATTCCTGGTCAACCTGGCGATCATGGCCGCTGGTGCGGTGATCCTGGCGACCCTGCGCGCCGACCTGATCTGGTATTCGCTGGCCCTGTTCGGGCTGGGCTGGGGCGGCCTGTACACGATGATCCAGCTGCTGGCGGTCAATGCCTTCGGGCTGAGCTCGGCCGGCAAGATCCTCGGCACCATCACCCTGCTGGATGCGACCACCGCCGGCCTGGGCATCTGGGTGACGGCCAAGATCTTCGACCTCACCAAAAGCTACCACATCGCCTTCAGCCTGATCTGCGGGCTGATCGTGCTGGCCCTGCTGGCCGCCACGCTGGTGCGCGACGAACGTTCGCGCGCCGCCCAGGCCTGACCCCAACCACTGCTGCAACGGAGAGACCCCATGCCCGTGATGGAAACGTCCAACCTCACTGCCCGCCAGTACTGGGAGCAGGTCAAGGCCAACCCGAACCGCGCCAAGTTCGGCTTCGGCGCACGCCCGGCCATCGTCAACATCGATGTGCAGCGCGCCTACACCGACCTGGCCGCGTTCAAGACTGCGTATGAAACCGACCCGCGCCAGATCGAACACATCAATGCGCTGTCGGCGCAGGTGCGCGCGCTCGGCCTGCCGGTGGTGTGGACCTATGTGGCCTACCTGGAATCGGGCGAGGACGCCGGTACCTGGGGCACACGCACCAATACGCCGGACTCGCTGCAAAACATCAAGCACGGCTCCGAGCGCGCCCAGTTCGACCCGCGTGCCGACGTGCAGCCGGGCGACATCGTCATGCACAAGCGCATGGCCAGCCCGTTCTTCGAAACCAACCTGTGGTCGCTGCTCACCTTCCACAAGATCGACACGCTGATCATCACCGGCGGCTCCACCTCCGGCTGCATCCGCGCCTGCGTGATCGACAGCCTGTCGCGCGGCTACCGCAGCATCGTTCCGGAAGAGTGCGTGGCCGACAAGCACGAGATCCCACACTTCGCCAACCTCAGCGACATCATGCTCAAGTACGGCGACGTGGAATCGGTCGAGCACGTGGCCGCGCAGCTGCAGGCACTGCGCGCATGAACGGCGCGCCGAAGTCCGACCCGGGCCTGTTTGATTACTGGCCCTACGACAGCCGGCCGAAGATCCAGTGGCCGGGCGGTGCGCGTGTGGCCTTGTGGATCGCGCCCAACATCGAGTTCTACGAGTACGCACCGCCGGCCAACCCGCAGCGCAAGCCGTGGCCGCGCCCGCTGCCCGACATCCAGGGCTACGGCACCCGCGACTACGGCAACCGCGTCGGCCACCAGCGGATGATGCGGGTGATGGACCAGTACGGCCTGCGTGGCTCGGTGTCGCTGTCCACCGCCATGCTCAAGCACCACCCGGAAGTGATCCAGATGGCGGCCGAGCGCAACTGGGAATTCTTCAGCCACGGCATCTACAACACCCGCTACACCTACGGCCTGGACGAGGCGCAGGAGCGGGAGATGATCGAGCATTCGATGGCGCTGATTGCCGAGCACACCGGCCAGCACTGCGCCGGCTACCTGGCGCCGGCGCTGTCGCATTCCGATGCCACCATCGACCTGTTTGCCGAAGCCGGTGGCCTGTATACCTGCGACCTGTTCCATGACGACCAGCCGACGCCGGTGAAAACCCGCTCGGGCAAGCGCTTCGTGTCGGTGCCGTACTCGCTGGAGCTCAACGACACCATCGTCTACGTCACCAACAAGATCGAGCCGCGCCGCTACGGGCAGATGATCAAGGACGCCTTCGACCGCCTGTATGCCGAAGGCGAGAACTCCGGCACGGTGATGTGCGTGCCGCTGCATGCCTACCAGGTCAGCCACCCGCACCGGCTGGCGGCGTTCCACGACGCGATGGACTACATCTGCAGCCACGACAAGGTGTGGAAGGCGACCGGCCGCGAGATCGCCCAGCATTACCTGGACAACCACTACGACGACGCGCTGGCCTCGATGGCGGCGATCAACGCGGAGGACGCGGCATGAGCCTGGATCGCAGCTTCCTGGAATACCCGCACCTGCGCCACGGCATGGACCACGACCGCTACAGCTGGTCGATGCTGGCCGAACGTCCGCCCGTGCGCTGGCCGGACAACAAGCCGCTGGCGGTATGGATCAACCTGAGCCTGGAGCACTTCCCCCTCAACCCCAAGGGTGAGGGCTTCAAGCCGCACGGTTCGATGGTCATGCCCTACCCGGACCTGCGCCATTACACCCTGCGCGACTATGGCAACCGGGTCGGCGTGTTCCGCGTACTGGATGCGCTGGAAAAGTACGGTCTGCGCGCCAGCACCGCCGTCAATGGCGAGCTGGCCGAGCGCTACCCGGCCCTGCTGCGACGGCTCAAGGCGCGCAGCGCCGAGCTGGTGGCACATGGCTGGAACATGGACAGCGTGCACTACGGCGGGCTGGACCCGGCGCGCGAAACTGAATACATCCAGCGCAGTTTGGCCGCGCTGGCCCCTTATTCGGACGGCCCGATCCAGGGCTGGCTGTCACCGGCCCGCTCGCAGTCGCAGAACACCCCGGAACTGCTGCAACAGGCCGGTCTGCAATGGTTTGGCGACTGGATCAACGACGAGCTGCCGTACCTGTTCCAGACCGCCAACGGCCCGCTGACCGCCCTGCCATTGTCACTGGAATTGGAAGATCGCTTCATCGTCGGCGAAAATCTGCATGCCGAGGCCGAGTATGCGGACCAGATGGTCGATGCCTGCGATTTCCTGCTTGAGGAAGCGCAGCGCAGCGGACAGGGTCGCCTGCTCGCGCTCAACATCCATCCGTGGGTGATGGGCCAGCCGCACCGCATCAAGCACCTGGAACGCGTGTTCGCCCATCTGGCCGACCGCGCAGGGCTGATCTGGAATGCTGCGCCTTCGCAGATCATCGCCGCCTCACGTTGAGGCGGCGGTTCCAGGCAACCGTCGTCGCCACAAACGCGCCGGCCTTTACCCAAGAGCCCTTGCATGAACACTGAAGCCAACACCGCCCTGCCGCCGCGCGAAGCGATGGAATTTGACGTCGTCATCGTCGGCGCCGGCCCTGCCGGCCTGGCCACCGCCATCCGCCTGCGCCAGCTGGCCGTGGAGAAGGGCCAGGAGCTGTCGGTGTGCGTATTGGAAAAAGGCTCCGAGCCGGGCGCGCACATCCTGTCCGGCGCGATCATGGACCCGCGCGCGCTCAATGAACTGTTCCCGGACTGGAAAGAACGCGGTGCGCCGCTGAAGCAGGCCGTCACCCGCGACGAGTTCCTGTTCCTGGACGAAACCACCGCCAAGGCCACTCCGCACGCATTGCTGCCCGAGTGCTTCCACAACGATGGCAACTACATCGTCAGCCTGGGCGAAGTGAGCCGTTGGCTGGCGCAGCAGGCCGAGGCGATGGAAGTGTCGATCTTCCCGGGCTTTGCCGCTGCCGAAGTGCTGTACGACGAGGCCGGCGCGGTGATGGGCGTGGCCACCGGCGACATGGGCATCCACAAGGACGGCACGCAGGGCCCGAACTACGAGCGCGGCATGGAACTGCATGCCAAGTACACGATCTTCGCCGAAGGCTCGCGCGGCCATCTGGGCCGCCAGCTGATCAGCAGGTTCAAGCTCGACGCCGGCAAGGACCCGCAGTCCTACGGCATCGGCATCAAGGAACTGTGGCAGATCGACCCGGCCAAGCACGAGCCGGGCCTGGTGGTGCACGCCGCTGGCTGGCCGCTGGACAACGACACCTACGGCGGCGCCTTCCTGTACCACGCCGATGGCGGCAAGGTTTCGATCGGCTATGTGGTCGGCCTGGACTACAAGAACCCGTGGCTGAGCCCGTTCGAGGAATTCCAGCGCTTCAAGACCCACCCGGCCATCCGCAAGCACCTGGAAGGCGGCAAGCGCATCGCCTACGGTGCACGCGCGATCACCGCCGGCGGCATCCTGTCGCTGCCCAAGACCGTGTTCCCGGGCGGCGCGCTGGTCGGCTGCGAAGCCGGCTACCTCAACGTCAGCCGCATCAAGGGCAGCCACGCCGCGATCAAGACCGGCATGCTGGCCGCCGAGGCCGCGTTCGATGCACTGGCCGCCGGCCGCTCGCGCGATGAGCTGAGCGCCTATCCGGAAGCGTTCGAGAACAGCTGGCTCAAGACCGAGCTGCTGCAGTCCAAGAACTTCAAGCAGTGGTTCAAGAAGGGCCGCACCCTTGCCACGCTGATGACCGGCATCGAGCAGTGGCTGCTGCCCAAGCTGGGCATTCGCAATGCGCCGTGGACCATCCACCGCACCAAGGCCGACCACGAGTGCCTGGAACCGGCCGCCAGCCAGCCGAAGATCGTCTATCCCAAGCCGGACAACGTGCTGACGTTCGATCGTTTGAGCTCGGTGTTCCTGTCCTCGACCAACCACGAGGAAGACCAGCCCAGCCATCTGACGCTGAAGGACGCCAGCATTCCGGTCAAGGTCAACCTGGCTACCTATGCCGGCCCGGAGGCCCGTTACTGCCCGGCCGGCGTATACGAATTCGTCGGTGAAGGCAGCGATACCCGCCTGCAGATCAACGCGCAGAACTGCGTGCACTGCAAGACCTGCGACATCAAGGACCCGACCCAGAACATCGTGTGGGTAACCCCACAGGGCGGCGGCGGTCCGAACTACCCGGCGATGTAAGCATCGCCAACCAACCACAGGAGTTTCGATGAGCATTGTCAGTCCAGGTGCCCGCTTCCGCGCGGCGCTGAAGGAAGAGAGCCCGCTGCAGATCCCGGGCGCCATCAACGCCAATCACGCGTTGCTGGCCAAGCGGGCCGGTTTCCGTGCGGTCTACCTGTCCGGCGGTGGCGTCGCCGCCGGCTCGCTGGGCCTGCCGGACCTGGGCATCAACACCATGGACGACGTGCTCACCGACATCCGCCGCATCACCGACGTCTGCGACCTGCCGCTGCTGTCGGACATCGACACCGGCTTCGGCCCGAGCGCGTTCAACATCGCGCGCACGGTGAAGTCGCTGATCAAGGCCGGTGCGGCCGCCTGCCATATCGAAGACCAGGTTGGTGCCAAGCGTTGCGGCCACCGCCCGAACAAGGAAATCGTGTCGCTGGGCGAGATGGTGGACCGGGTAAAGGCCGCGGCCGATGCCAAGACCGATCCGGATTTCTTCCTGATCGCACGTACCGACGCCATCCAGATGGAAGGCGTGGATGCCGCCATCGAGCGCTCGCTGGCCTGCGTGGAAGCCGGCGCTGACGGCATCTTTGCCGAAGCTTCGTATGACCTTGAAACCTACAAGCGTTTTGTCGACGCGGTGAAGGTACCGGTACTGGCCAACCTGACCGAGTTCGGGCAGACGCCGCTGTTCTCCACCGAGGAGCTGGGTTCGGTGGGCGTGGCAATGTGCATCTACCCGCTGTCTGCGTTCCGCGCGATGAACAAGGCGGCGGAGAACGTGTACACCGCGATCCGCCGCGACGGCCACCAGCGCAACGTGGTGGAGACCATGCAGACCCGTGAGGAGCTGTATGAGCGGATCGGGTATCACACGTTCGAGCAGAGTCTGGACAAGAAGTTCGCTGCGAAGAAATGAGGTTGTTGGGGTCGGTGCGTTGAAGCTGAAAGCTAGAAAGCTAGAAAGCTAGAAAGCTGAAAATCCTGAAGGACAAAGGCCTAAGAGCTGCCCTCACCCCTACCCCTCTCCCGTAAACGGGAGAGGGGCTGCTCCGGCAATATGATGTGAGAGCCGGCATTGCTGGCTTCGTCGGGCTCGGCGAAATCCAGCCGGAGCCTCGGGCCCAACGCCGAGGAAATATGTGAAGCATCCCTTCTCCCGCATGCGGGAGAAGGTGCCCGAAGGGCGGATGAGGGGGCCTTTGCTCCGACTTCCGCTCCTGCTCCTGCCTTTGCTCCAAGCCTCTTCAAAAGCTCAGCCTGCACCCAGCCCCCCTTTGCTTTCCCCGCCCAGCACCGGCCATCATTGCCAGCGCCGTACAACCTCGGCCGCCAACGCAATGAGTCAGCAATGTCCCGTCTGCCCTTGATCGCCCTCGCCTGCCTGGCACTCACCGCCTGCGGCCAGCGCGACGCCTTCAACCACAGCGCCAGCGCCGACCCGCACCAGCGCGAACTACAACGCGCCTTCGCCATCTGCGCCGGCTGCCACGACACCCGCGCCGAGCTCGGCCATCGCGTCGGCCCCAACCTGCATGGCGTGATCGGCCGCAAGGCCGGCACCGCACCGGGCTACAACTATTCCGATGCGATGAAGGCCAGCGGCATCGTCTGGGATGCGCAGACCCTGGACGCCTTCATCAAATCACCGGCCAAGCTGGTACCCGGCAGCAAGATGGTCAATGCCACCGCCGACCCGGCGCGCCGCCAGGCCGTGATCGAATACCTGTCCTCGCTGCCGGACTAAGCCGCCGATCAATCCAGCGTCTGCACGCCACCGCCATTGACGAACAGGGTCTGGCCGCTGACCCAGTTGGATATCGGCGCGGCGAAGTACAGCACCGCACCGGCGATATCGTTCGCTTCACCCAGGCGCTTGATCGGCGTATGCGACAGCATGCGCTGCTCGATCTCCGGCGTAAGCACGGTCGCCAGCGCATCGGTACGCACCGCTCCCGGGCCCACCGCATTGACGCGGATTCCGGCCGGACCATAGTCATGCGCCAGGTTCGCGGTCATGTGGTTGATCGCCGCCTTGGACGCCGCATAAGCGCTGATTGCCTGGCTCTTATTGATCGAACTCATCGACGACATGTTGATGATGGAACCGTAGCCACCCTTTTCCATGTGCGGCGCGCACAGCTGCGACAAGCGCCAGGCGCTGAACACATTGATCTGGAAGGGCCGCTCGAACTGCTCCAGTGTGATCTTGTACGGGCTCTCGCGGCCGGCACCACCGCCACCGGCGTTGTTCACCAGGATGTGGATGCCGCCCAGTTCGCTGGCGGTGCGTTCCACCACACGCACCAGATCCTCGTCCTTGAGCACATTGCATTCCAGCGCCAAGGCCTTGCCGCCAGCGGCGGTGATTTCCGCCGCCACTTTTTCAGCGGCGGCCAGCTTCAGGTCGGCGATGGCCACGGCCGCACCATAGGCGGCCAACATCAGGGAACTGGCGCGGCCAATGCCATTGCCACCACCGGTAACGATGGCCACTTTGCCGGTCAGATCGAAATGGGCTTGCGGAATCATGACGGAGCGCTCCTGTTGCGTGGAAGATGCCTATGCCAAGGCGATGATGCACCTGTACAGGCTATCTCACGATGAAGAAGCGTCGCAGGCAGGCCCCGCGATTGTGCTGACCGCATCCGCAGCGAGGGAGATTGCCTCACACACAATGCCACCTTGCAGCTTTTCTTCCCGCGTCCTTTCTGATATTTGTTTGTCCGGACAAATATGGCTACCCGCTTCGCGGGCGAAGGACGGGACGTGGCTGCACTGCAGTATCCAATCCTGGTATATGCACACCTGCTGCTGTTCGTGCTGTGGCTGGGCGCCGACGTCGGCGTGTTCCTGCTCGGCCAGCACTTCCGTCGTCGCCACGCCTATTCGCTTGAGCAACGCATCGCACTGCTGAAGCTGCTGGTGGAAGTGGACATGGTGCCGCGCAGCGCGTGGGCGCTGATGGTGCCGGTCAGTCTGAGCGTGGTGCATGTCGGCGGTTACTGGACGCTGCCGGGCTGGGGCTTGCTGTTGGCCTGGCTTATCGGTGGGTTCTGGCTGTGGCTGGTGTGGGATGCGCATCGTCATGACCAGAGCCCACGCGCCGCGCGCGATCGCCGCATCGAATCGGTGCTGCGCTGGCTGCTGGCGCTGTTCTACCTGTGGCTGGGGCTGGCCTCGCTGCTGCACGGCGCGCCGCTGGCGCCGGCCTGGCTGGCCAGCAAGGCGCTGATGTTCGGCGTGATATTCGCCGCCGCCATCATGATCGATGTCAGCTTCAAGCCGGTCGGCGCGCAACTGGGCGCACTGATCAAGCAGGGCAGCAGCGATGCCACCGAACTGCCGCTGCTGCGCACCATGAACCGCACCCGGATCTGGGTGTGGGTGGTCTACCTGATGTTGCTGGCCACCGCCTTCCTCGGCGTGGTCAAACCCTTCTGATCCCCCACCAGGACTTGTCATGCGCTCTTTGTTGATACTCGCCGCCGCCCTGCTTGTCGTGGGCTGCAGCAAGCAGGCCGAACCCGCCCCAGTCGCTGCCACGGTGCCTGCTGCAAGCCAGGCAACTGCACCGGCAGCAGCGGCCGCTGCTGCACCAGAAGCTGCCCCCGCTGCGCCCGCGATCAGTGGCGAACAGGCCTTCGCCATGTGCACGGCCTGCCACAGCCGCGATGCTGCTGCGCCACAGCGCATGGGTCCCAACCTGCACAACCTGGTCGGGCGCAAGGCCGGCAGCAATCCTGGCTTCGCCTATTCGTCGGCGCTGAAAGCCAGTGACATCACCTGGGATGCCAAGCAACTGGATGCCTATCTCACTGCGCCATCGAAGCTTGTGCCAGGCACGCGCATGGTCATCGCGGTGCCGGACCCGGCACGTCGGCAGGCGCTGATCGAGTACCTGTCGGCCCCCTGATTTTCTCTCCGTGGCAGTGCGGCTGCGGATACCGCTGCCGTTGCTGCCCTGCGCAGCAACGAGGATTGGCATGAAACTTCAGTTCGAACGCTTCACCGTGTTCTGTCGTGACCTGGAGGCATCGCTCGGGTTCTATCGCGATGCACTGGGCCTGATGGTGGTCGAGGAAAAGACCCTGGAAGGCGCAATGGCCGGCGGCCTGCTGCAGCTGCCGGCCTGCCGCATGCGCATCGCGCTGCTGGCGGCCGACGCGGATGCGCCGGTCATCGTCGGCCTATTCGAAATCAGCCAGACACCGCTTGCGGCGCTCAGCCCGCCACTGGGCAAACCGGCGCATGGGCAGAGCGCACTGGTGCTGTCCACCGATCGATTTGATGCGCTGCACGCCGCGCTCAGCGCGGGCGGCCATCGTTTCCTGACACCACCGCTGGCCTATCCCAAGCGGGTGGCCAGCACGCGTTCGCCGGCTGGCCTGTACCGCGAAATGATCGTCTACGATCCGGACCACGTGCCGGTGAGCATCCTGCAGATCGACCCGCTTCCCGAGGAGACCATGGCATGACCGGCATCGCCCGTTCCATCAGCGGCACCATCCAGTACACCAGCAACCAGAGTCACCGCCAGGGCGCCGAGCGCGGCCGCGAGAACTTCCAGCTCGACGTGCACCGCGATGGTTCGCGGGTGCTGGCCGCACATTGCGAGATCGACGATGCGCCGCCAGTGGTACGCGACGTCAACCTGCGCGTGGATGCGGACAACCTGCCGCGCGAGTGCTTCGTACGCATTGCCGTGGGCGGCCAGTTCCGTGGCTCGGGCTGGTTCAACTTCAGCCCGACCGAAGCACAGTGCGAATCCAACACCACGGTCGAAGGCCGGGTCTCGCAGCGCTTTCCATTGCAGTCACCGCTGCTGGCCTTCGGCAACCACGCCATCATCAATGATGCCTATGCGATGTCCTTGTATGACCTGTCGCAGGGGCCCGGCAAGCAGAGCTTCTTCATGCTGCTGTCCTCGCCGGATCACCGCGGCGCCACCGGGCCGATGATCTTCCCGGTGCAGCTGGCCATCGAGTACGTGGGCGAGGAAGAAATCGAGGTGATCGCCGGCCGCTTCAAGGCCCGCCACTTCCGCATCCTCGATGTCGGCATGCCGGAAGAACACCCCGACTACGATCTGTGGGTGACCGCCGACGAGCACTACATCGTGTTGCGCGCCACCGTCACCGGTTACATGCAGACCGCCTACGAACTGAGCAGTTATACCGTGGTGGAGCACTGAGATGCTGCTGCAGATCCTGCTGGTGGCGCATATCACCGTGCTCGGCTATTGGCTGGGCTCGGAGCTGGTGATCAACAGCACCTACCGCTATGTCTCCTACGGCAGCCACATCCCCTTCGCCGAGCGCAACCGGCTGATGGAGCACGTGATGCACGTGGACCAGCACGTGCGCTACGCGCTGGTGCTGCAGGCTGGCTTGGGCTTCTCGCTGGCCGCGCTGTACGGCCTGATCCCCGGCGCTGAAACCACCGCCAGCATCGCCGGCCTGCTGTGCGTGCTGTGGCTGGGGTTTGTCGAAGCTGTGCATCGGCTGCGCCACAGCCGCATCGGCGCCACCCTGGGCGCGATTGATCGCGGCTCGCGCTATGTCTTCATGGCCCTGCTGGTCGCGCTGGCCACCGGCTTGCTCGGCGGCAGCTGGGAGATGCCACTGTGGCTGCGCCTGAAGCTGGCGCTGTATGCCGGCGTGATGGCATCGGGCGTCGGCATCCGCCTGGCCCTGATCAGTCACTTCCGCACCTGGAAAGTGATGGCGCAGGAAGGCCCGAGCGACGCCACCAACGCCATCATCCGCCGCACCTATGTGAAGTCAACTTCGGTGCTGGGCGTGCTGTGGCTGTTCATCGCCGCGATCGTCGTTGTCAGCGTGCTCAAGCCAACATGAGCCTCAGCGACCACAGCGCGCTGCTGGCATATCTGCGCGCCGTGCTGGGTGAGGCCGCCGTGCTGTGCGATGCCACCACCCTGCAGCTGATGGCAGGTGATCTGTACAGCAGCGGGCCGCTGCCATTGGCGGTGATCCGTCCCGGCGGCAGCGCGACGCTGGCGCAGGCGGTCGCACGGATAACTGCCGCCGGTCTGTCGGTGGTCGCGCGTGGCGGCGGCCTGAGTTATACCGGCGGCTATCTATGCGAAGACGCCGGCAGCGTGCTGGTCGATCTTTCCGCGTTGAATCGCATCGAGCACATCAGCGCCGAAGACATGTACGTGGTGGCGCAGGCAGGCGTTACCTGGAAGCAGCTGTACGACGCACTGACGCCGCTGGGCCTGCGCCTGCCCTACTTCGGCACCTTCTCCGGCGCAGGTGCCAGCATCGGCGGTGGGCTCAGCCATGGCGCGCTGTTCTTCGGCAGCGCGCGTTATGGCGCCGCTGCCGACAACGTGCTCGGCGTTGAAGTAGTCAGCGCCGATGGCACCCTGCTGCGCACCGGGCAATGGGCGTTGAAGGCGGACGCGGAGCCGGTATTCCGCAATTTCGGCCCCGACACCACCGGCTTGTTCATGCATGACGGTGGCGCCTTCGGCATCAAGACCCGCGCTGCTTTCCGTTTGATTCCACTGCCCGCGCATAGCGACTATGCCTCGTTCGCGTTCGCTGATTTCGAGGCTGCTGCACTTGCGTTGTCAGCGGTTGCCCGCGCTGGTCTGGCCGAGGAAGCCTATGTACTCGATGCCGGTGCGGTGGCCGCCAATGCCGAGCGTGACCGCAGCCTGCGTGCTGCGTTGCGAGCACTGCGGCAGGTGTTCAACAGCGCATCCGGCCTGCGTGGCAGATACAGGGCGCTCATGGGCATGGTCAAGGCCGGGCGCCAGCTGATTCCCGACAACGCCTTCAGCCTGCACCTGGTGGCGGCTGGTAACTGCGCCGCTGCGGTTGCACATGATCTGGCCTGCGCGCGGGCGCTGGCACATCAGCATGGCGGTATTGATATCGCTGCGACCGTGCCGCGCATTGCCCGCGCCGATCCCTTCCCCGGCCTCGATGCGGTGCTCGGTGCCAATGGCAGCCGCTGGGCAGCGTTGAATGTGAAGGTGGCGCATTCACGCGCATCAGCGCTGATCCGCGCGCATCAGCAATTGATCGCAGCACACAGCACCGCCATCGAACGATGCGGTGTGCGGGTCACCTATCTCTGCTCGGCGCTGTGCAACTACAGCTTCAGTTTCGAAGCGGTGTTCCATTGGCAGGACAGCTGGCAGCCCCTGCATGCTGCCGCACTGCCACCGGCACGCTTGCAGATGCTCACACCGGGGAGTGACAACCCGGACGCACGCGCCTTGGTCGCGCAGTTGCGGCAGCAGACCTGCGCCTTGTTCGCGCAGATGGGCGGCGCATCCAACCAGATTGGCCGCACCTATCCGTTCCTGTCCGAAATGGACGATGCACCCGCGCGCCTGCTGCGTGACATCAAGCACTTGTGCGATCCGCACGGGCGGATGAATCCCGGCGTATTGGGGCTCTGACCACAAGTTGTGGCAGGATCGACCTCTGACGCATCCATCAGGGGAATCGTCCACATGCCATCTGCTGCACCGGGAGTGACCCGGTCCCTGCTCGCCGCTGCCCTTTACGCGGCATCGCCGCTGGCGCTGGCCATGACCCAGTGCCCGCAGGAATCCGGCGAAAAATCCACCGCGTTCTGGCTGCTGGGCTGGGCGATATTCGCGCTGTTCGTGATTGGCGGCGTGGTGTTGATGCTGTTGATCTTCCGCACCACCCGCCATGCGCAGCGGCGCCCACGCTGGCTGCTGCGCATCGCCAGCATCCCGGCGATGCTGGCACTGTGGATGCTGGGCTTCGGTATTTTCCTCAGCCAGTTCGTGCTGGTGTGCTGAGGCAGCGCGTCACGCTGCCGGGAACCACCATGGCGATGCACTGCCGGTATTGATCAGCAAGACACGGGCGCGAACAAAGCGCCGGATCGAGGCGGTGCCCATGCGCGAGCCACCCATGCCGGACAACTTGAAGCTCTGCTTTTCAGCGGTCTGCACCATGCCGGTCAAACAGGCATCGTTGATCGAGATGCCACCGGCCTGCAGCTGACGCGCAACACGCTGCGCGCGCTCCGGGCTCTGCGTGAACACCGCGGCCGACAGGCCGAACTCGGTATTGTTGGCGCGGGCAATGGCCTCGGCCTCATCGGCCACCACCATCACCGGCAAGACGCTGGCAAAGCTTTCATCGGCGACCACCGCCATCTCATCGGTGACATCCACCAGCACCGTCGGCGGGCACCAGATGCCCCCATGGTCGATCAGCTCGCCACCGGTCAGCGCACGCGCACCCTTGGCCTTGGCATCGGCCAACTGCCCGCGCACCAGCTCCACCTGCGATGCAGCGATCACCGGGCCGATCTGGCCCTGCTTCGGGTCCGGCCAGGCCAGTTCCAGTGCGGCGGCTTCTTTCACCAATGCAGCGATGAAGGCATCAGCCACCGGCGCTTCCACATAGACGCGCTCGATCGACATGCAGCTCTGGCCGCCATTGACGAAGCTGCCCCACGCCAATGCTCGCGCAGCATGGTCGATATTGGCATCGGACAACACCAGCGCCGGGTCCTTGCCGCCCAGTTCCAGCGAGGCCGGAATGAAGCGGCGCGCGCAGGCTTCGCCAACCTTGCGGCCAGTGGCGACCGAACCAGTGAAGCAGATCTGGTCACTGGCCTCGATCACCGCCTGGCCGGTAGCGCCGGCGCCAGTGACCAGCTTGAATACCTCGCCCAGCCCCGCCTCTTCCAGCGCATCGCGCAGCAAGGGCACGAAGCGCGAGGTGACTTCGCTGGGCTTGGCCAGGATGCTGCAACCGGCAGCCAGTGCCGGCACTGCATCGATCAAGGTCAGCATCAACGGAAAATTCCATGGGCTGATCACCCCGACCACGGCGTAAGGCACCCAGGTCTGCTGGCTCTGGATGAAGGGGATGGCTTCCTGTTGCGCGGGCTTTTCAAGCAGGCAGGCGGCTGCCTGCTGCGCCCAGCGGCGGATCGCGCCCACCGTGCCATCCACTTCGATCTGCGACTCGTGCCAGCGGCCGGTATCGGCCAGCAAGGCATCAAGAAATCCGTCGCGGCGTGCAACCAAGGCATCGGCCAGGGCATTCAAGCGCGCACAGCGCTCCTCGATGCTGCGTTCGGCCCAGGCCAGCTGTGCCACGCGAAGGCCGGCGCCCAGCGCGGCGACGTCGGCAGCTGCGGTGATCGGCAGCTCGCCGTCGGATTGGCCGGTGCGCGGGTTGCGCAATGGCAGCGTGGTGGCTTCAGTCATTGCCTATAACTCCGGCGCTCAGCAGTGCATCAAGGGTGGCTTTCTGGCGGGCGGCGAAATCAGCCCGCTGCGGAATCTTCAGCGTGTCGCCGTCCAGCAGCGCATTGGGTTTCAAGGCAGTGCTGCCGAGGCCGGCAGTGATCGCGGCCTGCGGCAAACGCGACAGGAAATTACCCATGCCCGGGCGCAGGCGGCGACGGCGCAGGCCGGCGATATCCAGATCGGCATAGGCCGCCATCGATTCACCGGTGCCGGCTGCCGACAGCACGCGGCCTTGGTCGTCGACGATCTTGCTCATGCCATCGGCACTGCCCAGGGGAATATCGACACCGCTGATGCCGGCCGTATTGGCCGAGACCACATACGCCATGTTCTCCAGCGCGCGGGCGCGCTTGGCGATGTCCTTCGGGGTCAGTTCCGGGCTGCCAACTTCGCTGGTGGAATGCAGGAATACCTCGGCGCCACGCAGGCCCATCGCGCGCGCGATTTCCGGATACAGGATTTCTTCGGAGGCGATGCACGACAAGCGCCCGATCGGTGTGCGCGCCACCGGGAATACGCCGTCCACGCCATAGACATCGAGGTACTTGTCCCAGACATCGTGCGGGCTTGGCGCATACAGGGAGATCAGCCGGCGGTAGCGCAGGATCTGGTTGCCGCTGTCATCCAGGATCACCGAGGACTGGAAGTACAGCCCGGGGAAGTTCGGGTCACGCTCGTAGGCGTTGGAGCACAGGTAAACGCCGTTGTCCTGGGCGATGCGGCCGAGCTGTTCGTACTCGGCGCCATCCATCGCGAAGCAGCCCTTGGCCGCCCAGCCCGGAATGGTGTCGCCCAGCGGATAACTGGTGGCGAAGTATTCCGGCAGCACCACCAGCTTCAGGTCGGCGCCGATGAAGGCCTTGGAGGCGCGGATCTGCCGGCCGACACGTTCGATATTGTCGGCCACGGCGGCAGCCGCGTCTTCCGGCGTGGTGCAGCTGTTGATGGCGCGACACGTGGTCTGCAGCGCCAACGCACGATAAGCATCGATCATGGAACCTTACCTTCGGTTGCGGTGTCGGGGAGGATCTGGATCTGCGCACCGTCGGCCAGCAGCACGCGGAACGTACCGGTACCGGCCCGCAGCGGCTTGATCGCGGCGTATTCGGCGCTGTGCCAGAACGCCAGCGCAGCAGCACGGTCCGGCCAGTGCGAGATCACGGTGCGGGCCGGCGCATGCTCGCCTTCCAGGCTCTGCTGCGCGCCGCCCATCACCAGGTACTGGCCGCCGTAGCGGGCAGCGACTTCCGGGGTGGCGCAGGCATAGGCGGCAAAGCCCTGCGGGTCGGTGATATGCGCTTCGATGATCAGATAGGCGGACATGAGGCTCTCAGCTGAAGCGCGGCGCGCGCTTTTGCAGGAAGGCGGCGGCGCCTTCGACAAAGTCGCTGCTGCTGAAGGCGGCGTTGAAGGCCGCATCGGCCTGCGCCAGGGAGATGCTGGCATCGCCGCCCAGATGACCGAGCACGGTCTTGATGGCGCGGCGGGCCTGGCCGGAGGTGGCCAGCAACTGCTGTACCTGTGCCTGTTGCAGCGCCTCGATGCCCTCCTCGCCGGCCAGCTGGTTGACCAGCCCCCAGTCCAGCGCGGTGGCGGCGTCGAGCAGACGGCCGGTGAGCAGCATTTCGCGGGCACGGGCCATGCCAACCGTGTTGAGCAACCGGCGACTGTCATCGGCGCTGTAAACTAAACCGAGCTTGGCTGGGGTGATAGCGAAGCGGCTGCGGCTGCTGGCCAGCCGCAGGTCGCAGGCCAGGGCCAGGCCAAGGCCGCCGCCCACGCAGGCTCCGTCGATGACGGCCAGCGTGGTCTGCGGCAGGCGTTGCAGTTTGAGCTGGGTGCGTTGCACCTGGGCGTTGTTGGCGGCAAAGGCCTCCGGAGCGGTGAGCAGCTGACCGAGTTCGTCGATATCGGCGCCGGCACTGAACGCCCCCGGCACGCCCGACACCACCACGATCTGGGCATCACTGGCGGCAATGGCATCCAGTGCGGTTTCGATCGCTGCCCAGTGGCGGGTGGCCAGGGCGTTGCGCTTGTCGGGTCGTTGGATGTCGATGCGGGCGAGCGCGCCGTCACGGCTCCAGCAAATCACGGTTTCTTCAGTGACCATGGCCTATCCTATTTGTTCTATCGTTATAGCATTAAGCCAAAGGAGGGTGAAGCGAGATGTCCCAAGACACACTGGCCACACTATTGAGTGCCAACGCACACAAGCTGCTGCGTAACGACTTGCCGACGCCGCTTTACCACCAGATGTTCAGCCTGCTGCGCGACCGCATCCTCAATGGCGAGATCCCGCGCGGCGCCCGTATCCCTACCGAGTTCGACCTGGCCGACGGCTTTGGCGTGTCGCGCATCACCGCCAAGCGGGCGCTGGACGAACTGGCCGCCGAAGGCCTGGTGGAGCGTCGCCGCGGCAAGGGCACCCACGTCATCCACCGCTCCCGACCCAAGCCCATGCACAGCCCGCTGACCGGGCTGCTGGAGAGCCTGGAGGTGCTGGCCGAGCACACCAAGGTGCAGCTGCTGCAGTACCGCCGTGCGGTGCCACCGGAGCCGATCCGGTCCCTGTTCGATACCGGCCCGCGCGATGTGCTGGTGCATGCCATCCGCCTGCGCCTGCGCGGCGATACCCCGTTCGGCTACTACAACAGCTGGACCAATACCGATCACCCCGACTTCAACGAAGCCAAGCTGGCCAACAGCTCACGGCTGAAGCTGTTCCAGGCCGCCGGTATCCAGATCAAGCAGGTGGAGCAGGTGCTGTCGGCGGTCAACGCCGACGCGATTGCCGCCCTGCACCTGAAAGTAGAACCCGGCACTGCTCTGCTGGCGCTGGAGCGCCGCTCCTATGACGGTGACGGCAACATGGTCGACCTGCTGAGCGTGCAGTACCGCCCGGATCAGTTCACCTACCAGATGACGCTGGATGTGGACGCCGGCGGCCACGACTGAAGGCAGTTAGATCATGTAGTGCCGAGCCATGCTCGGCATGGGCATTACCCCTGTAGTGCCGAGCCATGCTCGGCATGAGGCCTTCCCTGGTAACGCCTCTGCCGAGCATGGCTCGGCACTACAGTTGAGGTGCACTGGACAATTTGTCCGGACATATTGCAGGATCGGAACAGGTATGACCTTTCCACGTTCCTGTAACAGGAGTCCGGCATGTTGTCCGAAGTGAAGGCTGTCACCCTTGGCGTAAGCGATCTGCAGCGAGCCTGCGCCTTCTATGAAAATGCACTTGGCTACCGCGTGCAGGCACGCGGCGCACTGTCTGCCGAGCTCGCGCCGCTATGGCGTTTCGATCCTGCGCTGCAAGGCGAATACGCGGTCATCGCCCCGGATGATTCCGGCCTCGGTCGGATCCGCCTGGTGGCCTTCGATGCGCCCGGCCAACGGCTGTGGAATGCCGACAATCTGTACAACGGCAGCGGCTACTACGCACTCAACTTCCGTTGCCGTGATGCCTTGGCGACCATGCAGGCGATCAAGACAGCCGGCGGCAGCAGTGCGCACGAGCCCAGCTATTGGGAAGTCAGCGAGGAAGTCGCGGTGCGCGATTCGATCAACGACGATCCCGATGGCATCCGTCTGGACGTGTTTTCCTATGAACGCGGCGGCGACCTGCGCGGCCCGCTCAATACCGATGTCAGCGTGGTGCAGACGATTGCCCTGGCCACACGTGACGTGGCGCGCTCGGTGGCCTTCTACAAGGCGCTGGGCTTCGAGGTGTTGTTCGACCGTGTACTCGACTTCCCCGAACTGCAGACCCTGCTGGGCACCGACCGGTCGGTGCGCATCCACAACGTCAACCTGATCAAGGATGGGCATATCGTGCCGGGGCGCGTGGAAATGTTTGCCTACCTGGACATGGAGCATCTGCCGGATGCGCCGCTGCGGGATCTCGCCGTGCCGCCGAATATCGGCATTCTCTCGGCCACCATGCTCAGCGATGCATTGGACGCCGATGTCGCCCAGTTGCAGCAGCTGGGCGCGCAGTTGATTGCACGTGCCGAACTCGACGTGCCCGGCTTCGGCCACTGCCGCATCGCCACACTGCTCGGCCCCGATGGCGAACAGCTGGAGCTGTTGCAGCCGGCGTGATGCCAACACAAGGCAGCCGCTGCAAGGCGGCTGCCTTGTGTTTGATCAACGTGCTGCCAGCTTTGCCGCCAAGGCCGCGGTACGCCCCTGATAATCGTCCTGTGGCTGGGCATGCAGCGTCACCGGTACCTGCAGTGCGAGCAGTTGTTGATCGCAGCCAGCCAGCGCGTCGCCCTTGAACAGTTCCGGCAACTGCGCGCCGATGCGCAGCAGCTCGACCACATTGGCGTGTACCTGCGCGGTATCCGGCGCGGTCACCATGCGACGCGCAGCTGCGCTGGGCTGCAGCCACGGCCATAGCAGATGACGCTCGCGCTCCCACTGCCAGGCTTCGGCCATATGCCCACCGGCGGCGTGGATGCGCGGATCCGGCAGGCGTGCCAGCAGCGTTTCGCATTCGTCGGGCTGCAGCAGCCAGGGCTTGTGCAGCACCACTTCGGTAAGACGGGTGCCCAGCCAGTCTGCGAGCGCCGGAACATAAGCCACCGCCGCTTCATGTGCATGCACGGCGATGGCCTGCCCTGCTGCCAGCTGATCAATCACCGCACGCAAGGCCGCCTGCATGGTGTCTGCGTTGAGCGGCGCGCTGATTTCCGCCGAACCGGCATGGCCGGGAAGTTCGATGGCGATCTGGCTGCGTGGGTCCATCGGCAAGCTGCCTACCGGCAACGGTGCCTGGCCCGGCGCGTGGATATGCAGCACGGCTTCGTCGCTGCCGCGTTGCAACCACGCTGCGACTTCACCTACCGGCGTATCGACGATGCGCCGTGACCAACCGGGCAGCTCGCGCGCGGCCAGCGCCACCGGTGTTGTTGGCGCCGACGTGGCCTGCTGCAGGATGGCATCCATGCGCCGATGCAGCCCTTCCACGCCATCGGGCTCTTCCACACTGATCACGTTGTCCGGCAAGGCTGGCAGGCGCTGCCGATGGCTCAGCAGTACATCGTCGTGGCGATAGATCAGCCAGCTCGGGCAACGCAGCTCACCCACGCGCTGCCGTTCGGTATAGCGGAACGCGGCGCCGTAGCCACTGCGGTAATTGTCGCCGACATCGAGGATGTCCATCGCTGCATCATGCGTACCCTGCGCGTCATAGGGTTGCAGCGCGATCGCGCACTCCGCCGAAGGATCGCACCACGGGAAGAAGTACAGCTGCTCGCGCATGCGCGACCACAGCCAACGCAGGTGCCCGCCGTCCCAGCTCGGCACGAACGGCGGCAGGTAGCGGTCGGTATAGCGCGCGCGTTCGGCATCGTTGAACAAGGCATAGCCATCGATGATCAGGCAGTGCAGACGCTGCGGTGCAATCCAGGCCAGGTGCATGCCGATCAGGCCGCCGGTATGCATGCCGAACAAGGCGAAGCGCTCGATGCCGAGTGCATCGGCAAGCTCCAGCGTGGCCTCGGCAAAACGGTCGACGCCCGGCGCGGCGTCTGCCAATGCATCGGAATGACCAAAGCCCGGTGTGTCCGGTGCGATCACCGTATAGCGGTCCGCGAAGCGTTCGATCATCTGCAACCACATGCGCGAATTCTGTGGCGATTGATGCAGCAGCATCAGCACCGGGCCCTGCCCTGCGTAGCGGTAATGCACGGTGCGATCACCAATACGGATGAACTGGCGATGGCTGCTTGCTGCGTTCGACATGGGTGTGTCCACGGTGGCGATAATCACTATTGTTATATCAATAATTCAATTAAGTCCGCGTTTGATGCAACGCAGGGATTCGCCCATCAAGTAAATGTGCTGCAACCGCAGCAAAATCCCGCAAATGACTTATCAACCAAACCTATAGAACAAAGAAACTTCCCCATTCACTTTCTATAAAACGATCAATTTCAGCTAGATACGCCTGATTTCAGGTGCGTGGAGCAGGCGTAAAAAACCTGCAATAGTCCGGTTGATTGTCCGGACAAATGGCGGAATACTCATTAGGAAGCATTGATATATCTATATAGCGATGCTTGCCCCCACCCGAACGAGCTTTTCCTTCATCACGCTACGAGGCGAGTCATGAAAGATGTTCTGTACCGGAGTGCTTTGACTGTTGCGATCATGACGGCCATCGGCAGCGGCGATGCCTACGCCCAGTCGTCCGAAAAAGAAGCCGTGCAGCTGGACCAGGTCAGCGTGACCGCCCAGCGACGCGAAGAACAGATCCAGAAAACACCGCTCAGCATGAGCGTGATCAGCGGCCCGGCATTGGACCGCATGCAGATCAAGCGCGTGGATGACATCAAGTTCACCACCCCCAACATCATCATCGAGCAGAACACCGGCACCAGCTCTGGCGCCAAGATCATCATGCGCGGCGTCGGTGCCGACGAGTCGATGTTCACCAATGACCCGGCCGTGGCGCTGTACATCGACGATGTCTATATCGCCCGCCAGAACGGCGCCATGCTCGACCTCTACGACGTGGACCGCATCGAAGTGTTGCGCGGCCCGCAAGGCACGCTGTATGGCCGCAATGCCACCGGCGGCGCCATCCGCTACATCTCCAAGAAGCCGACCGGCGAGGACAAACTCAGCTTCGATGGCAGCATTGGCAACCTCGGCCGCCTGGATGGCCGCGCGATGTTCGCCACCCGCATCGGTGAAACCCTGGACGTGTCGGCAGCAGTATTGAGCCGCAACCGCGACGGCATCATGCATGACATCACCAACGACCGTTGGGTCAACGACCAGAAGGTGCTGGCCGGGCGGCTGTCGTTTGCCAGCACTTGGGGCGAGTCGTCCTATGCCACGCTGAGCATCGACCGTCTGCGCGAACGCTCCACCCCGGCCTGGGGCACGCCGGTAGCGCTGGACAAGGCAACCGACACCGTAACGCCCAAGCTGGGCAGCTATTACAAGACCGAGACCGATACGCGCGGCATCAACGACCTCGACCAGTTCGGCGTGGCCTTGACCAACGAAACCGACTTCGGCGCGTTCTCCTGGCGCAGCATCCTGCACTACCGCACGCTGGACCACCACTTCTACATGGACGTGGATGGCACCAACCAGATGCGTTACCACCTGGAGCAGGACCAGAAGCAGAACCAGAAGGGCTACGAAGCGCAGTTCACCTCGCAGCTGGATGGCCCCTTCAGCTGGGTGGCTGGCGTGTTCGCCTTCTGGGAACACAACAACCAGCCAACCCGCAATGACATCTTCACCCGCGGCGGCACCAACTTCGTCGAGCAGGATACGTCAGCCTACGCGGCCTACGCGCAGGGCAACTACAAGTTCACCGACAAGCTGACCCTGACCCTGGGCGGCCGCTACAGCTACGAAAACAAGGACTTCTCGGTACGCTCGGTGAAGGCCAACGGCGACCCGAACTACAGTAAGGCGCTTGAAAAGAGCTGGAACCGCCCGGACTGGAAAGTGCTGCTGTCCTATGACTTCAGCGACAACGTGATGGGCTATGCCAGCGTCACCACCGGCTTCAAGAGCGGTGGCTTCAACGGCCGTGGCACCACCTATGCCACCGTCACTCCGGTGGATGCGGAAACGCTGCGAGCGTACGAGGTCGGCGTGAAGTCGACGCTGTGGGACAACCGGCTGCGCTTGAATGCGGACTACTACCGTCTGGACTACGACGGCATCCAGCTCACCGCGGTGAACTCAGATGGCGTGTTCGTGATGACCAACGCCACCGGTGCGCTGATCCAGGGTTTCGAAGTTGAAGCGCAGGCGCAGCTGACCAGCAAGCTGCGCGTGGATGCCAGCATCGGCACCATCGACGGCGAGTACAAGGACTATGCGGCGGTCAACGCCGCCTACTTCAACGGCCGTTCGATGAAGAGCTCGCCGGACATGCAGTGGACCCTGGCCGGCACCTACGTGCAGCCGGTCGGCGATGCCGACCTGGTGTTCAGCGCGCAGGCCCGCCACACCGATGAGTACTACCAGAACCAGGACACCTCTCGGCTGATCATGACCCGCGCCAATACCGAGTACAACGCGCGCATCTCCTACGAGCCGCGTGATGCCAACTGGTCGGTGGCGGCCTGGGGCAAGAACCTGAGCAACGAGTTCTCCTCCACCGGTGGCTTCGATATCGCCGGCCTGGGCATCGGCGTGATCTACCCGAACGTGCCGCGCACCTACGGCGTCGAGTTCAAGTACCGCTTCTGGTAAGCCCGAGCCGTTTGCTGCACCCATCGCTCCCAACCGGGAGCGATGTCTTTTGGAGAACACGATGGATTACCAATTGCTGTTGTTGTTGCACCTGTTGATCGGCGGCTACTGGCTGGGCGGTGACCTAGGCGTGTTCTACATCGCCGGCAAGATCGCCGATCCGGCGCAACCGTTGCCGGTGCGCCTGTTTTCGGCCAAGGCGATGATGCTGCTGGACATGATTCCGCGTACCTGTCTGATCATGGCGCTGGGCACCGGCCTCACCATCGCCAGCAAGGCCGGCCTGCTGCCGCTCGAAGGTTGGCTGTGGCTGGTATGGCTGGGCACCCTGGCCTGGTTGGGTTTGGCCTGGGCAGCCTTCATCAAGGAACACTCCGCAGCAGGACTGCACATCGCCCGCGTCGATTTCTATCTGCGCCTGCTGGTGCTGGTGGGCTGTGTCGCGGCCGGCATTGATGCCTTGAGCGATGGCGGCTTCATCGCACAGAGCCGCTGGCTGGGCGCCAAGCTGATCCTGTTCGCCGGCATCATCAGCATGGGCCTGCTGGTACGCATCCAGCTGCGTCCATTCGGCCCGCTGTTCGGCAAGGTGGTCACCGGTACCGCCAGCGATGCCGACCAGCAATCACTCAAGCAACTGGTGGCACGGGTGAAGATCCCGGTGCTGTGCATCTGGATGATCATCCTGGCCATCATGGTATTGGGCAAGCTCAAGCCGTTCTGAGTTGTGCTGCATGCTGTGAACAGCAAAGGCCCGCGTAAGCGGGCCTTTGTTGTTGTGCAGCCCCTCACGATGCCATGGCCGTCGTAGGAGCGGCGTAAGCCGCGAAGCCCGCACATCATCAGATTGCACAACTGTCCGCGACTTCAACAATGTCGGCTTCGCGGCTGACGCCGCTCCTACAGGAAACTCGCGGTCCGCGCCTGCGCTGACACTTGCTTTTTTTCTTTGTGGGAGCGGCGTCAGCCGCGAAGCAAGCGCATCATCAGATGGCACAACTGCCAATGACTTCAGCAATGTCAGCTTCGCGGCTTACGCCGCTCCTACAACAAGCGCGGCGCTGCAGCTACCATTCACTCAAACCAGCCCGCGCACCACCGAAGAATCCTGCCCAGGCACCTGCGTACCTTCGCCCTCGCCTGCCGCCGCCGCATGTGCCAGGCGCCGCTCATCGCGTACGAAGAACGAGGCCAGCAGACCGATCGCCACCAGCACCGCAATCACCGTAAACGCAACGTGGTAGTTGCCGAAGTGATCGAACATCACCGCGGTCAGCCAGATCCCCAGGCCGGCCGAGGTGGCATCCATCAAGGAGATGGTGCCGAGGATCTTGCCGGCGGCGCTGAGCCCGAATGCCTCGACGATCTGCAGCTGCAGGATCGCGTACAGACCGCCCCAGCCCAGCCCCATCACGATCAAGCCGGTCCACAGCAGGTCGCGGTGCTGCAGGGCGATGATCACCGCGCCCACCGCCATCAAGGCCACGTTGCAGACGAACACCTTCTTGGCCGTGGTCACGTCGGCCAGGAAGCCGAACAGGAACTTGCCGACCATGCCCAACCCAAACAGCAGGAACATGCCGTTGCCCGCCTGCTCACCACTGAAACCCAGGTCCTTCATGTTGAGGATCAGGTGCGAGGACAGCGACATGATTCCCCAGAACGTGGTCACCGCCACTACCGCCAATGCCCAGAAGGTGCGGGTGCGCAGGGCCTGACCATAACTGAGGTCGGGCAGGCTGCTGCTGCAACCGGGCGCGCCGGCGCTGCTGGTCTGGCCCTCGCCCCAGCGGCGCAGCCCCTTGCCATCGGGCGAGCGCACCAGCGCCAGGCACAGCACGAACAGCGCTACCGGTATCACCGCCATCAGCAGGAAGCTGCCGCGCCAACCGTGTTCGGGCAACAGCGCGATGATGATCTTGGGTACCAGCATGCCGCCCAGGCTGCTGCCGACCAGGGCGATGCCCAGCGCGGTGCCACGGCGGGTCTGGAACCACTGCGAGACCATGATCACCGCCACGCTCAGGCCGCTGCTGACCACCACCGCGGCGAAACCAACATGGATCAGATAGACGTGGGCGATGGAATGCACCTGCGAGTAGGCCGCATACAGCACCGCCAGCAGCAGGCTGCCGAACAAGGCCAGGCTGCGCACGCCGATGCGGTCGATCAGCGCGCCGACAAAGGGCGACATCAGTGCCGCCAGCAGCAGGTTGAACATGTCGCGGAACTTGAGCTGGCCACGGCTCCAGCCGAATTCATCCAGCAGTGACGGGTCGAAGGCGGTTATCCCGGTCATGGTCATGCCATTGGAGATCGCCAGCATCAGCATGGCCACGATGCAGATCAGCCACGGGTAGAAACGTTTCATCGGCACACCTGTTACGGGAGGGGTGAACGGGGAACGCATGCCACTACAACAATGTCCGGACAAAGAATGGCACAGTCCGGCCGCCGGATGTAGCCCGAACCGCGGATTGCGGCATCGGTCAAATATAGTTATATAGATATATCATTAAGATTATTCTGAGCTGCCAGGCCTGCTGCCGTGGACCCGTTCACCACCCAATCCCTGGAGGGCGTCCTCCGCCGCGACGTGCACGCGCCGCTCTATCACCAGCTGCAGTGCTTCCTGCGCGGGCTGATCGAGCGCGGCGAGATCGGCGATGGCGAGCAGTTGCCACGCGAGGAAGAGCTGGCCCGGCGCCTGCGCATCTCGCGGGTGACGGTGCGCCAGGCCCTGCAGCTGCTGGCCGATGATGGCCTGCTGGTACGCCAGCGCGGCCGTGGCACCCGCGTGGTCGGCGGCAAGGTCCGCACCTCGACCATCCCCATGCCGCTGAAGACGCCGCTCGGCGAGCTGCTACACACGCTGGACACGCTGGCAGGCAACACCCAAGTGCGGCTGCTCGGCTGGGAACGCATCGTGCCGCCCGAGCCCATCCGCGAACTGTTTGGCAGCGCGGCCGATGAGCCACTGGTGCGCTGCGTGCGCGTGCGCAGCCGCCATGGTCATCCTTTCGGCTACTACGGCAGCTGGACCCGCACCGTGCATCCGGATTTCAACGCCGAAAACCTGGCCTATGGCTCGCGCATCGACCTGTTCCGCCGCTGCGGCATCGAAGTGGTCAAGGTGCAGCAGACCGTGTCCGCCAAGCGGGTGGGCGCGCTGTCGGCCATGCACCTGCAGATGTCGACCGGCCAGGCGGTGATGACGCTTGACCGCCGTTCCTACGATGCCAACCAGCAGTTGCAGGATCTGCTGGAAATCCAATACCGCCCGGACCAGCTGCGCTACCAGATGCGCCTGGACTACGAAGCCAACAACCCGGAGACGTCTGCTTGAGTGCGACCGTGAGTGCAACGCTTGCCGAAAAAATCCTCGCCCGTGCCTGCGGGCGTGAGGCCGTGCGCGCCGGTGAAATTCTCACCGCCAGGCTCGACCTGTTGATGATGCACGACTCCGGCGGCCCCCGCCGGGTGGCCTCGCGCCTGGAAAAACTCGGTGCCAAGGTGTGGGACCCGAACAAGGTGGTGGTGGTCTCCGATCACTTCGTACCCGCCGTGGACATGGAAAGCGCCGACATCCTCGCGCTCACCCGCAAGTGGGCGCAGGCCCAGGGCGTCACCCATTACGACATGCTCGGCATCTGCCATGTGGTACTGCAGGAACACGGCCATGTGCAGCCGGGCATGTTCTGCGTGGGTGGTGATTCGCACTCGCCCAGCGGCGGCGCCTTCGGTGCCTTCATGGTCGGCATGGGCGCCACCGACATCACCGGCGCGCTGGTCACCGGCGAAGTCTGGCTGCGTGTGCCGCAGACCACCCGCGTGCAGCTGGACGGCGTGCTCGGCGCCGGTGTCAGCGCCAAGGACGTGATGCTGATGCTGTGCGGCCAGTACGGCATGGGCAACGAAGGCCAGGTGTTCGAGTACGGCGGCAGCGCGGTGCAGGCGATGCCGATGCATGAGCGTCTGACCCTGTGCAACATGGCTGCCGAACTGGGCGCGGAAACCGGCATCGTCGAACCCGATGCGACCACGCTTGCGGCACTGGAACAGGCCGGCAAGCCCTTCCACGGTGACCTGGCGCAATGGTGCAGCGACGCCGACGCCAACTACCTGCATCACTACCGCTACGACGCCGCGCAGATCGCGCCGCACGTGGCCGCACCGCACAGCCCGGCCAATAGCCGGCCGGTGGGTGAGCACGGCAACGTGCATATCGACCAGGCCTATATCGGCGCCTGCACCGGTGCCAAGCTCACCGACCTGCGCATGGCGGCTGAGGTGTTGAAAGGCCGCAAGATCGCCAAGGGTATGCGCCTGTTGATTGCCCCGGCCTCGGTGGCGATGACCGCACAGGCGGCTGCCGAAGGCACCCTGGCCACGCTGACCGCAGCCGGTGCCATCCTGCTGCCGTCCGGCTGTGGCGCCTGCGCCGGCATGGGCGCGGGCATGCTCAGCAGCGGCGAAGTGTGCATGTCCACCACCGCGCGCAACTTCAAGGGCCGCATGGGCTCGGCCGAAGCGCAGGTCTATCTGGGCTCGCCGTACAGCGTTGCAGCGGCGGCGGTGAAGGGCGAAATCTGTGATCCGCGCGAACTGCTGGGAGAAAGCGCATGAATGTCCGTGGCAAGGCCTTCGTCTTCGGCGACCGCATCGACACCGATGTGCTGGCGCCCGGCCCCTACATGCGCGAACCGATGCGCGTGCTTGCCAGCCACTGCCTGGAAGCGGTGGATCCGGCATTCGCCAGTGAAGTGAAGCGCGGCGACATCGTGGTCGGCGGCGAGTCCTTCGGCATTGGTTCCTCGCGCGAGCAGGCGGTGCAGGCACTGGCCGAACTGGGCGTGGGCGCCATCATCGCCAAATCCTTCGCGCGCATTTTCTATCGCAATGCGCTGAACCTTGGCGTGCCGGCGCTGGTGTGTGCGAACCTTGAGGCATCGCGCGGCGATGAACTGGAAGTACGCCCGGTGGAAGGACGCATCATCAATCACACCACCGGCCGCGAATTCGACTGCGAGAAAATCCCCACCGAGCTGATGGAAATCGTCGCCGGCGGCGGCCTGATGCCCTGGCTTGAGCGCAAACTGGCCACGGAGCGCCGCACATGAAGCAAGGCATCATCCACGCCACCTTGATCGCACCGGACCTGCAGCAGGTCTGCGACGCCTATGCCGCGCAGCTGGGGCTGTTCGTGCAGCAACAAGGCACGCTGAGCGGCGAGGATGCCGCCGCGCTGGATCTGCACGATCTGGCAGGCGCGCCGTTGGCGTGGTTGGCCAACAGCGCGGGCGAGCCGGTGTTGCGGGTAATCGAGGACCCCGCTGCGGTTCTCGGTGAACCGATGTACCGCCACGGCTGGCTGTCACTGGAAGTGCTGGTCGGTGACATCGATACGCTGGCCGCCAGTTTGCAGCCGCCCTTCAAAGTGCTGGGCGCCGCCGCCAACCTGGAACTGAGCGATGCCATCCGTGCCGCGCAGGTGCTGGGCCCGTGCGGCGAGCTGCTCTACCTCACCCAGATCAAGGCACAGGTGCCGCCATTCGATCTGCCGGTGACAGATGCCAGGGTGGCCTCCACCTTCATCGGGGTGATGACCACGCCGGATCGCGATGCCTCGCAACGCGCCTGGTCGGCTTTGCTGGGCGCGAAAGGCTGGGCCTTCGACACCAAGATCACCGTACTCAACCGCGCCTATGGCATGCCACTGGAAGGCCGCTTCCCGGTCGCCGTGGTGCCGATGCCGGGGCAATGCATGGTCGAAATCGATCAGGTGGAATTGCCTCCTGCAGCCAAGGTCCGTCATGCCGGTCAGTACAGTCTTGCGATGCGTTTGCCGGCGGTGGAGGACAGCGTGCTGCGTGAGGCCGGTTGGCAGCTATGCGCTGTCGGTGAGTGCCGCAGCCTGCGTGGGCCGGCTGGGGAGCATGTGGAGTTGCTTGCTGGGTGAGTTTGGGGTTGAAGCGTAAAGCTTTAAAAGCACCCCTCCCCAACCCTCCCCTGCGCTCTGCGCAAGGGAAGGGGTAACGGCGGTACCCGTTGACCTGACACGGCGCAGCAATCAGCCCCCTCCCTTGCGCAGAGCGCAGGGGAGGGTTGGGGAGGGGTGCCTTCCGCATCAACCCCATGACCTTTGCCATGTGTAACCACCGCTACACAGGCATAGCGTCAGCGTTTGCCCCGAACGCGTGAGGTCGAGCAATGCGGATCCAGATCCTGGCAGCAACCGTCGCCGTCGTCTGCGGCATCGGCATTGCACCCAGCGCAGCGGCGCAGGTCTCGCCGATGACGCCGGACATCACCGGCAAGAAGTTCGTTGCCCCCGAACCGGCGCGCGACTTCATCAAACGCGAGGTGATGATCCCGATGCGGGACGGGGTCAAGCTCTACACCGTGATCATGATCCCCAAGGGCGCGCACAACGCGCCGATCCTGTTCACCCGCACGCCCTACAACGCGGCCGGCCGGGTGGATCGCACGCCGGGCGCGACACGCCTGGTCGACGCGCTCGCCCAGGGCGATACGGTATTCGCCGAAGACGGCTATATCCGCGTGTTCCAGGACGTGCGCGGCAAGTACGGCTCCGAAGGCGACTACGTGATGACGCGGCCGCCGCGCGGTCCGCTCAACCCGGGCAAGATCGATCACAGCACTGACGCCTGGGACAGCATCGATTGGCTGGTCAAGCACCTGCCCGAGTCCAACGGCAAGGTCGGCATGCTCGGCTCGTCCTACGAAGGCTTCACCGTGGTGATGGCCCTGCTAGATCCCCACCCGGCATTGAAAGTGGCCGCGCCGGAAAGCCCGATGATCGATGGCTGGATGGGCGATGACTGGTTCCAGCACGGCGCCTATCGGCAGGTGAATCTTGGCTACTTCACCGGCCAGATGACCGCACGCGGTGCCGGTGCGAAAATGGCCATGCCCGGCGCCGATGACTACAGCAGCTTCCTGCAGGCTGGCTCGGTCGGCGCGTTTGCGAAGGCGCAGGGACTGGAACAGATACCGGCCTGGCACAAGGTCAGCGAGCACCCGGCCTATGACGCGTTCTGGCAGCAGCAGGCGTTGGACAAGCTCTTGGCCAAGCTGCCCGAAATCACGGTACCCACCATGTGGGAACAGGGCGCGTGGGATCAGGAAGACATCTACGGCGCACATACCGCCTGGGCCGCGCTGGAACCCAAGGACCACGACAACACCCGCAACTTTCTGGTGATCGGCCCGTGGCGGCACAGCGGTGCCAATTACAACGGCAGCTCGCTCGGCGCGCTGGACTTCAACGGTGATACCGCGCTGCAGTGGCGCCGCGATGTGCTCAAGCCGTTCTTCGACCAGTACCTCAAGGACGGTGCGCCAACCGCCAACACACCACCGGTCTGGGTCTATGACGCCGGCGAGAACCGCTGGAACACCTACACCACCTGGCCGCAGAGCTGCAGCAACGCCTGCGGCGCCAGCGCACGCCGCCTGTACTTGAACGCCGACGCGCAGTTGGCTTTTGACAGCAGCGGCGGCGAAGCACAGTACGCCGAATACGTCTCCGACCCGGCCAAGCCGGTGCCGTTCGTGCCGCGCCCGGTGAACATGGGCGACCGCGACGTATGGACCACGTGGCTGGTGCGCGACCAGCGTTTCGTCGATGGCCGCACCGATGTACTCACTTACACCGGGCCGGTGTTGGACAAACCGATGAAACTCGCCGGCATGCCGCAGGTGCAGCTCAATGCCTCCACCTCCGGCACCGACAGCGACTGGGTGGTCAAACTTATCGATGTCTACCCCGATCAGTATCCCGACAACCCGAAGCTGGCCGGCTATCAGTTGCCACTGGCGATCACGATCTTCCGTGGCCGTTACCGCGACAGCTTCAGCCAGCCCGCACCGCTCAGCGCCAATGCGGTGCAGTCCTACCAGTTCGATCTTCCCAACGTGAACCAGACTCTGCAACCCGGCCACCGCTTGATGGTGCAGGTGCAGTCCAGCCTGTTCCCGCTGTACGACCGCAACCCGCAGCAGTACGTCGACAACATCTTCTTTGCCCAACCCGGCGACTACCGCAAGGCCACGCAGCGCATCTGGAACACCCCAGAACATCCGAGCTTCATCACCCTGCCCGTTGTTGAATGATACGGTTGCAGGCGTGCTTCGCATTGCCGATGCCGGTGCAAGCACACCGCGCACGTGGATCACTTCTTCGTGCGCTATGCGTCAACCCACGCGCATCGGCAGTTGATTCACTGCTGATGCTTCACTGTCGGACCATTGCCGCCGGGCAGCAATACTGAACCGGGCGTCACGCACAGCACACACACGTTTGCTTGGCGTTTCGGAAGTGCGTGCTATAGCAGTAGCTGGCACTATCGCCTGCAATGCACAGGAGCGTGTATGAAGCGCAGAAGGTTCAGCCAGCGCAGCATCATCCTGATCGGCATCGCCGTCATCGTCTTGGTCATCACGCTGTCCATCGCGCCTTGGTAATTGTTCCCTGGTAGCTCTTCAACGCTGGCTGGCCCAGCGTGCTACGCCGCACACCAAGGTGCGGCGCCAACCCAATGAGCGCCAATGCGCAGTTCTGCGCATTCAGTCATTGCCGCTCATCCTGCTCCCCGCTATAGCTGCAACAGCCAGATGCGGGGGGATCGCATACCGGAGCATGTAAATGCACAACGTTCAATTTTTTCTGGAAGGCCCTGGCCGTCAACGACGCCCGGTGACGCTGCTGGCAACAGAGTCTAAAAGCGTGCCCAAGGGCAGCAACGATGGGCGTCGCGTGGCCACCATCGGCCTGGTTGATGTCTGCTTCCATACGATGATCGATGCGCAGGGCAACATCGCCCAGCAGATCGACTTCGATGGCTACCGTTTCAAGTTCAGGGATTCCAACCTGCCGTGGGACCTGATGATCGCCTGAGTTGTTTGAGCTGCGCTGATTCCGGCAGATGCCCCCTGCGTCAGCGTCCGCTCTACCCCACTGCAAGCTGTACGCGTTACGCCACGTTTGCATTTCGTGCACCTGCTCGTCACTCCCTGCAGGCACCGCCTTAATCGCCATCCATGCATTCTGCAGGTGGAGCATCGTTGCTCCCTCAGGAGATGCGCCATGGATACCCGCAATATGAAGAAGCTGCTGTTCGCCGGCATGATCGCCGTGGGTTGCGCAGGTACTGCGCTCACCGTGCAGGCTGCCGGTCAGCAGGCCATGCAAGGCCATGAATCCGAGCAACCCGGCACCGACACCTGGATCACCACCAAGGTGAAAGCCGAGCTGCTGACCACCAAGGATGTCTCGGGAATGGAAATCAAGGTCGAAACCGTCAATGGTGTTGTCAGCCTCAGTGGCACGGTTGCCACCAAGGTCGAAGCTGACCGCGCCATCGCTGCCGCCAAGGGCATCAAGGGCGTAACCAGCGTCGACAGTTCACAGCTGAAGGTGGCCGGCGCACATCATTGATCATGCGCTGATGCAGCAACCTGTGTGCATGCCTGGCATGCAACACGGATGAAGAAGGCGGCACCTCACGGTGCCGCCTTCTTTTTCTCTACCGGTTTTTCGCCAGGTGCTTTCTTGTCCGGCGGCTTGCAAGGTGTATCGGGAGCGGGTTGATGTGGCGGTGGATCCTGCACCGGCACGGTTGACGATGCATCGCCGGCCCAGATGCCACGCCACGGCTCAACCCCACCGAAAACCGAGACCCGCGCCGGGGTCACTCTTCTTCTTCGTTGTCGCGCTGCGGGGCCTTCTTCTCGCGACCGGGTTGTTCGCGGTCGGGCTGATCGGGTTTGCCCGGCTGTTGCTGCGCGTGGCGTTGCGGGTTGCTGCGGGGATCCTGAACGTCGCTGCGCTGTGGCGTGTTGTGTTGGGTGGACATCGAACTTGCCTCGCATTTGGCGGCAGGGGCGCCGCACGCACAGACTCGCCCCGGCCCCGTTAGTGCGGGGTCCTTAATTCGTTTTTCCGCGCATGATCCTGATGAACAGGCCAATGCGTTCAGCGCCGCTTGCTGTTGGCACGGCGCACACAGCAGCGTGCGCGGCGATGCTGCTGGCCAGCGCGTTCGGGCCGCGCGATCACGCAGTGCTTTGCGCTGATACCCGCTTCATCGTCTGAACAGAGCAGGCGTGCGCGGACGCCAGCGCGAACTCACCACTGGCCCGCAGCGGTGAGCAACAGGCTGTTGCGCGCGTGCCAGGCGTGCAGCTCGGCGGACACCAGCCCATCGATGGGCAGTTGCAACGCGGCGTAGGCATCCAGCCCGTCGCGCAGGCGCAGCAGCCCCGGGTGTGCGGTGGCGGCCGGCCAGGTTGCCGGCGCACCGAAGCCGCTGCTCGCGGCCTGTTCCGCACTGGCCAGCAGCTCTGCCTGGCGGGCAAGCCGCTCGCGCACCCACACCTGCAACGAAGGGTGCACCGTGAAGCCCTCCAGCTGCAGCGCATCGCGCAACTGGCTCAATTCACCCAAGGCACCGCGCAGCCATTCTGTGTGTCCGCCGGCGCGTGCAGGCACCGTCAGTGGCGCCGGTGCCGCATGCGCGCGCAATTGCCGCTTCCAGCGTGTTTCCCAGCTGCGCGCCTCCTGCTCGGTTTCGGCCTCCACCAACCACCCCAACGGCAGATCGAACAGCGAGTAATAGCGCGATGAGAACGCCTGCAGCCGCGTCATTGGATCGGTGGCGATGCCGAGCTTTGCGTAGTCTTCGCCGGCGCAGGGAAACACATACAGATATGTGCGCCCGCGCAGCCGCCTGCCACCATTGCCCAGCGCCACTATCCGCCGCGCGCCGGCCATTGCTAGCGCGCAGCCGCCTTGCGCGCGGTTTTTGCGGGCTTGCCGGCAGTTGCCGCCTTGCTGGCCTTCTTGGCTACCTTGGCTGCCTTGGCTTTCTTTGCCGGTGCACGTTTGCGCGCGGGGGTACGTTTGTTCTCGTCCAGACTCTTCTGCAGCAGCGACATGAAGTCGACCACATTGGTGGTGGCATCCTCCGGCTCGGGCGCCTGCTCGTCGATGATGCGGGTGGTGGCGCCCTTGGCTTTCAGGCGCTTGCGGATGATCGCCTGCAGCCGTTTGCGGAACTCGTCTTCATAGCTTTCCGGCTGCCACGGCGTGGCCATGGATTCGATCAGGCTGGCCGCCATCTCGGTTTCGCGGCTGCTGATGCGGTAATCGGAAGCCTTGCCGCTGGGCAGCTTGTATTCGGAAGGGTCCACCAGTTCCTGCGGGTAGCGCAGCATCAGCAATACCAGCGCGTCGCCTTCGGCGGCAACAGCGCACAGGTATTCGCGGGTGCGGATGACAACCCGCGCCACCCCCACCTTGCCGGTTTTCTTCAACGTCTCGCGCAGCAGCACATAGCCTTTTTCGGCCTTCTTGCCCGGCACCAGCACATAGGGTTTCTCATAGAAGCGCAGGCCGATGGCATCGCGATCAACGAATGCCTCGACGTCGATGGACTCGTGGGTCTGCGGTGCGGCCGAGGCGATGTCCTCCTTCTCCACCACCACATAGCTGCCCTTGTCGTACTCGAAGGCCTTGATGATGTCCTTCCACGGCACCTCTTCGCCGGTCTCGGCATTGACCCGCTCGAAGCGGATCGGCTTCTTGTCGCGCGAGTCGAGCATGCGGAAGCTGATGTCCACCTTGCGTTCGCCGCTCATCAGCGATACCGGCACGTTCAGCAGGCCGAAGGAAAGGGTGCCACTCCAGATGGGACGGGCCATGGTGTCGACCATAGGTGGGAACTGATGCAACGCTCGCCGGGCAGCGCGAAAACCTGCGTGAAGAAAGCACCACGCGTATTCACACTGAGGGGAACGCCCCGGCCACGCGCGCGGCTTCGCGGGTGCGGCCGGTGAGCGCCTTGTCGATGACCAGCAACGCATGCTGTTTGCGGCGCGGGGGATGGCCGTCACCCAGTCGCTCGGCAACCAGCCGCCTTCGTGCCGGTCCCGAACGCCTGTCTGCTACCAAGGGCGCTGGCGGGTCAACGTCTTGCCCCGCTGCTCTGGGAAAACCTGGCATGCGGCGGCGCGCCGACTGCATCATGGGCATGGCGCTGCTGGCCAGTGCGGCCCTTCTTCTGATTTGAATCACGCAAAAGGAAAACCCGATGTCCCTCGATGCTCGTCCCATACATGTGCTTGCCTTCGCTGGCAGCCTGCGCCGCAACAGCTACAACCGCCACCTGCTGGAAACCGCTGCCCTCGCCGTCCCGGAGGGCATCCAGCTGACGGTGTACGACAGCATCGCCGACGTGCCATTGTTCGACGAGGACCTGGAGGCGGAAAACCCGGCCGGTCCGGACGGCGTGCGCCGCCTGCGTGCCGCAGTCGCGGCCGCCGACGCGGTGCTGATCGCCACGCCCGAATACAACCAATCACTGCCCGGCGTGCTGAAGAACACCATTGACTGGCTGTCGCGCAAAACACCCGATGGCCAGGAAGTGCTGGCCGGCAAGCCGGTCGCCATCATCGGTGCCACTCCCGGCCCGTGGGGCACGCGCCTGGCCCAGGCGCAGCTGCGCCAGGCACTTGTGGCCACCGGCTCGCTGGTGATGACGGCACCGATGCTGTTCGTTCGTGATGCCGCACGCGTCTTCGACGCGGACAGCGGCCACTATGACGCGGCAACCCAGAAACGACTCACGGCCGTACTTCACTCCCTGCAACGCTGGTCCCGGCAGCAACTCGCCAGCCTCGACTAAGCGCGTGGCGCCCAGGCCGCCCTGCGCGTTTGGGCGAACACAGCAGCTGCACGGCGGCGGCCAGCATCAGCACCCTGTCGTTGTCGTTCATCGCCTGTGCGATCCGGCCGTTATCCGCTGTGTTCACTGTTCAACTCCTTTGATTCAAATGGGAAGTGCAAGCACCTCGCGATGCCTGCCAACTGCGTCTGGAAGTACGGTGCCGGGTTCATGCCGCCATCAGCCGCGCAACGCGCGCAGCCCTTCAAACAACGGTCAACGCCGCGCGCGATCCGCATACCGCTGTCGGTATGCCTTGGCGATTCACGCCATAACGCGGCGTCCATGCGTTGGCGGCGTATTGCGAGAACGCTGCTGGTGCCCGCAGCACGCCTGTGCGATTGCGGGCCTGCTATCGCGCTGCACCGCAATGGCAATGGACGGATCGCGGTTTTCTGCCGGCAGGCGTGCAGCGCTTTGAGCTGTTTTATGGGCCTGAAGCAGATGCACCGGTGAAATGGAAACCCGGCGATGGCGGCGAATTATCTGCGTGCACACCGGACAGATACATCAGAAATAACTCAAACCACGCCACTCTTTTCTTGAGCAGGCGTGGGTGTTCCGCTTATGAAGGAACGAGGAAGATGCTGGCTTTCGCCCCACTTGATTCACTAGTGAAACCGCATCGCGAGTGACGACGCTCAAGCAAGTGCCGGTGCAGGTACCGCACGGTGCAACGCAGGACCGCGACCGTCGCCATGAGCGCAGCCTGTGCGCGACGCAATGCGGATCGCAGCGTGATGCGTTCAACCTCCGCCGCGATTATCCAGCGCCATCACTCACCACGATGGGTAGAACGTCATATGGCGGGGACGTCACTGGGAGCGATGACGTTTCAAGCGCGCAAGCGTTCGCTTTGTGGCCAACACAAACCGTAGCCAAAGTTCCCGCGTTGTTCGCCTAATTTATGTACTGGTCAGTTTGGTATTCAGGATGGGTTCCGTCGGCTAACGGATAATTCACAACTATCGAACGGCCACAGATTCAGGTCGACATCGATCAAGACCAATAACGAGGTAATGCCGAAATGAAGACTTCTTTGATCGCTTTGGGCCTGTTGGCCGCCCTCCCGTTCGCCGCTTCGGCTGCCGATGGCCTGTCCTACAACTATGTTGAAGGCGGCTACGTGAATACCGATACCAAGGGCGGAGACGCCGATGGTTGGGCAGTGAAGGGCTCGGTTGCGGTGCACCCGAACTTCCATGTGTTCGGTGAGTACAGCGCCCAGGAAACCGACAAGTTCAAGGATGACGTGGACCAGTGGCGCCTGGGTGTTGGCTACAACTACACCGTGGCCCCGAACACCGACCTGCTGGCTCGTGCGGCCTATCAGAAGCTGGATCTCGAGTACGGCCCGAAGTTCAGCGGCTACAGCGCTGAAGTCGGCGTGCGCACCGCCTTCAACCAGAACTTCGAAGGCTATGCCCTGGCTGGTTACGAGAACTACAGCAAGAAGCGCGGCTACGACCCGGATGGCGAGTTCTACGGCCGCGTTGGCGCCACCGCCAAGTTCACCCCGAACTGGGGCCTGACCGGCGAAGTGAAGCTGGCCAAGGCTGGCGACAAGGAATGGTTCGTCGGCCCGCGCTTCACCTGGTAAGCGACAAAGCTGCAAGCAACAAATAGTGGTGTTGTATGGCGCGTGACCTCTCTCCCACGCGCCGCTGGAAGCCCGGTCCTCCCCCGACCGGGCTTCTTTTTTTTGCGCGCCCGGCGCCGCTTGCTTCGGTAGTGCCGAGCCATGCTCGGCAGAGGCTTCACCAACAACACCCTCAGCCGCAAGATTTCTGTCGAATCCAGAGAGCCAGTACCTCCCGGGTGCGCTGCGCTTACCCGGGCTACGTCCCTGGCTCATGTAGTGCCGAGCCATGCTCGGCAGGGGCTTCACCAACAACCCCGCAGCCGCAAAATTCCTTTGTGGGAGTGGCGTAAGCCGCGAACCCGATGCCTCATCAGATCGCATAGGTTGCCAAGGGTTTCAGCAAAGTTAGCTTCGCGGCTTACGCCGCTCCCACAAAGAGCCAGAGAGCCAGAGAGCCCAGCGCATCCGGGGTGCACGAAAAGAAGGAAGAAAAGAAAAAGCCCGGCATTGCCGGGCTTTTCTTCAATCTTCGCGCATCCTTACTTGAACAACGTGTCCGGGTATTCCGGCTTCTGTTCGCGGGCCAGCAGCTGCTGCAGGCCTTCGGACGGGCTCAGTTCGCCGTGCAACACCGACTGCACCGCCTTGGAGATCGGCAGGTCGATGCCGTGACGGTCGGCCTGGCGCATGACTTCATCGGCGGTCTGCACCGATTCCACCACCTGGCCGATTTCCTTCACCGCATCGGGCAGGCTCTGGCCACGGCCGAGCGCCAGACCCAGGCGGCGATTGCGCGACAGGTCGCCGGTACTGGTCAGCACCAGATCGCCCAGGCCAGCCAGGCCCATCAGCGTTTCCGGTTTGCCGCCAATGGCAGCCGCCAAGCGCAGCATTTCGTTGAGACCACGGGTGATCAGGCCGGCACGGGCGTTCAGGCCCAGCTGCATGCCATCGGCCACGCCGGTCGCCACCGCCAGCACGTTCTTCATTGCCCCGCCCAACTCGGCACCGACCATGTCGTCACCGGTATAGGCGCGGAATGCCGGGCCGTGCATGGCGTCGGCCACCTGCTGGGAAAACGCCTCGTCATCGCCGTGCACGGTGATGGCGGTGGGCAGGCCCAGGGTGACCTCCTTGGCGAAGGACGGGCCGGTGACGACGGCCAACGGCACGTCCGGGCCCAGCACTTCGCGCGCGACTTCATGCAGGAAGCGGCCCGAGCCGGGCTCGAAGCCCTTGGTCGCCCAGGCCACGCCCGCACCCGCCGGCCGCAGCGGCGCCAGCGCGCGCACGGTTTCGGCAAAGGCATGTGACGGCACCACCACCAGGATCCAGTCGGCACCGGCAACGGTGGCCGCCAGGTCGGTGCTGGCACGCAGGGATTCGGGCAAGGGAATCCCCGGCAGATACCGGGGATTCTCATGACGCTGATCAATCGCTTCGATTACCGCTGCATCACGCCCCCATAGCACGGTCGTATGACCGTGCCGGGCCAACAGCGTGGCCAGCGCGGTGCCCCAGGAGCCCGCGCCGAGAACGGCGATCTTTTCCGCGTCGTTCGTACTCATGCTTGAACGCAGACGCCGATCAGGCGTTGCCAGCCGGCTCGGAGTCGGCCAGCGACGGCTCGCCCTGCTGCTGACGCTGACGCAGGGTTTCGGCGTACAGGCCTTCAAAGTTGATCGGCTGCAGGTAGAACGGCGGGAAGCCGCCAGCCTGGATCAGGTCCGACACCATCGAACGCACGTACGGGAACAGGATGTTCGGGCACTGGGTGCCGAGCAGCACGTCGATGGCCTGCGGCTCCAGGCCGATCAGGCCGAACACGCCAGCCTGCTCCACTTCGGCCACATAGGCGGTCTTGTCACCGGCCTTGCAGGTCAGGGTCACGCCCAGCACCACTTCAAAAGCGGTGTCGGACAGGCGCTGCACCTTCTGGTTCAGGTTCAGCTGCAGGTCCGGCTGCACGTTCTCGTTGAAAATGGTCGGGGAGTTCGGCGACTCGAAAGAAACGTCCTTGACGTAGATCTTCTCGATGGTGAAAGCCGGGCCGTTGGCGGATTCGTCGGCCGGGACTACGCCGTTGGTGTTCTCTTCGGACATTGCTCAAGACTCCAGAACAGATTGTTCATTGAATGGGATTAGTACAAGACCAGCGATGGGGGCGGTTGCCCACCGACACAAGCCCTGTCTGAAAATTTGCTGACTCAGTTGCGGCCCTTGACCAGCAGCAGGTCCGCCGCCTGCCATGCCGGCAGGCCACCGTCGAGCACATAAACCTGCTCGTAACCGGCTTTTTTCAGGGCTTTAGCGGCCGTTGCCGAGGCATTGCCGGTACGGCACAGCAGCACCACCGGGCTCTGCTTGGCATTGGCCAGCAGCTTGTGCGCGGGGGTCAACTGCGCCGGCTGCACATTGCGGCTACCGGCAATATGGCCCTTCTCGAAGTCGGCCGCGGCCGACAGATCGATCACGGTCGCACCGCCGGCATTGATCATATGGGTCAATTCGGACGGCTTGAGCGATTTGTAGCCGCGGAACAGGCGCGCGATCTCGGTGGCGATGATGGCCACCGTCAGGCCGACCAGGGCCAGCGACAGCATCGGATTTCGGCCGGCGAAGGCCAGCAACTCTTCGTAATTCACTCAGGTCACGGGTCGATAAGCGGGCGTGGATTGTCGCACAGCCGGTGAAAGCCCAGCCAATGGCTCATTGGCCCTGCCATAGATCCGGCAAACCGGCCGCCTGCCACCAGCGTTTGGTCTGTGCATCCCAGCGCCAGCGCTCGTTCACCATGACCAGGCGTTCGGCCTGGGTATTGCGGTTGATCACGCCCATTTCCACCCGCCGCTCGATGCTGCCATCGGCGCCCACGCCGGCCGAGCGCTCGCGGTAGCTGGACACCTGGATCTGCCGGTAGCGCTCGCGCTGCAGGTCGCTCAGCGGGTGCTGCTGCAGGTACTGCGGGTCGATGAAGCCTTCAGCCTTGTCGAAATCGCCCCAGCGTACCGCCGCCACATAGGCGTCCTGGGTGGGCACCAGCTTGCTGCGCTGCGCCCGGCTCGGGCCTTCGGCCTGGGCCATGCCGGCCACCAGCAACAGCGCGACAGCAGCGGACTTGAACGGATATCGGAACATGCGGTCCCCTCGGTGATGGCTGATCTTAGCCCTTGCTCAGCGCCACGAAACGCCCTTCGAACTCGGCCGCACCGCCTTCGATCGCTGCCCGCACGGTCACCCTGGCCCGGCCGCGCTTGCCGAACAGGGCCAGGAAGTCGTCCCAGTCCTGCTCCGGTGCCAAGCGGGCGGTCGCCAGCAGATCGCCATAGACCGGTGCGCGATAGCGGATATTGCTGTCGGCCACGTACACCTCGGCCTGCTTGCCGGCCAGAGCCAGGCGCATGCTGACCAGCGCCCAGCCGGCCAAGGTCATCACCGAGGCCAGGCTGCCGCCAAAGGCATTGCCCTTGTCGTTGACGTTGGCATCCAACGGCGCCTGCATGCGCAGCACGCCATTGTCGTAGCTGGCAATGCGGATACCCATCGCCGCAACCGGCGGCATTGCCGCCAACGTGCGCTGGAGTTCTTCCAGCAACACGGGTTCATCAATATGTTCGGACATGAAAGAGAACGCAAATCGGAAAGCGCCTGCATAATGCATGGAATGAACCGCCCCGCCTATGTGCCAGCCGACACGGTCTGGCATCTCATCTCGATGCGTCCGCAAGGGCAGCACGACACCCTGCGCAGCGCGGCGGCACGTTTGGGTGCACGTACGCTGGCGTTGTCACCGTGGCGGCTGCAGATGCGTACCGATGAGGCAACCCGCGCGCAGCTGAACGCCGCCCGCGACTACGACCGCGTGGTGTTCACCAGCCCTGCCGCCGCCGAGGCTGCAGGGCGTCTGCTGCGCCTGGCGGAACTGCGTCCGGGCAGCGTGGTTGCCGTGGGCGAGGGTACAGCGCGCGCATTGCGCCGCTACGGCGCGCTGGATGTGCAGGCGCCCAGCCGCATGGACAGTGAAGGCCTGCTCGCCTTGCCGGCCATGCAACAGCTGCGCGGGCTGCGTGTGGCCCTGGTCACCGCGCCCGGTGGCCGTGGCGTGATTGCTGCGCAGATCAATGCACGCGGCGCATCACTGCAGCGCATCGATGTCTACGAGCGGGTGCCGCTGCCGGTGAGCAAGGCCACCCTTGCCCGCCTGCAGGCCCTGCCGCAGCCCTACGTGCTGGCACTGAGCAGTGGCGAAGCACTGCAGACGGTGCTGCCGCATCTGCCCGCCGCATTGCTGCAGCAGTGGCAGCAGGCGCCGGTGGTTGCCGCCAGTGAACGGCTGGCCGAGCTGGCCGCCGAACTGGGCTTCTGCAAGCTGCATGTCGCTGCGGGGCCATTGCCTGGGCAACTGGCCAGCGCTGCCCATGCCGCACTGTTTCCGGCCGCAGGCTGAGCACGCAACCAAAGGCGACTTGCAGGCCTGCAGCGCGCGGGCGATGCTTTGTCAGCACCAATTGCGTGGTCACCCTTGTGCCGTGGCCAGGCCCGCCAAGGATGTTGCCCCCCGATGAATGATGTTGCCCCCGCTCCACCCCGCCGCCCACTGCGCTGGCTGCTGCCACTGATCGCGATTGCCGCACTGGGCGCGGCGGGCTGGTTTGGCTGGCACAGCTGGCAGGCCCGCGAGCAGCAGGCCAACCTGGCCCGCGACAACGCGCTCCAGCAGCTCACCGCCATGCAACAGGGGCTGGAGGCACTGCGCCGCGATCAACGCGCCAACGCCCGCAGCATCCAGGACGCGGCCGCCACCAACCGCGTGCTGCGCGATGAGGTCCTGGGCCTGGGCCAGCGCAGCGCGCTGCTGGAACAGAACCTGGCCCAGCTGGCCAACAGCTCGCGCCAGGGCGCGCAGGCCATACACCGCGAAGAAGCCGAACTGCTGCTCAACCAGGCCCAGCAACGGCTGGTCTATGCCGGCGACCTGGATGGCGCTCGCCGTCTGTACGGCTTGGCTGCCAACGCCCTGGACAGCATCGACAGCCCCGACTATCTCAACCTGCGCCAGGCGTTGATCCAGGAACGCAATGCGCTGGATGCATTGGGCCCGGGTGTGCGCGCCCGCACTGCGGCCCAGCTTGACCAGTGGGCCGGGCAACTGGAGCAGCTGCCCGAACACCTGCCCATGGCCGCCGATACCGCCCAGCCGTGGTGGCAGCAGATGTTGTCGCCGCTGGTGCAGATCCGCCCGGCCGACGGCAAGGTGCTGGTCGCCCGCTCCGAGCGCATCGCCGCCAATGACTCACTGCAGATCGAACTGAGCCTGGCCCGCGCCGCCCTGGAACGCGGCGATGACAAGGCCTGGCAGCAGGCGCTGGACCGCTGCGACGTCTGGCTGCAGCGGCTGTGGCCGGATACCCCGCAGCGCCAGCAACGGCGCGCAGAACTGCGCCAGCTGCGCGCCGTGGAACTGCGCCCCACCCTGCCCGAACTGGGCAGCACCCTGCAGCAGCTGCGCAGCATGCGCGCCGCGGAGGTAACACCATGAAGGCTTTCCGATCCCTGTTGCTGGGGCTGCTGGTCGCGGCCATCGGCATTTTTGGCGCGCAGTGGCTGGGCCAGGACTCGGTGCGTGCGCTGGGCGAGGTGATTGTCCGCGCCGGTGACCACGACTACATCGCCACCTTGCCGCAGGCCGCCTTGGCGGTGCTGATTGCCGCGTTGCTGCTGTGGCTGCTGTGGAGCCTGGTCAGCACCCCGTTCCGGGCCTGGGCTCGCCACCGCCGCAAGCAGGGCCGCGCCCGCCTGATCGATGGCCTGCAGGCACTGGACAACGGCCAGTGGCAGCGCGCCGAAAAACTGCTGCAGAGCGCAGCCAGCGACAGCACCGTGCGGCCGATCGCACTGGTCGCGGCGATGCGCGCCGCTGAAGCGCGCGCGGACAACAGCAGCGCCGGCCAATACCTGCAGCAGCTGGCCGAGGCCGACCCGCACCTGCATGCCCTGCACAGCGCCGAGCGCTGGCTGCAGCTGGACAAGCCTGTCGAAGCAATCAACGCACTGGACCTGCCCGCCCTGCAACCGCTGCCGCCGCGCGGCCTGCTGCTGCGCACCGAGGCGCTGCAGCGTGCCGGCCGCGCCGAAGAGGCTTACGGCCAACTGGGCGCGCTGCGCCAGCAACAGGTGCTGCCGGCCAACGCGGTGGCCGAACTGGAAACCCAGCTGGCGCTGCAGATGCTCGATGAAGCCAGCGACGTCAACGCGCTGGCGGCGCGCTGGGAAGTGCTGCCCAAGTCGCTGCGGGTCAGCCCTGCGGCGGTTGCGCGCTATGCGCAACGCGCGGTGGCGTTGAACTGGGGCGACGTGGCCCTGCGCAGCATCGAGCAGACGCTGGACAGCCATTGGGATGAAGCCCTGGTCACGCTGTACGCGCAGCTGCCGGTGGACAAGCTGGATTCACGTCGCGCCAGTGCGCAGCGCTGGCTGCAGACGCATCCGTCCAGCCCGGCGCTGCTGCTGGCGCTGGCGCGGCTGGCCGGCGGCCAGGGTCAGTGGACGCAGGCCGAGGAATTTCTGCACCGTGCCATCGCCCAGGGCGCTGGCGCCGAGGCCTGGGAAGCCCTGGGTGAGAATTTCGCCGCGCAGGACGAACCGGCGCTGGCCAACCAGTGCCTGCTCAATGCCGTGCACGCACGACGCGGCCAGCCCGTGCAGCCGATCCAACACCGCAGCCTGCACCAGCAGATCCAGGACCAGGCCGTAGCCGAGGAACGCGACGCGCATGGCTACCCGCGATTGCCGGGTTGAGCTCCGGCTCCGGCACCTGCACACCGCCTTTGGCAACGAACCGCAATGAACATACCTACCGATATCCATGCCCGCGTGGTCGCGCTGACCGACGCCATCCTCGACGCCTGCGAGGACCCTGAAAACGACACCGCAACAGCGCTGTACGCACAGCTGCACGCGTATTGCGATGCGGTTGCCGCAGCCGGGCGCGATCACCCGTTCCTGTGGGAAACACTGGCCGACTTCACCGCCGACGACCGCACCGCCATCGCGCACTACAACCGTGCCCTGGCACTTGCCAGCGCGGCCCGGGCCAGCAGTTACGAAGCCTCGATCGGCCTGGCATTGGCCGAGCGGTACTCCAACCTGGGCGATGTGGCCGCCGCCCGTCAACATGCGCTGCAGGCCGATACGGTGGCCCAGCACAGCGACGACCTGCCACTGCGCAAGGCCATCAGCCAGTTCCTGCTGGATCACTCGCAGGCGGCCGACGAAGGCTGAGCTGCAGCCAGGGCCCGCGCGGATGGCGGCGGGCCCTGACAATGACCGTCAGCGGCTAGTCGCGGCGGTACGGGTAGCGCGGCAATCGCGCCAAGAATGCCGTGGATACCCCGCGATACACCGCCAGCTCCACATCGATCTTCTTCGGCTTGAGTATCTGCATTCCGATCAAGCCCCATAGCAGCATCACCAGGAACGCCAGGATACCCAGGCCGATCACCGCGCCGCTGTCGAACAGGAAGCAACCGAACAAGGGCACCAGCGACGACCACGCCATCAGGATGAAATTCAGGCGCCGCTTGCGGTGTTCGGAACACAGCCCGACGTGATGCACCGCCTGCTTGCGCACCGCCAATGCCGCAATCAGATAGACCAGGAAGTGCAGCAGGATGAGCAGGTACAACCAGGGTGAGTGCCAATAGAAACTGCGCTTGCGGTATTCCAGCGCCGGCCGCCCACACTTGACGCAGTACCGTGGCAGATCGCTATGCGGCAGTGCCAGCAGCTGATCATCATCGCGCCAGCAGGTGGCCTCCGCAGACGCGCTGTTGGTCAGCGGCGGCGGCACCGCCTCCGGCGCAGCATATGGGTTGAACTCATCCATCGATTGCATCCCCTGTGAGTGTGCGGCGGGCCGCCTCCCGAGCGACCCGCGCCTGCGCCGACGGCGTGACAACTAAGTATGTGGCAGCCAGCTCTCCCGGCGGAATATCGGCAGGCGGGCAACACGTCGCGCCGCCCTGCACCGGCAGTGCTCAGCGTCGGCGCTGGTCCGGCGCGACCTCACTGGCCGCTTCACCGGCCTCCGCGTCGACGGCCATTTCCGCCGCATGGACCGCATCTGCAGCCGCTGCGGCAGCATCGGCTGCATCAACAGCCGTGTCTGCGGCGGCCTGCGCAGCGGACGCCGACATGTCACCAACCACCGCAGGCAACCTCTCCGTGGACGTGTTGTCCAGCGGCGCATTGGCATCCACCGCCATGGCGCTCATCGCATTGTTGGCGGCGATAAGCTGCAGCTGCTGTGCAATTTCGGCGGCGTACTGCCGGCGGGTAGATTCGCTCTCCGGCCCGACCACCAGCTTTTCCGGCAACGGCTGCAGGCGCTCAAAGCGGGCACGCGCGGCGTCGAACTGCGACAGCCTGCGTTCCCATTCGCCCAACAGCATCTGGCAATGCAACCAGGGCGCATCGCGTTCGGCCGCAGCGCGCGCATCCGGGCACTGCTGGGCAACGGCCGCCGACGCGGCCTGCACGTAGCGCGGGTATTGCTCGGGCGAGGCCTGCCAGGTTGCGCTCTGCAGCACACCGGCGCGGTCGCGGGCCGGCGCGCCAACCGCTTCAAACAAGTGCGCCAGTAGCCAGTAGCTGGTCTCGGTGCCGCGCATTCGCTGGTATTCATCGCTTGCGACCACCGCGCTCAACCGCTTGATCTCCTCGGCGCTGAAATCATCCTTGTAGATCACGAAGCCATTGCCCGGGCACGACACCAGTGGCCAGGGCGACTGGATGGCGCCGTGCAGGCGGCCGTCCAGGAAATGCCCGAACGCCGTGCCCGAACCCATTTCCTGCGCGCTGAAGCGCTCACCGCCAATCGGGCAGACGTGCTCCACCTTCATGAAGGTCATCGCAGCGGCCGGCGCCGCTACCGCCGACAACAGCACAGCCAAACCGATCGCAATGCGCTTCATGCCCTGTCCCCATCCTTTGGTGAGCAAACCTAATGCCGACCCATGGTCGGCAGGATAATCACATGCAGTGCCGACCCATGGTCGGCAAGGGGCATTACCGGTAACGCCTCTGCCGTGCATGGCTCGGCACTGCAAACAGCGCCTCAGCGCTCGACGATGGCCACCACGCCCATGCCCCCGGCGGTGCAGATCGACACCAGCGCACGGCCGCCGCCGCGTGCGGCCAGTTCCTTGGCAACGGTGCCGATGATGCGGGCGCCGGTTGCTGCGAACGGGTGGCCAGTAGCCAGCGACGAACCCAGCGGGTTGATCTTGTCCGGATCGATGCGGCCCAATGCGGCATCCAGACCCAGGCGGTTGCGGCAGTACTCCTCGCTCTCCCACGCGCGCAGCGTGCACAGCACCTGCGCGGCGAAGGCTTCATGGATTTCGTAGATGTCGAAATCCTGCAGGGTCAGACCGTTGCGCTTGAGCATCTCCGGCACGGCGATGGTCGGTGCCATCAGCAGGCCTTCACCATGCACGAAGTCCACCGCCGCCACCTGCGAATCGCGCAGATAGGCCAACGGCTCGTGGCCGTGGGCGCGCGCCCATTCCTCGCTGGCCAGCAGCACGGCAGCGGCACCGTCGGTCAGCGGGGTGGAGTTGGCGGCGGTCAAGGTGCCACGGCCGGAGCTCTTGTCGAAGGCCGGCTTCAAGGTGGCCAGCTTTTCCAGCGAGGTGTCCGGACGCAGGATGTTGTCGCGCTCGACGCCACGGAACGGCGCGATCAGGTCGTTGAAGAAGCCGCGCTCGTAAGCAGCAGCCAGCTTCCTGTGCGAGGACACCGCCCACTCATCCTGGGAATCGCGCGAGATGTTCCATTCCTTGGCCATGTCCTCGCAGTGGTCGCCCATGCTCTTGCCGGTGCGCGGCTCGGCGACGCCTGGGAACTCGGGCTTGAGCTCGGAGAACTTGAAGCCCTTGAGCAGGGTACGGATCTTGTCACCGGTGCTCTTGGCACGGTTGGCGGCCAGCAGGCGCGCCCGCAGCTTCTTGCCATAGACGATCGGCACGTCGGAGGTGGTATCCGAGCCACCGCCGATGCCCGACTCGATCTGCCCCAGGGCGATCTTGTTGGCCACGGTGATGATGCTGTCCAGTGAAGTACCACAGGCACGTTGCAGGGTGATGCCCGGGGTCAGCGGCGACAGCCCGGACGACAGCGCGGCCTCGCGGCCCAGGTTCCAGTCGCTGGGGTGCTTGATCACCGCGCCCATCGCCACTTCGCCCAGCTGCTGGCCGTGCAGGCCGAACCGTTCAACAAGCGCACCGAGCGTACGGACTGACATACCAAGATTGCCAACATCCGAATAAGCAGTGTTCTGACGGCAGAACGGGATGCGGACGCCACCGAGAATGGCGACTGGACGAGCGCTGGGCATGCGGGTACCTGACATGGGAAAGGGTATGCGACGTGGCCTGCACGCGATAGCAGGCATAATGGCGTTGAGTGTAGCTTCGAGGCCGTGATGGGCCAACCGCGAATCATGAGCAATTCAAACCCTGACGTGAACGCCCTTGGCGTAGTGGCATTGGAACTGGCTGGCGGCGAGCAGCCCGGCAAGGCGGCGCTGGGCTCCGAGCAGGCCGGCGAACTGGTGGCGCTGATTGGCCGCGACCTGACCAAACTGGTCCCGCAGGTCAGTGAACTGGATCTGGTTTTCGCTGCCGCGCATTTCGACCCGGCCGAAGTCCTGCGCCCCGGCCTGCCCATTCATCGCCGCCTGGAAGAACTGCAGATGCGCGCGCCAGGGCGCAACCACGGCGCGCGCCTGCTGGCCTTCGGCGCCGATGCCAACGGCGAGATTCCGCTGCCGCTGCAGGCCGATCCGGCCCTGAGTGGCGGCGCGCTGCGGCTGTTGCCATTCGTGCTGGCCGGGGGTGAGGCGGCCGTCCGCAGCGACGTGCGCGATGCGCTGGAAGAGGTGCTGCTGGCCAATGGCATGGCGCAACCGGATACCGCGCTGCTGGCGCAGAACAGCTTTGCCGCGCAGATCGAACATGCGCGCTATTTCACCGTCAACGACTTGGCCGCGATGATGGCCATGCAGTACGACAACCAGGGCCTGGCCGATCTGTGGCCGCTGCTGGAAACGGCGATGTTCGCGCCCAACGAGGAACAGTGGCTGGACATGCCGCCCGAGCCGTTGCTGCGGTATGTGGGTGGCGAAGTGCGCATGGCGCTGTTCGATCCGGCCGGCTGGTGCGCGCACTACGCCCAGGACAAGAGCGACTGCGAGCGACTGCAGCGCGTCTACGAGCAGTACATGATGCGCCAGCGGCAGATGGCCGCCGTGCTGGAAGCACATGGCATCGATGTGCTCTACGTGCACGTGAATGCCGGCCAGGACGCGAAGGCGCTGCTGGCGCACTGAGCGCCAGTGAGTACCTGCTGAAAAGGCCGCGCAAGCGGCCTTTTCTTTCGCTGGAGCCTGAGTGCTGCATGCACAGCCCCTCCCTTTGCCGAAGGCAAGGGGAGGGCTGGGGAGGGGTGCGGTTGTCTTTTGCCCTTGCCTGTCTCACCCAAACAGAAGGATCAGCGGCGAGTCATGGCGAAAAATATGAGTGGAGAGCAAGTGCAAAAGCCAAGGCCAGAGCCAAAGCCAAAGCACCCCTCCCCGACCCTCCCCTGCGCGTTGCGCAAGGGAGGGAGACAAGCCAGAAGCGCAGCTAAGCACACAACAACAGCAAAGGGCCGCGTAAGCGGCCCTTTGCTGTTGTTGTGCTGCCTTTACGAGTTCCTCGTTCCTGGCAACTAGTTCCTTGCTTCAAGGCACCTTGGTAATCACCGCACACGCCAGGCGTGCGCCGGCATTGCCGGTCGGCTGGGTCTTGTAGTCGTCCGGGTCGGCATGCACGATCAAGCCGCGGCCGACGATGTCGAAACCATCGCCTACGCCAACGTTGACATTGCTCGCCACCGGGCCGTCGATGTGCGCGTTGCCCTGCGCGTCGGCCTTGATGTTGGGCATGTCGCCACCGTGGTGCATGGCGGTGCTGATGCTGCCGTGCTCGCTGCTGCCCGGGTTGAAGTGGCCACCGGCGCTGCTGCCGTCCGGCGCGCTGCAATCACCTTTTTCGTGGATATGGAAGCCGTGTTCGCTGTCCGGCTTCAGGCCGCTGATGTCGCCGCTGGCACGCAGCTGGCCATCGACCAGGCTGAAACTGATGGTGCCGGCAACCGTGCTGTCCTTGGTCGGCTGCAGCTGGGCGGTGGCGATCGGCTTGGCCATTTCCGGCGGTGCGGCCGGGTCGGTGGCCGGGGTGGTCGCTGCCGGCGGGGGTACGCTGTCGGCCGGCGCCGCATCGGGCTCGGCACCCTTGTTGCAGGCGGTCAGGGCCAGGGCGCTGGCGAGGAACAGGCTGGTGTGGATCAGTCGCATTGGGTAACTCCTTTGCTGGTCTGGATCGAATCAGGGTTGGCGCGCTCAGCGCACCACGCGGATCACCGCACAGGCGACACGCGCACCGGCGTTGCCGGCCGGTTGGCTGCGGTAATCGTCGGCCGTTGCATGCACTACCAGTGCGCGGCCGGCGACGTCGTTTGCAGCACCACCGCCGAGGGTAACGCCACGCAGGTGTACGTCGACGTGAACCACGCCTTCGGCGTTGGCCTGCAGGTTGTCCATGTCGCCGGCATGATGCGCGCCAGCACCGGCACGCCCGTGCTGCTGCATGGCGGGGTTGAAGTGGCCGCCGGCGCTGCTTGCATCCATCGCGCTGCAGTCGCCTTTTTCATGCACGTGGAAGGCGGCCTGCTGGCCACGCGGCAGGCCACCGATGACCCCGGTGATGTGCACGCCGCCGGTTTCGGGCACCAGCGCCAGACGGCCGCTGACCAGGCTGGCCGAGGCCGGCGCGAGATTGGCTTCAGCCATGCGGGCGGTGCTGACGGTGGCTACCGGCGGCGCAGGCGGCTCGGCCTTGGTGCCTGGGCCGGAACCACAGGCGGCAAGCAGCAGGGTGCTGGTGGCGGTCAACAGGAACAGGCACTGGCGCATCGGGAACTCCTCTGAATACATGCCGGGCAGGCATGGGTCCTGCCACGGCGTTGCGTTGTTGCGAACATGTCGCGTCAACGATGCCTGTTTGTGGCCACGCGGTCGAGCGCTGCGTCGGTCAATCAGCACCCGCGCCGGCCGCCACTGTACCGGTGCCTGCGGCTTCCACCTTCTGCAGGGTGGCACGCGCATCGCGCAACGCGCCCGCATGCTGATCGCCATACACCTGGCGCATCGCCTGCAGCGCGGCGCTGGCGTGCAGGCGTGCGCTGCCGCGCTCGCCCAGGGCCAGTTCGGCTTCAGCCAGGCCGCGCAGGACTTCGGCGGTAACGTGATTGGCACGGCCCAGGCTGCGGTCCGCAATGGCCAGCAATGCCTTCTGCTCATCCCGCGACTGGCCAGCCTGGCCGGCAGCCAACAGCCAGTTGGCATGGTTGTGGCGCGCGACCAGCGTTGACAGCGACTCGGCGCCATAACGCTTCGCACACCACTCCATGCTTGCGCGGTAATGCGGCCCGGCTTCGGCAACTTTTCCCTGTTCACGCAGGGCACTGCCGAGCATGCCGCGCACCCCCATGGGATAGGCGTTGTCGGCGCCATACATGCGTTCGTAGGCTGCCAGCAACTGCCGGAGCTCGGGTTCGGCGCCGGCAAAATCGCGCATGCGCAGCCGTGTCGTCACCAGATCACGGCGCGCAACCAGTGTCAGCGCGTGGTCCGGGCCATTGCGCCGGGTGCGCCGCTGTACCACGTCCTCCATCAGTGCGATGGAGCGCGGGTAGTCGCCACTGGTGGACAACATGTTCGCGTATCGCTTGGCTGCGTCCAGCCGCTGCTGGTCGTCAGCAGGACCCATGCGGTCCAGCGCATCCAGCGCCTGCTTTGCCAACTGCAGGGCTTGCTGTGCCCTGCCCTGCTGGAACCAGACCCATGCCAGCCGCGACCGCAGGTCGGACGCCAACCGCAGATGCCCGGGGCCACCCGCATCGGCCTCGGCGATTCCCTCCTGCAATACCGCCTGTGCCTGTGCAAGCTTGCCGTTGACGACATGCATATCACCCAGTATCTGCAGCGCGCGCAGCCGTTGCTGCTGCAACCCGGGGTGCTGGTCGGCAAGCGCACGCACCGATTGCAGATGGGCGAGCGCGCGCGGGTAGTCCTCGAGCTTGATCTGGTTGGCGGCGATGATCAGCTGCATGTCCGCGAGGATGTCCGGATGTGCCGCCAGATCGTGTGGCGCACGCCGGGACGCGTCCTCCAGCACCCGCAACATCAAGCTGCGGTCCAGGCCATCGGCCATGGCCGGGTCCATGCTGTCCAGCACCGACGCGAGGAAGCGCGAGGACACCTTGGCACGCGCTGCTTCCTGGCGTGCTTCGTGCAGCGCCCAGCTGCTGGCCGCCAGGCCCGCCAGCAGCACCAGCCCGACAACCGCGGCCGCCCCCACCATCAGACGGTTGCGGCGCGCGAACTTGCGCAGTGCCAACAGCCGGGTGCGGCCTGCCGCCTGCGGCGGGTAATGGCACAGCCAACGGCGCAGATCCTCCAGCAGCAACGACACCGACGCGTAGCGTTCGCCACGCGCAGGCCGCAACGCCTTCAACGCGATGGCGTCCAGGCCATCGCGCAACTCCCTGCGCAGACGCGCCGGCGTGCTGGCGCGGGCGCTGGCCAGCTGTTCCTGCCGCTGCGCGGCCAGCCCCTGCAGGTGCTGCGACGGCGATTGCAGCGCGTCGGCATCCACGCAGCTGCCGCAGGCCAGTTCGTACAGGATCGCGCCCAGCGAATACACGTCGCTGCGCGCGTCGACATCGCTGTCTGGCTGCGACTGTTCGGGGCTCATGTAACCCGGCGTGCCACCGCTGCTGCCGCGCTGCGCGGCCTCAGCCTCGATCGCGATACCGAAGTCGATGATCTTCGGCGCCGGCTGCCCGTCAACACTGCCCACCAGCACATTGCCGGGCTTCAGGTCGCGATGGATCACACCTTTCTGGTGTGCGTGCTGGACCCCTTCGGCAACCCTGGCCAGCAGCGCCACGCGTTCGCGCAGACTGGCCCGGTGCTGGTCGCACCACGCGGTGATGGGCTGGCCCTGGATGTATTCCATGACCAGGTAGGCACGGCCTTCCGGGTCGGTCCCGGCATCATGGATCTGCGCGATGGCAGGGTGCTGCATATGCGCCAGCAGGCGACATTCGTACGCGAAGTGCGCGTACCGGCGCTCGCTCAAGGCCGGCGTGTTGACCAGCTTGAGCGCGACCTCGCGGGTGTAGGCACCATCGGCGCGCTGCGCCAGATACACCCGGCCCATGCCACCGGCCCCGATCATCCGCTCCACCGACCACGGACCAAAACGGGTGCCGGCAATCACCTCGGCCTCGGCGGCCTGCAGCAGCAACTCGGCCGCACGTTGCATCGGCTCGCGCAGCCGCCGGGTGGCGTCGGTAGCGGCATCGGCGGCGATCAGCGCCAGCAACTCCCGCTGCAACACCGGATCGTCGGCGGTCTGCGCATGGATGAAACGGATTCGCTCGTTTTCAGGAAGATCGGTTGCTTGGCCGAACAGCTCGACCAGCCGGTTCCAGGCATCGGCGCTCAGCATGTTGCGGGGCGCCGTACACGACGGCGCGGCACCGCTGCGCGGGAGCGGCCGTGCGGGTGCACGGGAAACGCCATGGGCATACGCCGATCAGCGCATTGCCAGCGCCGCATCCGCCTCTTGCCATGCACCAACGGTGTCGTGGTTTCCATGGGGAGCCGAGTATACATACGGCCATTCAGCTGGGTTGGGCGGGCCGTCGCAGCTCAGCGACGGCGGCCCGGCCCCAGCTTGCGGGTGATGGTATTGCGGCCCAGCCCGAGCCGCGCGGCGGCATCGGCACGGTGGCCATCGGTGAAGTCCAACGCTGCTTCCAGCAGCGCCGTGTCCAGCCGCTCGCGGGCCTCGGCGTGCAGGCCGCTGGCACCTTCGGCCAGGCGCTGGCGCGCCCACGCGGCCAAAGCACGATCCCAGTGTTCCGGGGCAAGCGGCGGGGTGGCGTGGGTGGCGCGGCCACCGCGGTTCAAGGCGGCCTTTACGTCCTCGGCCGATACGGTATCGGCCACCGCCAACGCAGCCAACCGCCAGCACACGTTTTCCAGCTCGCGCACATTGCCCGGCCAGCTGTGCTCGCGCAGCGCCTTCACCGCAGCCACGGACAGGCGCTTGGCCGGCATGTCGAGCCGGCGTGCAGCGTTGACCAGGAAGTTCTCGGCCAGTTGTGGCACGTCGCCCAGTCGCTCGCGCAGCGGCGGCAGCAACAGCCGCACCATGTCCAGGCGGTGCAGCAGGTCGGCGCGGAAACGGCCCTGTTCGACCAGCGTTTCCAGATCCTGGTGGGTGGCGGCAACCACGCGTACATCGACGCGGATCAGCTCGCGGCCACCGACGCGGAAGAACTCGCCCTCGGCCAGCACGCGCAACAGCCGGGTCTGCAACGCCAGCGGCATGTCGCCGATTTCATCGAGGAACAAGGTGCCGCCATCGGCCTGCTCGAAGCGGCCGATGTGGCGTTTGCTGGCGCCGGTGAAGGCGCCGGCTTCATGGCCGAACAATTCACTTTCCAGCAGTTCGGCCGGTATCGCGGCGGTATTGAGCGCGACGAACGGGCCTTTGGCGCGCGGCGATTCGCGGTGCAGCGCATTGGCCACCAGCTCCTTGCCGGTGCCGGTTTCGCCATTGATCAACACCGACAACGGTGCCTGCGCAAGCCGGCCGATGGCGCGGAACAAGGCGCGCATGGCCGGGGTGTCGCCGATCAGCTGCGGCGGGCCTTCCTCTTTCTGTGTGGGCGCCAGCACCGCGACGGGCGCGGGCTGCTCTTCGACTTCGGGCAGCGCGCGCCGCGCCAGTTCAACGGCGTCATCCAGGTCGAACGGTTTGGACAGGAACTCATGCGCGCCGCCGCGGAAGGCGCCGGCGGTGCTGGCCACATCGGTATAGGCCGACATCACGATCACCGGCAGCTGCGGGTGCGCGGCCTTGAGCTTGTCCAGCAATACCAGGCCGTCATCGCCGGGCATGCGCACGTCGGTGAACAACAGGTCCGGTGGCGGCTGCTGGGCCAACGCAGCCAATGCAGCAGCGGCGCTGTCGAAACCCTCGACGCTGTAACCGGCATCGCGCAGTGCGGTGCTCAGCACGAAGCGGACCGAACGGTCGTCATCAACCACCCAGACGGTGGCGGCGGTGGGCTTATACATCGCCCACCTCCGGCGCGTCCTCGGCGGCGGGCAACGGCAGTAGCACGGTGAACACGGTATGGCCGGGGCGCGAACGGTAACTCAGCGTGCCGCGGTGTTCGCGGGCTACCTGCTGGGCCAGTGCAAGGCCGAGCCCGGTGCCTTCGGCGCGGCCGCTGACCAGCGGCAGGAACAGGTGCTCGGCTAGTTCTTCCGGCACGCCGCGACCGTCGTCGGCCACTTCAAGGCGCAGGGCAAGCGCATACGGTTGCTCGGCGATGCGCAGGCCATGCTCCACGCGGGTACGCAGGGTGACGCTGGTGGCACCGGCCTGGATGGCATTGCGGACCAGGTTCAACAGTGCCTGGGTCAACCGATCAGCATCACCGGCGAACTCCGGGATGCTGGGATCGTAATCGCGCAGCAGGCGTACCGACCAGCCGGCCTCGTTCTCGACCAGGCGCAGCACCCGCTCCAGCGCGGCATGGATGTTCAGCGGTGCGTGCGGGCGCTGCGGGGCCGGCGACAGCAGTTGTTCCAGCAAGGTGTTGAGGCGCTCGATCTCGGCGCCGATCAGTTCGATCAGCTCGCGTTCGTCGGCATCGCGGCCACTGGCGCGGCGCGCCAGCAGCTGCGCGGCGCCCTTGAGCCCGGCCAGTGGATTGCGCAGTTCGTGGGCCAGGCCTTTGAGCGCGGCACTGAATGCGCCCGGAAGTACCTGGGCCGGGTCGGCACCTTGGAACTCGTCCACCGGATGGGCTTCCAGCAGCCAGCCGCCCTGCTCCACCGCACTCAACCAGCCATCGGCGAAGCGCGGCGCTTCGCCCGGCAAGGCAAGGGTCAATCGCGGCAGGCGGGTCATGTCGGTCACCGGCAGCGCCAGTCGCTGCGCCAGGGCCTCGCCCTGCGCTTCCAGCGACACCAGCGGCTGACCCAGCAGGCGCCGCACGCTGACCCCCAGCCAGCGGCAGAAGGCCGGGTTGGCCCCCTGGATGCGGCCGTCCACATCACTCCAGACCAAGGGAGTGGCCATCAGATCCGGCGAAGGGCTGAAATCAGGGTCGGTCATTGCACCAATATAGTGCAAACCGACCGCATCACTGCTTCTGCTGGAGCAGGGAGTACAGGATGCGGGCGTCTTCCACGTCGAGCTCGGCCGGTAGGGTGTCGCTGCCACGGAAGCGGCGATGGAAGGCGCGCGCGGCGGCTGCACGGTCGTCCAGCGCATAGCCGAAGGCCTGCATCGCCATCCAGCTGTCGAAGCCGGCCGGTGCCGGGCCGTGCTTGGGGTCGGGCCACAGGCCGAAACCGGCTTCGGCCAGTTGCTGCCACGGGAAGTAGCGGCTGGGGTCGGCCTTGCGGGTTGGTGCCAGGTCGGCATGGCCGATGATCTGGCTGCGCGGGATGTTGTAGCGGGTGCACAGGTCTTCGAGCAGGCGCAGCAGGGTGGCGATCTGCGGCTGGGTGAAGGGGCTGCTGCCGTTGTTGTCGATCTCGATGCCGATCGAGGTCGAGTTGAGATCGCTGAAACCACCCCAGCGGCCGCCACCGGCATGCCAGGCGCGTTCGCCATCGGCCACAAGCTGGTAGAGGTCACCATCGCGGCCCACCAGATAATGCGAGCTCACCTGGCCACCGCTGTTGGCGGTGCGCAGCGTGTCCAGGCTCTCCTGCACCGAGCCCTGCTCGGTGTGGTGCAGCACGATCACCACCGGCTGGCGTTCGTTGTAGTTCGGCGACGGCACCCACTTCGCCAGCGGATTGCGCTCCGGCGTGGAGGTACAGGCAGTCAGCGAGGCCAACAGGGCGAGCGGCAGCAGCAGTTTGGTCTTCATGTCCGGCATTGCACGTTGCCGCGCGCCGCTTTGCAAGTGCACTCGGGCATGGAATGGACGCTGCGCCGACAGCTGCGGCGATGGGGCTTGCTTGCATGGGAGGGCCTGCGCAGTGAGGTGGGAAGTCCGGCGGGTGCCGCCGGCGCGGAACAAGCGCTGCAGGTTGGGAACACTTTCTGCTGGGGATGGCTGCCCGTTGTGGCTAGGCTGGGCGGATTCGTTGTTCGGCAGTCTGCTGGAGAGGCAATGCGCGATTCACTGAAACAGAAATTCATCGCCGTCTGCGATGCCAGGATCGCTGCGAAGGGCCCGACGGTAGGGCTGTCGTTCTATGCGTTTTTTTCGAATCGAAACGATGATCCGGAATCGTTGATGGAAGCGGCTACGTGGTGGATCCAGATCCATCGTCTGGATCATTTTGAGAAAGCTGAAAAGGTGAAGGCCTTGGTGTTGGCTGAGGGCCTGTAGTACCGAGCCATGCTCGGCAGGGGCTTTCCCGGTAACGCCCCAAAAGCTGCCCTCACCCCAACCCCTCTCCCGTTAAACGGGAGAGGGGCTAGAGCTGTAGTGCCGAGCCATGCTCGGCAGGGGCTTTCCCGGTAATGCTCCAAAAGCTGCCCTCACCCCAACCCCTCTCCCGCACGCGGGAGAGGGGCTTTGGTCTGTTTCGGTAGAGGGGCTTTGGTCTTTTGCAGGAGAAGGGCCAACGCAATCACGCCTCGTACGCAGACTCACCATGGGTAGTCACGTCCAAACCAGTACGTTCGGCTTCTTCGCTAACGCGCAGACCAACCAGCGCGCGTACAACCAGCAGCACCGCTGCGGTAACCGCCGCCGACCACAGCACGGTGAAGCCGACACTGACCACCTGCACCCACACCTGGTGACCGATATCCAGATCCACCTTGGTGCCGCCCAGCGACTGCGCACTGAACACGCCGGTGAGGATGGCGCCGACAATGCCACCGACACCGTGCACGCCGAATACGTCGGCGGTGTCGTCCGCCTTCAGCAGGCGCTTCAAGCCGGTCACGCCCCAGACGCAGACGATGCCGGTGACAAAACCAATCACGATCGCGCCGAGCGGACCCACGGTACCGCAGGCCGGCGTCACGCCAACCAGGCCGGCAACCGCACCGGAGGCCGCGCCCAATGCCGACGGATGGCCCTTGGTGATGGCTTCCACCAACGTCCAACCCAACACGGCGGCCGCAGTAGCAAGCACGGTGTTGATGAAGGCCAGCGAAGCCACGGTGTCAGCGGCGGCAGCCGAGCCGGCGTTGAAACCGAACCAGCCCACCCACAGCAGCATCGCGCCGATCCAGGTCAACGGCAGGTTGTGCGGCTTCAATGCGGTCTGGCCATAGCCCAGGCGCTTGCCGACGAACCACGCTGCCACCAGACCGGCGACACCGGCATTGATGTGCACCACGGTGCCGCCTGCGAAATCGATCGCGCCCATCTCGCCGAGATAACCGCCACCCCACACGATGTGCGCCATCGGGATGTAGCTCAGGGTGAACCAGAGTGCGGAGAACAGCAGCACCGCGCGGAATTTGATGCGCTCGGCGAAGGCGCCGACGATCAGTGCGGTGGTGATGCCGGCGAAGGTCGACTGGAAGGCGACGAACAGAAAATCCGGCAGTCCGGCGATAGGCGTATTGCCCACCGAGTCCGGGGTGAAGCCTTTGAGGAAGGCAAATTCCGTGAATGAGCCGAAGAATTGGTTGCCGGTACTGAATACCGCGCTATAGCCATAGGCCACCCACAGGATCAGTACCAGCGAGAACACCACCAGCACCTGGCTGAGCACCGACAGCACGTTCTTTGCGCGCACCAGGCCACCGTAGAACAGTGCCAGGCCGGGCACCACCATCATCAGCACCAGCAAGGTGGCGGTGAGCATCCACGCTACGTCGCCCTTGTCGAAGGTAGCTGCGGCCGCTGCCGCAGGTGCGGCTGCAGCCTGCGTTGTTGCGGCAGCCACTTCCGTGGCTGCGGGCTGCGCCTGCGTATCCTGTGCCCAGGCGCTGCTGGAAAACATGCCCAGCATCATCGCGCCAAGTATGAAAGACAGGCACAGGCCTCCGAGCCGGGCTTTCAACCCGGTGAAAAATTCCGTTCGCATTGTCGACTCCGGTTGTGGGGGTGGAACCTGCCAGCGACCCGTTGTCACCTGGCGGTCGCTGCCGCCGGAGGACGGGTTCAGCGGGCTCTTACAGCGCGTCGGCGCCTGTTTCACCGGTGCGGATACGCACCACTTGTTCCAGCGCGGTAACGAAGATCTTGCCGTCACCGATCTTGCCGGTGCCGGCCGCGCCCTGCAGGGCTTCGATCACCGCCTCGACGTTGTCGTCGGTGACGGCGGTTTCGATGCGGATCTTGGGAAGGAAATCGACGACGTATTCGGCGCCACGGTACAGCTCGGTGTGACCTTTCTGCCGGCCAAAGCCCTTGACCTCGGTGACGGTGATGCCGGAAACGCCTGCGGCGCCCAGGGCTTCACGCACTTCGTCGAGCTTGAATGGCCGGATGATCGCGGAGATTAATTTCATGCGCATGTCCCGATGTGGAGGAGACCGGCCTGCGGCTGCGGGCCGGCATCGTGTCTTCCACCGGCCGGTGTGCGGCCGCTGGCTGTTGCGCCGAACGCATCATGGGCCTGGCGGTTGCCACCGGCATTGCTGCCGGCCGCAACAACCACGCGGGAGGGAGGAAGGCCCATGCCGCGCGCTCGGATTCTCTTGCCCCTGCAGATGCGCTGCGGGCTGTTGCCTGGCCTGTGTGCTCCCCAGCAACAAAGGCGGCGGCGATGACGCAGATGGGAGGGGGAGGGTCCACGCCACCGCCGCCTAACAACAGCTAGCAACTGCATCCGGTGTTGCCGGCGGCCAACGCAGTACGCTGGCCGCCGTTACATCAGCTCGCGTAGTACAGCTGGTATTCCAGCGGATGGGTAGCGGCGCGGAACGCGGTCACTTCCTTCATCTTCAGCGCGATGTAGGCATCGATGAAGTCGTCGCTCATCACGCCACCGGCCTTGAGGAACTCGCGGTCCTTGTCCAGTGCTTCCAGCGCCTGGTCCAGCGAGGAACACACCTGCGGGATCAGCTTCTCTTCTTCCGGCGGCAGGTCGTACAGATCCTTGTCGCTCGGTGCGCCCGGGTCGATCTGGTTCTTGATGCCGTCCAGGCCGGCCATCATCAGCGCGGTGAAGGTCAGGTAGCCGGACTGGATCGGGTCCGGGAAACGCATTTCGATGCGGCGTGCCTTCGGGTTGGACACCCACGGAATGCGGCACGAAGCCGAACGGTTGCGGGCCGAATAGGCCAGCATCACCGGTGCTTCGAAGCCCGGCACCAAGCGCTTGTAGCTGTTGGTGCCGGAGTTGGCGAAGGCATTGATCGCACGGGCGTGCTTGAAGATGCCGCCGATGTACCACAGCGCCATCTGGCTCAGGCCGCCGTAGCCGTCACCGGAGAACAGGTTGTTGCCACCCTTGGCCAGCGACTGGTGCACGTGCATGCCGCTGCCGTTGTCGCCGACCAGCGGCTTGGGCATGAAGGTCACGGTCTTGCCGTTGCGGTGGGCAACGTTCTTGATCACGTGCTTCATGCGCTGCAGTTCGTCAGCCTTGGTGACCAGGGTGTTGAACTTGGCGCCGATCTCGCACTGGCCGGCATTGGCCACTTCGTGGTGGTGCACTTCGACTTCGATGCCGACCTTTTCCAGCACCTTGCACATCTCGGCGCGGATGTCGTGCAGCGAGTCGGTCGGCGGCACCGGGAAATAACCGCCCTTCACTGCCGGACGGTAGCCGGTGTTGGTGCCGTCATAGCTCTTGCCGGTGTTCCAGGAACCTTCTTCAGAGTTGATCTTGTAGAAGCTGTTGCCCATGTCGTTGGCGAACTGGACCGAATCGAAGATGAAGAATTCCGGTTCCGGGCCGAAGAAGGCCAGGTCGGCGATGCCGGAGGACTTCAGGTAGGACTCGGCGCGCTTGGCGATGCCGCGCGGGCAGCGGCCGTAGCCCTGCATGGTGGCCGGGTCGAGCACGTCGCAGGTCAGCACCAGGGTCGGGTCGGCGTAGAACGGGTCGATGTAGGCGCTGTCAGCGTCCGGCATCAGCACCATGTCCGATTCGGCGATGCCCTTCCAGCCTGCGATGGAGCTGCCGTCGAACATCTTGCCTTCTTCAAACAGCGACGGCTCGATGATCGAGGCCGGGAAGGTCACGTGCTGCTCGATGCCACGCATGTCGACAAAACGCAGGTCGATGAACTCGATCTGGTTGTCCTTGATCAGCTTCTCAACATTTTCCAGCGACATCGGGTGCAACCTCGAATTGATGGTGACGTGCCTGTATCAAAGCAAATGGCGTGCCAACTTTTTGTTAACTACAAGTTGTTGTTTTGATTGGCATCCGTGGAAAACTGCCAGTGGTTATAAGCACCAATTTGGTGCTGTTTTCGTGCCATGCACCATTCAGGTGCGAAGCACTGAATGCACTATGCTGTGCCCGCCTCCTCAACTCCCGCTCCCATGTCCGACCTGCTCTCCGCCCTGCTGCTGGGCATCCTCGAAGGCCTCACCGAATTTCTCCCCATTTCCAGCACCGGCCATCTGCTGATCGCCCAGCACTGGCTGGGCGCACGCTCGGATTTCTTCAACATCGTCATCCAGGCCGGCGCGATCCTGGCAGTTGTATTGGCGTTCCGGCAGCGCCTGTGGACGCTGGCCACCGGCTTGAACCAGGCCGAAAACCGCGACTACGTGATGAAGCTGGGCGTGGCCTTCCTGGTCACCGCCATTGTTGGCCTGCCGGTACGCCTGGCTGGCTGGGAACTGCCTGAAACCGTCACCCCGGTGGCGTGGGCACTGGTGATCGGCGGCGTCTGGATGCTGCTGGCCGAGCGCTTTGCCGGGCGCCTGCCCGACAGCACCACCATCACCTGGAAAGTAGCCGTGGCCGTTGGCCTGGCACAGGTGGTTGCCGGCGTATTCCCGGGGAGCTCGCGTTCGGCCGCGGCGATCTTCGTGGCGATGTTGCTGGGCCTGACCCGGCGCGCGGCAGCGGCCGAGTTCGTATTCCTGGTCGGCATCCCCACCATGTTCGCCGCCAGCGGCTACGCCTTGCTGGAGATGGCCAAGAAAGGCCAGCTCGGCAGTGAGAACTGGACCGATGTGAGCGTGGCCTTCGTCGCCGCGGCCATCACCGGCTTCATCGTGGTGAAGTGGCTGTTGAGCTACATCAAACGCCGTCCCTTCACCGGCTTTGCGCTATATCGCATTGCATTGGGCTTCGGCCTGCTGCTGTTCCTGCCTGCTGGTAACTGAACGCGCCCGCGCAAGTGCAACCCCGGCAGCCGGCCATGGCCGTTTGTCGTCCTGACTTTCCCAACGCTACCAAGGAGTTCACCATGAAGCGCATTCTTCTGTTGGCACTGCCCATCGCCCTCATGACCGCCTGCAGCAATCCGCCTGCAAGCACCAAGAGCGAAACCACCGCAGCCCCCAGCACCAGCACCGCTGCTCCTGCCGCGAACATCGACGCCGCACAGCTGGGCGCCAACCATTGGCTGCTGGACAACGCGGTGGACTCGGCCGGCAAGCGCGTCGACGGCCTGTTCGTGAACGCCGACAAGCCGCTGACCCTGGATTTCAAGGACGGCCGCCTGTCGGTCAGCAATGCCTGCAACAACCTGGGCGGCGCCTACACGCTGGAAGGCAACACCCTGACCGTTGGCAACATGATGTCGACCAACAAGGCCTGCCAGGGCCCGCTGATGGCGCTGGACGGCCTGGCCAGCGAACGCCTGCAGGGCAAGCTGACCGTGCAGGCGCTGGACGCATCGGCAATGCGCCTGGTCGCCGCCAATGGTGACGTGCTGAGCTTCCGCGCCGAGCCGACCGCCGAAACCCGCTACGGCGGCGCAGGCGAGACGGTGTTCATGGAAGTGGACGCACAGGCCAAGCCCTGCCCGCATCCGCTGATGAAGGACGCTACCTGCCTGCAGGTACGCGAAGTGAAGTACAACGAGCAGGGCCTGGAACAGGGCAAGCGCGGTGCCTACGAAAACTTCTACGGCAACATCGAGGGCTACAAGCACGAGCCGGGCGTGCGCAACGTGCTGCGCCTGAAGCGCTACCAGATCAAGAACCCGCCGGCCGACGCACCGTCGCAGGCCTATGTGCTGGACATGGTGGTGATGTCGGAAACGGTCAAGTAAGCCCATCGGGCTTACGCAAACAGAAAGGGCGCCGCAAGGCGCCCTTTCTGTTTTGCGGTGTCTTGTAGAGCCGAGCCATGCTCGGCTGTGGCCTTACCGGCAACGCCTCTGCCGAGCATGGCTCGGCACTACAGGTGACGCTTTTGCCGAGCACGGCTCGGCACTACACCCCTCCCTTTGCCGCAGGCAAGGGGAGGGTTGGGGAGGGGTTGCTCCTGCCCCTTGCCGAGCATGGCTCGGCACTACAGGTGGCGCGCCTAGGCCAGCTTCGGGTTCAACGTGTAGGTGCCGTGCACCGCTGCTTCGGCCAGCACGTGGCCTTGCATCGCGCGGTAAACGTCGGCAGCGGTGAACGCACCTTCCACCGGCAGACGCTCCACGTCCACCGCGAACAAGCGGAAGAAATAGCGGTGCAGGCGCTCGTCGTTGAACGGCGGGTACGGTCCGTCATAACCGTAGTAGGTGCCGGCCATCTGCGCGTTGCCGGCAAACCAGCCGGTGTAGTCGTTGATGCCCTGACGCGCACCGGCCGGGCCGGCCGGCTGGGTCTTGCCGTGCGCGATGAAGCCGTCGCTGCAGCTGCCGGCTGCGATCTCGCGCAGCTCGGCCGGCACATCCACCATCACCCAATGCACGAAGTCGGCACGCGGCTGGTCCAGCGGAATGCTGACATCATCGCGGCCGACCAGCTCCGGCACGGTCGGTACATCCGGGTCCACGCAGATCAGCGCGAACGAACGCGTGCCGGCCGGCACATCGCGCCAGCTCAGCTGCGGGTTGCGGTTGCCGGCAAAGCCATTGGCATCACCCGCAGCAAACTCGGCCCGCAGCGGCTGCCCGTTGTGAAAACTCTGACTGTCCAGTTTCATGCTTGCTCCTTGATCAGGCTTCGGGATAGCCCAGGCGCACCGCGACCGGGGTCAGCAGCGCGAATTCCGATGCCAGCACCTGCGCGTACTTGCGCCAATGGCCCGCGTCGATCGTACCTTGGCCAAGGCTGCGTACCGGCGGGAAGCGCAGGCCAAAGGCCTGTTCCAGCAGTGCACCCATTGCCGCCGGGTCGTTCACCGCATCGTCGGTACGCAGGATCAGGTGGGTATACAGGTCCTGCTCGTGCAGCAGTGCAACCTGCGCCAGCGCGCGCGCCAGCCACTGCGCGGCCTCGTTGGACGAGGTGACCGCCAGCGGCGCCGGTGCGCCCAGTGCCAGCCACTCCACCAGCATGTCGCGCGGGTCACGCAGGGCAATGACCAGGCGGCCTTCCGGCAGCTGCGGGCGCAGCGCCCACAACAAGGCGTTGTCCCACCACAGCAGCCAGTCGATGACGTTGCCGTCTTCGATGCCGCGTGCCGGCAGCGCGTCGCGCCACTGCTGCACCAGCTGCTCCGGGGTCAACGCATCGGTGGCCAGGCGCTGCAGGGTCAGGAAGTTCTGGAAGGCGTCGTTCGGGGGATTGGGCCCGAAGCGGTCGCCACGCAGCACGCGGCTGCCGGCGGCCATCACCGTTGCCACCCGCTCCACGCCCGAGCCCGGCGCGCCCCACAGGAACATCGGCCGCACCGGGTTGTCAGCGGCCACCTCGCCCATCGCCGGCCACTCGGCCGGCGCGCGGGCCTGCTGCGGCAACGGCAACCGGTTGGGAGCCATTTCCTCATGCATCTGCAACCAGGTCGCCACCGCAGCGGCGTGATCACCGGCACGGTCCTGGGTTGCGCCCAGCCAGCTGCGCACAGCCAGGCGTGCCGGCTCCGGTGCGTTGTCCAGCAGCCGCTGCACATGGGCAATGGCGGCGGCCGGCTCGCGCTGCAGCAGCGCTTCGACAATGCGCTGCTCGCCGCTGACCCGGCCGGGCTCCAGCGCGATGATGTGATGGGCAACCGCTTCGGCTTCTTCAGCCTGGTCGTTCATGTCATGCAGGCGCATGCGCGCTTCCAGCGCCGGCAGATGCTCGGGCATGGCGGCCAGCCAGCGCTCGACCACATCCACCGCTTCCTCGCTGCCCACCGGTGCCACGGCCAGCCGCGCCATCCACAGGTCGTGGTGCTGGGTATGCGCCTGCACGGCCGCGTCCAGTTCGCTGCGCGCTTCCTCTTCGCGGCCCAGGCGCTGCCAGGCCATCAACAGCATCTGCAGCGCGGCACGGTCACCCGGCACCTGCTGCAGCAACGGGCGCAGGTGTTCCAGCGCCTGCAACGGCTGGTCCGAGGCCAGTTCCAGCTCACCCGCCAAGCGGCGCAGGCCCGGGGTATCACCCTGCGCCGTGGCCAGGACTTCGCGCATCATTTCCGCAGCGCGGTCCAGATGCCCCTGGCGCAGCGCCAGCTGCACCACCAGCCCGCGCAGCGCGTGATTGCCGGGGTTCAATTCGATCACGCGGCGGAACGCCTGCTCGGCGAAGGCCAGCATGTCCTTGCCCAGATAGGCGAAGCCCAATGCATACAGCACGCGGACATCGCCCGGCAGCTTGGTAGCGGCCGCTGACAGAATCGCCAGCGCGCGGTCGGCGTCGCCACGGCGCAGTGCCACCATGCCTTCGATCGTGCCCAGCTCGGGGCTGTCCGGGTCCACGCGCGCCGCCATGCGGCTGAGCCGATCGGCCTCGTCGATGTCGTCGCGGCCCAGGGCCAGATGCGCCTGCATCAGGTAGGCGGAAAATTCGTTGGGATTGAGCGAGGTGCTGCGGTCCAGCGCCTGCCCGGCGGCATCGATCTGACGCAGCGCCAACAGCAGGCCGGCATGCTGCAGATGCAGGGCCGCGTCATCCGGGGCCAGCCCCAGTGCAACCTCCAGGCTGGCTTGGGCCTGCTCCAGCTGCTCCTGCTGCTGCAGCGACAGGGCCAGCCAACGGTGGGCTTGGGCCTGTTGCGGTTCCGCGCCAACCCACGCCTGGGCCAGGCTCACAGCCTCGTCGGTGGCGTTGCGGCGCAGGGCTTCAATGATCTTGTCTTGCATGGCGGTCCAGCGTTAGCGCAAACCCGCATTGTAGCGGCGCGGCCGCGCCCGCTGGGTTCAGCCGACGGCGGCGGCCAGATGCTGCGCCACCCAGCGCTCGGAGAAGCCATCGCCACGCAGGTTCTCGATGAAGCCGCAGTGCCCGCCCCAGCGCGCGATCTCCAGGTGGGCACTGGCCGGCAGCTGCCAGTGGTCGAAGGTGGTGAACGGGATCACCGGGTCATCAGCGGCCATCAGGATGTCGGCCGGCACCTGCAGTGCGGCCAGCTTGTTGCCGGCGATGGAGTACCCGTCGAAGTACTCCTGCAGCGAACCGAACTCGGTGTGATGGTCAACCAGCCAGCCGGTCAGCGCGCGGATATCCAGCTTCAATACGCTGTCATCCCAATCGGCCAGCTCCGGGAACAGCGCGCGCTTGCGGCGCAGCGAGCCGGTCCATTTGCGCCGGAAGTACCAGTCATACATCGCCGGGCCACGCTCGATGCTGTCCATGGTGATGGCCGGATCCAACACCGGGCACACCGACGCCACGTGCAGCAGCGGTACCCCGGCGGCGGGCGCATGCAGGGCCAGCCGCAGCACGAAATTGCCGCCCAGCGAATAACCGGCCGCCACCATCGGCAGGCCGGCGAAGCGCTGCGCCACATCGGCGGCGGCGTTGACCACTTCATCGATGCGGCAGGAATGGAAGATGCCCGGGTTGAGGTGATGGGTATTGCCGTGGTCGCGGAAATTCAGCCGCACCACCTCGAAGCCCTGTTCGAGCAGGCGCGCGGCGGTCATTCGCATGTAGCTGGATTCGGCGCTGCCTTCCCAGCCATGCAGCAGCAGCGCCAGTGCCTTGGGGGTCGTACCCGGAAGCCGGCTGTGCCAGGCCTGCAGGCGCACGCCGTCGCCGCCATCAAGGATCAGTTCCTGGGTGAGCGCACCGCTGCCGGCCAGCAGTTGCTGGCCACGCCGCAGCCGCACCCGGCTCGATGCCAGCATCGACTGCAGATGGGGATTGCGCAGCCAGCGCGGGGGCTGGTAATTGCAGGCGCTCAGCATGGCCGGCCCGGTTGGCGTTGATTGCCCACCACAGTGTTGGCCGTGATGCGCACCTTACGGCCCTTCCATCACCGCCACGATGCGCGCACGCGAGGTCTCGGCGATACGCCGGCGGCCTTCCAGGTCCTGGACCGCGATCGGCTCCAGGAAGTGCACCTCGCCACGCCGTGCCGGCTCACCCAGCAGCCGCAGGAAATTCCCGAAGAAGCTCTCGCCCGGCGCGAACGCCACGGTGGTCTGTGCGTCACCGCGCACGCCATAGCGCAGCGCGATCGGCTGCACCGGCACGCCGGCCTCCACCGCAGCCTGGAAGATGCGCGCATGGAACGGACCCACGTCATGGCCGCCACGGGTACGCCCTTCCGGGAACACCGCCACCGGCCGCTGCTCCTGCAGGCGCTTGACCATCTCTTCCATCACCCCGCCCAGCGACTCGGTATTGCCGCGCTGGTGGAAGATGGTGTGGCCACGGCTGGCTACCCAGCCCACCACGGGCCAACCGGCGATCTCGCGCTTGGCGACAAAACCGACCATCTTCTGGCTGTGGATCACGCTGATATCCACCCAGCCCACATGGTTGGCCACGAACAGCACCGCACCCGGCAGGGGCTGGCCGTAACGCTGCAGGCGGAAGCCGAAGATCCACATCAAACCACCCGACCACCAGCGTACGACCCGCTCTTCCAGCGGGTTGTTGGCGGGGCCCATGCGCCCCCACGGCTGCGTCATCAGCAGCAGGATCAGCGGCAGAAACAGGACAATGTGAACCAGCAGCAGCGGGGCGCGGTACAGGTAACGGAACACGCGGGCCACACCGCCCTGGCGGGCGGGACGGGGGGAAGTCATCCGCGCACGATACCGGATGCGGTCCAGCTTCCGCCAGCGTGGCAGGCACGGCCGCCGGCATTGCCAGGGCCTGCCCGAAGCGCGCACCCAAACGGTGCGCCGTGCCACACTATCGCCAGGAAGGACCGGCCTCCCCTTCGATTCGGGGTACGCCGGCAGCTTTCCCGGCATGAAGTGTGTAAAACGACACTATCGTTCAGGGGAGCGGCAAGATGGACCGGCAGCTGCTGTCATCGACAGAAGACATGCTGCATTTGTTTTCCGCGGCATTGGAACAGATCGGCAATGGCGTCATTCTGTTCGACGACGCCAACACCATCCTGTACGTCAACCACGCCATGGAGAACATTTCCGGCTGGTCACGTGCGGAACTCCAGGGCAAGAACCTGGGCACGCTGGCGCCGGCCAGCATGCGTGAGCGCTACAACACCCGCCTGTATCCGGGCGCCAGCAACCGCGTGCAGGAACTGGCCGCCGACCCGCATGACATCCAACTGGTCCGCAAAGACGGCGTTGCCTGCTGGATCAGCGTCACCCTGTCGCAGATCGCCGACAATGGCCGCAACATCCATCTGGCGCTGGTCAACGACGTCACCGCCCGGCGGCTGGCGCAGGCGCGCGAACGGCTGCTGTCGCTGGGCTTCGATGAAACCCAGAGCGCGGTGCTGATCACCGATGCCGATGGCCGCATCGTGCATCTGAACAAGGGCTTCCGGCGTCTGTTCGGCTTCCTCGACAGTGAGGCGATGGGCCAGTACGTGCCGGCCCTGCTGTCCCCGCACGACTACTCGCCCGAGCAGATTGCCAACTACCTCAGCCGGCTGCTGGCCGGCCAGCCGATCCGCGGCGACGAACGGCTCTACCGCAAGAACGGGCAGCCGCTGTGGTGCTCGGTCAGCACCAACCCCATCTTCGACGACTACGGCACCCTGGTGAACCTGGTCATCGTGCTGATGGACATCACCCGCACCAAGGTGCACGAAGTGCTGCAGCACAAGATGCTCGATGCGATGGTGCGCGAAGTGCCCACCGCCGAGGTGATGCAGATGATGTGCCTGGAGGTGGAGAAGATCGCCCCGCAGGTGCTGTGCTCGGTGCTGCGGGTCGAGGACGGGCGCCTGCGCCACCTGGCCGGGCCCAGCCTGCCCGAGGCCTACATCCGGCTGGTGGATGGCGTGCCGGTGGGGCCCAAGACCGGCACCTGCGGCACCGCCGCTTACAGCGGCCAGACCGTGCTCAGCCGCGACATCGCCACCGACCCGAACTGGGAAGGCCTCAGCCACCTGGCCCTGCAGCATGGCCTGGCCGCCTGCTGGTCGACGCCGATCAAGGCCAATGATGGCCGCGTGCTCGGCACCTTCGCCTTCTACTGCCGCCAGCCGTACGACCCGGACGAGTTCCACTACCGCCTGGTCGAGGTGATCGTGCACCTGTGCGCGCTGGCGCTGGAACGCGAGGAAGCCCGCAACCGGATTCGCCGGCTGGCGTTCTACGACGACCTCACCGGCCTGCCCAACCGCAGCCTGCTGCATGCCCAGGCCGACCAGGCGATCACCGCCGCCAGCCATCAAGGGCAGACATTGGCGGTGATGTTCATCGATCTGGACCGCTTCAAGCAGATCAACGATTCCTTCGGCCACCCCGGCGGCGATGAGCTGCTGCGCACGGTGGCGCGCCGCCTGCAGGAAGAAACCGGGCCGATGGATATCGTCGGCCGGCTCTCCGGCGATGAGTTCGTGGTGGTCCTCAACCGCTGCGACATGCCCACCGCCAGTGAACGCAGCGAGCGCATCCTGCGCACCCTGGGCCTGCCGCTGCCGCTCGGTGACATGGAGATCCGCCCTTCGGCCAGCATCGGCATCAGCATCTTTCCGCATGACGGCAACGAGATGGACTCGCTGCTGCACCACGCCGACGTGGCCATGTACCAGGCCAAGCACAACGGCCGCAACCGCGTGCGTTTCTACAGCAGCGAGATGGACGAATGCGCGCAGGAGCGCATGGCCCTGGAAGCGGCGCTGCGCGAGGCGCTGGAGCAGGGCCAGCTGCAGCTGCATTACCAGCCGCAGATCGATATCCACAGTGGCCGCCTGCACAGCGTGGAGGCCTTGGCCCGCTGGCAGCACCCGCGCCTGGGCAGCGTGCCACCGATACGTTTCATTCCGTTGGCCGAGGAAGCCGGGCTGATCGGCGACCTTGGCCAATGGGCGCTGGGCGAAGCCTGCCGGCAACTGGCCCGCTGGCGGCGCGACGGCCTGCAGGTGCCATCGGTGTCGGTGAACCTGTCGCCGACCAATTTCCACAGCGCCGCGCTGCCGGAGTGGATCAGCCAGATCCTGCAGCAGGAATCGCTGTGCGCCAGCGACCTGACCCTGGAGATCACCGAGGACGTACTTCTGGACGGCGACCCGATCACTCTGCAGACCCTGCATCAGGTGCATGCACTGGGCGTTCGGCTGTCGATGGACGATTTCGGCACCGGCTATTCCAGCCTGAGCTATCTGCGCCAGCTGCCGATCAGCGAGCTCAAGCTGGACCGCAGCTTCGTGCACGGCATCGAAGGCGACAAGGTCGCCAGCGCACTGACCCAGGCCATCGCCCATATCGGCCAGAGCCTGCAGTTGAAGGTGGTGGCCGAAGGCGTGGAGAGCGTGGAGCAGCTGCGCCTGCTGGGCGCGCAGGGCTACCAGATCGCACAGGGGTTTCACTTCACCCCGGCGTTGCCGGCGCCGGCGCTGGCGCTATGGGTGCGCGAGCACCTGCCGGTGGCCGTGCCGGTTTAGCTGGCTGGAGCAAGCGCCGAAGCAAGTGCCAACCCCTTCCCCGCCCTCTCCTTGCCTGTGGCAAAGGAGGGAGCAAAGCCGGAGCAAGTGCCAACACCTCCCCAACCCTCCCCTTGCCTGCGGCAAAGGGAGGGAGCGAAGCCGGAGCAAGTGCCAACCCCTCCCCCGCCCTCTCCTTGCCTGTGGCAAAGGAGGGAGCAAAGCCGGAGCAAGTGCCAACCCCTCCCCAGCCCTCCCCTTGCCTGCGGCAAAGGGAGGGAGCAAAGCCGGAGCAAGTGCCAACCCCTCCCCAACCCTCCCCTTGCCTGCGGCAAAGGGAGGGAGCGAAGCAGGAGCAAAGCACGTGCAGACGCAGAAAGCCGCGCCGTTACCCCCTCCCTTTGCCGAAGGCAAGGGGAGGGTTGGGGAGGGGTGCTTTACGCTTCCAGCTCTCCGCTTCAGCTCCCAGCTCCAAACCTCTGGTTCCTGGTTCCTACCGCCTAGTTCCTAGCCTCTAGCCACAACCGCCAAAGTCAGCCGCGAGATGCACACCGGCTTGCCGGCCTCATCCTCGATGCGGATTTCCCACACCTGGGTGGTGCGGCCCACATGCAGCGCACGCGCGGTACCGGTCACCACGCCGCTGCGGGCGGCACGCAGGTGGTTGGCATTGATCTCCAGCCCGACGCAGACCTGCTCGGCGGGGTCCACGCACAGATTGCCGGCGCTGCTGCCCAGCGTCTCGGCCAACACCACCGAGGCGCCGCCATGCAGCAGGCCGTAGGGCTGCTTGGTGCGCGCATCCACCGGCATGGTTGCCTGCAACCAGTCATCGCCAGCGGCGGTGAACACAATGCCCAGATGGTCGATCAGCGTGTTGCGGCTCATGGCGTTGACCAACTGCAGGTCAACCGGCGCGCGGAATACTTGGCTCATTGTTTTACCTGTTGGGGGAACAAGGACAGTTACAGGATCGGCACCAGGCCGGCGCCGAACGCGGTGAGCATGCGCACCAGCACCCACTTCGGGCCGACGTCCACTTCCGGAAAGTCACCGACCGCGGTGTAGCAGGTGTGGAAACGCGGGTCCTGCCGGCGCAGCGGTTGCGGGCACTCCGGGCCGGGCACGAAGGCGTAGTCGGTGGCGTAGCGCCACGGCCAGAAATCCAGCACCGGCAGCGCCTCGGAGGCCTTGCCAAGGCTGTAGTTCAACCCCGACAGCACCGGCGGTTTCTCGCGCGGCGCCACCACCCAGGAATTGTCCGGGTGCACGTCGCGCAGGATGCTCTGCGCCAGTTGCTCGGCGAATACCGGGTCATCGATGATCACCGCGCCTTCGGTGTTGTAGTTCTCGCTGCGCGGGTCGAAGTTGTGGGTGCCGATCACGCCGATGCGGCGGTCCACCACCAGTGATTTGGCATGCAGGCCCATGCGCGCGCCGCGGCGGGTCACCGGCAGCGGCTTGTTGACCGCGCGCGTACCCAGGAACGAGGGCCGGGTTTCGGTACGCAGTACATCGCGCTCGACTTCACTGCCATCGGCGCTGAGCCGGCGCCCGGAACCACTGCCGCGCACATTGCTGCCGGCCGCGCTGCCGCCGATCAGCCGATTACGTGACGTCGGCTGCGGCCGCAACGATGGCTCACCCTCCAAGGGGGCGGGCAGCAGCTGCGCGTAGTTGATCGGGGCATCCAGCGGGAACGGCTTGTACTCGTAGATGTTGAAGCCCAGCTCGCGCATGTTGCGGCGTTTGTATTTGTACGACAGCGCATAGACGATGGGGTTGTCGGTTGCCGCCAGGCTGTTGGTCGACACCACCACGCGCGGCGGTGTCTCACGCTGACGCAGGCCCTTGAACAGCGCCTGCGCAGGCTTGGACAACACCAGGTACGGCGTCTGCAGCAGCACTTCGGTCTGCGCGTGCGAAATCAGGGCATCCAGCCGCGGCTCGGTCAGGTGCTGGCCGTTGAGTGGCTGCGCCTCGCGCTCGCGGCGATGCTTGCGCGGCAGGTCGGCCACATAGCTGACCGAGCGCACCGGCAGGGCGGTAGCGACGAAGGCTTCTTGGATGAACTGCGGATCGGAGGCTTCCACATCCACCCGCGCAATCCGCTCCGGGCGCCGGAACGCCGCCTGCGGCATGGCCGGCACGCCCTCGTTTAACAGGGTCTTGCCGACATCGTTGAGGCGCTCGGCCGGCACGCTGCGGCGCGCATCCCAGAAGGCCTGGAAGTTGGCCGCCATCTCGCGCGCTTCCGGCCCGGCCACCACCACGTCACGGTCGCGGAAGTTGTATTCCTTGTCCCAGTCGTAATAGTCGTCCTGGTAGTTGCGCCCGCCAACCACCCCGATCACATCATCGATCACCAGCAGCTTGTTGTGCATGCGCTGGTTGAAACGGCGGAAGCAGCACAGCACGCTGCCTGCGTAGTCGAAGTAATTGAGCTTGGCCTTGCCGAACGCCGGGTTGTAGACGCGCAGCTCGAAGTTGGCGTGGGCGCCGGCCAGGGCGCCGAGCATCTGCACGTCCGAGATCGCCGAGAGCTGGTCGATCAGCACCCGCACCTTGACCCCGCGCCGGGCCGCCGCCAACAGTTCGTCGATCACCATCCGCGCGCTGTCGTCGGTGTCGAAGATGTAGGTTTGCAGGTCCACGCTGCGGGTGGCGCTGCGGATCAGGTTCAGCCGCGCCACCAGTGCCAGCTCGCCCTCGTCGACGATGGTGGCGTAATGCCGCGGCAGCTGCGCAGTGGACTCGGCAATGGCCTGGCCGCCCAGCGCACGCAGCGGCGAATCCAGCGCGCAGCGATCCGGGCGGTCGCAATCAATCACGGTGGAACGGGCCGCAACCGCGATGCCCTGGGCACGCTCGCGCTGCTGATTGGACAGCGAGGCACAACCGCTGGCCAGCAGGGCCGCCAGCATCAGCAGAAGACGGATAACAGGTTTCACGTTTTGGGGGCGCCAACCAGGCGTGTACGCAGTACGAATATCACTCGATCACTCAGGGCCATCTGCCAGCTGTCCATGCCATAACGGCCGCGCAGGATGACGCCGCGGCTGACGAGGTCGCAATCATAGCCGGGCCGGGCGCATTCAGGCTTTGCCAGACGCATCACTTCGGGCCGGCTGATACCTCGGATCGACAATCGGCCCTGCAGATCGCCGCCGGTCTGGGTCAGCTGCGGCGGGTAGGGATCCGAATCGAACTCCACCACCGGGTAACGGGCCGCGTCAAAAAAGTCCTCGCCGCGGATCCAGCCGGTGTAGCGCGGCCGGTCCGGGATTTCCACGTATTCGCTGTACATACGCAGCCGCACCTGGTGGCGACCGTCGGGCAGCACCGTGATCCAGCCTTCGAAGCGCGGAAAGACACCCTCCACCTTCTGACCGAAGCGGGTACGTATTTCAAACCCAAAACGGGAGTGCGCCGTGTCGAAATGCAATGGCTCGGCCGCAAGGGCCGAGCCAGCCAGCATCAACAGGAGCAGCAGCAGCCCGGACCGCGCCGCCGCCATGGACTCAAGGCCACCAGAATGCGGTCAACTTGGCGATGCCCGGTTCGATCGACGCCTCCATCGGCAGCGACAACACCGCCACCGATGCCGGCGGCATGCCGCGGTAGTCGCCGGTCTGGCCGCTGTGCATCAGCGCCACCAGTTGTTCCAGCCCCGGGTTGTGGCCCACCACCAGCAGGCGCTCCACCTCGTTGTGTTCGTCCAGCAGGGCCGCCAGGGTGCCCGGCACGGCATCGTAGATGCGCTCTTCCAGGCGTTGTTCGACGTAGCCGGTACGCTCCAGCACCGCCTCCAAAGTTTCCCGGGTGCGCCGCGCGGGCGAGCACAGCACCCGGTCCGGCACCAGCTTGTGCTCCTGTAGCCAACGGCCGGCGGCTTCGGCCTCGGCCAGGCCATGCGGTGAGAGGGGCCGGTCGATATCGGCTTGGCCATCGGCCGCCGGTTCGGCATGGGCATGTCGCAGCAGGATCAATTCACGCATGGTCGGGTAGTACTCCTGTCAGACCTTGTTCAACCACTTGAGCAGCGGCTCCCAGTCCTGCTGGTGCTCGCGTACCTGTGCAGAGTGATAGTCGAACAGGCTGCGCCCGAGCCCGACCATCACCACATAACTCTGGCTGTCGCGCAGCTGCGCGACCACCTCGTACGGCCACTCGGCCAGCATCTGCCGGGCCTGTTGCGAGGTCTGTGTCCACGGCTTGGTGCGGTTGAGCACCAGCCCCACCGGCACGGCGCGCGAGTGGATTCGCTTGATCTTGGCCAGGCTGTTGAGGAAGCCGACGATGGCCTCGATATCCAGCGCCGAGGGCAATACCGGCACCACCACCGCATCGGCGGTATCGATGAAGCGCTCCAGGTCCTCGCCATAGGCACCGGCCGGGGCATCGATGATGACCTGCTCGGCACCGTCGGGGATGAGCTTCTCCCAGTTCTTCTTGCGGTGCACATCCACCGGCAGCACGGCGCTCTCCAGGCTGGAGCGGCGCTGGGCCCAGCGGGTGCTGGAACCCTGCGGGTCGGCATCGGCGATCACCGTTGCCTTGCCGGCCAAGGCCGAGTGTGCGGCCAGATGGGTGGCGATGGTGGTCTTGCCGACACCGCCCTTGGAGCCGGCTACCAGGATCGTCTTCATGCACGCCTCGTTTTCGCGGGACTTGCCAGCAGCGTACACCGGCCCGCGTTACCAAAGGTAGTCACCGGGTGAGGAAGCCGCCCCGGCATGGCCCCGGGCTTGCTATCGTGTCGCCCCCGGCATTGGAACCACCATGAGCGAGCTGCAGGACCTGACCGCACTGATCCGCGCCAACACCCCGCTGATCGTCATCGAAACCCAGGACGAGACCCGCATCGTGGGCCTGTTCCGCGAGGCGTTGATGCATGTGTGGCGGTCCCTTTACCGTTGGTCGATCACCGAGGGCCTGCGCCGCATCGACATGGACCGCGAAGACGAGGCGGTCGGCCCACCCGATGCCAGCGCGGCGCTGCGGATGATCCAGGAGGCCGACCAGCGCGGCATCTACCTGCTGCTCGATTTCCACCCCTACCTGGGCTATGCCAGCCACCAGCGGCTGCTGCGCGACATCATCCAGCGCCGCCACAGCCAGCCCCACGTGGTGGTGCTGGTGGGCACCAAGGTGGAGCTGCCGGCCGAGCTGGAAGCGCTGGCGACCCGCTTCAACCCGCGCCTGCCCGATGCCAACGCGCTGCTGAAGATGCTGCGCGAGGAAGCGGCCAGCTATGCCCAGGAGAACGGCGGGCGGCGCGTGGAAGTGGACCAGGAGGCCGTGCAGCAGATCCTGCGCAACCTGCGCGGGCTGAGCATGACCGACGCCCGCCGCATCGCCCGCCAGCTGATCTATGCCGACGGCGCGCTGCAGGCCGATGACCTGCCGCAGCTGGCCAAGCTCAAGTTCGAGCTGCTCAACCGCAGTGGCCACCTGCATTACGAATACGACTCGGCCCGTTTCAGCGACGTGGCCGGCGCGCGCCGGCTCAAGCGCTGGATCGAGCAGCGCCGCGCGGTCTTTGTCTCCGGCAATGCCCCGCCCGGGCTGGACCCGCCCAAGGGCATGCTGCTGCTGGGCGTGCAGGGCTGCGGCAAATCCATGTTGGCCAAGGCTACCGCCGCCGGTTTCGGCGTGCCGTTGCTGCGGCTGGATTTCGGCACGCTTTACAACAAGTACCACGGCGAGACCGAGAAGAACCTGCGCGATGCGCTGGCCTCGGCCGAGCAGCTGGCGCCCTGCGTGCTGTGGATAGACGAGGTGGAGAAAGGCCTGGCCAGCAGCGGCGAGGACGGTGGCGTGTCGCGCCGCGTGCTCGGTTACCTGTTGACCTGGATGGCCGAACGCAAGGCGCCGGTTTTCATCGTCGCCACCGCCAACCAGGTGCAGGAACTGCCGGCCGAACTGCTGCGCAAGGGCCGCTTCGACGAGATCTTCTTCGTCGACCTGCCCTCGCCCGATACCCGCGTCGAACTGCTGCACCTGCACCTGGCACGCCGCCAGCTGCAGCCGGATCTGTTCGCGCTGCCGGCGTTGGCAGCGGCCAGCGATGGGTTCTCCGGCGCCGAGATCGAGCAGGCCGTGGTCGCCGGCCTGTACGCCGCCCACGCCGAGCAGAAGCCGCTGGACACCGAGCTGCTGATGGCCGAGATCCGCAACACCAAGCCGCTATCGGTATTGATGGCCGAGCAGGTGCAATCCCTGCGCCACTGGGCGCACGAGCGCACCGTGCCGGCGGATTGAGGCCGGGCAAAGAGCCTAAGCACTTGTGTCGTTCGGCACGCGCAAGTGAAAAGCCAAAACGTAGTGCCGAGCCATGCTCGGCAGAGGCTTTACTCATAATGTCCAGCACGCAGCCCGGGTAAGCACAGCGCACCCAGCCTACATCGACGGCAAGAAGACCCGCTCTTTGTAGGAGCGGCGTAAGCCGCGAAGCGCGCCCTGCATCAGATGGCACAGCTGCCCAGGTTTTCAACAAGGTCAGCTTCGCGGCTCACGCCGCTCCTACAAGCAGCCCATTTCCCCGATAAACGCAACGCACCCGGCCTACATCGACGGCGAGTGGACCCGCTCTTTGTGGGAGCGGCGTCAGCCGCGAAGCTCGCACTGCATCAGATGGCGCAGCTGCCTAGGCTTTCAACTAGGTCAGCTTCGCGGCTTACGCCGCTCCCACAAGCGTCTCGCAGCTCCCGGCTAAGGGGCCACGCGTTGCGCTTGATGTCAGCGGGTTGGCGTCACTGGCGGCGCTACCCACCCAGCTGGCGGCAGCACGGGCTCACCACGGTGTTGCAGCAATCTGCGCATTGCCGGGATCTCGCCCTCCTCACCAAACCAGCGCATATATACCTGCGGCTCCACAGTCGATGCTTTCTGCGCGGGGTCATTGTTGTTCAACAGCTGGGCGCTACGAAAGAACAACCAATCCAACTGCCGAAGATATTCAGCTGAATTACGGACGCTTTCAGATTGCGCCTCGATCCGTGCCAGCCGTTGCGCACCGGCCTTGGCGATGATCATCGTGTCGCTGTCCACCATTCGCTGCAGCAGGTTGCGGCATTGCTGACGCTGATGGATGTCGGATTCATCCGCTGGACAGAGCGCCAATGCCGCTTTCAACTCCGGCTGCCACATCCCCAGCGCGATGCTGAAAAGCGTTATCACGCGCTCCTGTTCCGCATAACGACCATTATTGGCCTGCTCCCACTGCGCCGCCCGCTCTTGCTGGACCACAGGCCATGGCATGTCCGCAGTCGCCTCATCCAGAAGCCGAATGATCAAACGCAGCTGATCACCGTAGCGCGGCGCATTCAACGCAGCCTGCCTGGCCTTTTCGGCGCCGGCCTGGTCCCCGCGCTGCTGCGCCCACCGCATCAACAACAGTTGCGCATCGGCGGTCTGCTCGCTCTGCAAAGTCAGCACTGCTTTTTCCACGGCGCAGTCGCCACCATCAAGGCAACGACGCACGGCCGTGGCGGCGATCAAGGGCTCATTGCTGCCTTTGGCAATGGCCTCCAGCAACCATGCCTGCGCTTGCGGCTCAGCCTTGAGCTGGCCGTTCTGTAGATCCAGCGAAAGCGGCGCCAGCCCGGCAGCAGCATACAACTTGAGCGGTTCGCCAGTGCTTGCCAGCTTGCGCGCCTGTTCCATCCGCGCCTGATTCTGTGCCTGTACCTGTACCAGCAGTGCTTCAGGAGCAATGCCATCCTGTTCGTCTGCAGGTGACTGTGCGTTCACCGTTGCGGTCACCGCCAACAACAGCAGCATCCACATTCCTTGTCTACGCATAGCCCTCTCCTTTCATCCATCTGCGCACTATGACGCCGGCTCAACCCACCCGACCCAGTACCCAGACCCAGGCTGGCAAGGTCACCAGCGACAACACAATGCCATAACCCACCATCGCTGCTGCCAATCGCGGCGCCAACCGGTGCGAGATGGCCAGGGCGGCGGCGGTGATCATCGTCGGCATCGCGGTTTCCAGCACGTTGACCCGCAGCATCTCGCCCTGCAGGCCGAACGCCCATGACAAGGGCAGTGCTGCCGCCGGCAGCACGACCAGCTTCAGCAGCAGGCCGATGCCCAGCGGTGCCAGTTCGGCGCGCGACAGCCGCAGCTGGATGGTCAGGCCCACCGCCAGCATCACCAGCGGCAGCATGGCGTCGGATACATTCTTCAGCGCGCCGGCAATCCAGCTGGGCGGGGTTGCCGGCATCACCAGCAAGGCGAAGATCAGTGCCCACAGCGGCGGGAAGCGGGCAATGCGCAACAGGATCTGGCCGGTGCTGGGCGGCGTGTCGCCGCTGTAACGTGCAAGCACGTACAGGCCGAACGTGGACAGCATCACGAAGGTGCCGAACTGGTCGTAGACCACCGCATACGGCAGGGCATGGTCACCCAGCAGCGCGCGCACCATCGGGTAACCGATGAAGCTGGAATTGCACAACGCCACACACAACAGCAGCACCGCGTGCACCTGCCGTTCGAACCCGAACACGCGCGTGGCCAAGCTCACCAGTGCCAGCGTCAACAGCATCAGCAGCCACGGCGTGAGCATGATGCCAAGCAGAGAGACATCCAGCTGCAAGCGCGGCACATAGGTCAGCACCGCTGCCGGCTGGCAGATGTACAGCACCACCTTGTTGAGCACGTCCGCCGCATTGTCCGGGAACACCCGTAAGCGTGCGAACAGCATGCCCAGTGCGAGCATGGTCAGGATCAGTGCGAATGCGTCGAGTGCCATGATGCAAGCTTGCGCCGCGCGGCCCCGCAGGGGGAATCAGCGCCGGCTCAAAACCTCCTGTCGCCGTACCCGCCTGTGCTGCGGGTACGGCAGTGCGACCTTGGCCTTACGGCCATGCCGGCGGATTGGCCGCCCATGCCTGCTGCACCTGGGCCAGCTGCGTGCGTTCGGCATCGGTCCACAACGGCAACAGCTGCGGATAGGCCGCCGCCGTGGTCCATTGGCCCGGCTCGGTGCGCACGGCGGCCGCATACCAGGCCACCGCCTCGTCCTTGCGGTCCAGGCTCCACAGGGCCAGCGCCAGCGTCGGCGGCACCCACGATGGATTGCCGCGCGTACCCTCTGCAACCTTGGTCCAGTGGTTCAGGGCGTCCTGCGCATCGCCCCGGCGATACAGGTCCCAACCGTGGTTCCAGCGCAGGCTGCGCGCCTGCATCGAGTTGTCCGCAGTTGACGCCAAAGCCTCCTGGTACAGCTTCAGGCCCAGCTCGTCACGGCCGTCGCGGTAGGCGATGCTGGCCAACTGGGCCGTGGCTTCCACGCCCTTGCGGCCGCGCTCGCGCAGCTTCATCAGCTGGTCCAGCACGTCGGCCTGTTCAGGCGCCACGACGATGAACGGCTTGGCCGCGGCATCCTCGTCGAAATAGAACTCGTTGATCTTCGGCAGGCTCTGCGCCTGCACGTTTGAAACAAGCAGACCCGCCAGCAGCAACGCGCCGGCGACCATGCGCCTTGTAACCCCCATGACTACAACCCCCATAAAACAGTTATCCCCCACCCGGCCCCGATCCTAACCGCTCCCGGCGCTACGCGCGACAGGGTTACAGGGTGATGAAAGCCCCACTGCTACAATCCGCGGCTGCCGCCGGCCCCGCCGGCCGGCGCCTGCCAGCCGTTTCCGCAATGGGCCAGCCATGACCAGTACCGCCGAACTTACCTCGCCCGCTTCCGCCAACGATCCGCTGATCGGCGTGCGTGATTCCGATTACACACTGGAGCACAAGTACACGCGTACCGATGGCCGCATCTACCTGAGCGGTGTACAGGCGCTGGTACGTCTGCCCTTGATGCAGCAGCAGCGCGATGCCGCCGCCGGCCTGAACACCGGCGGCTTCATCAGCGGCTACCGTGGCTCGCCGCTGGGCGGCTTCGACCTGGAGCTGTGGCGCGCGCGCAAGCACCTGGAAGCGGCCAAGGTGAAGTTCATCCCCGGCCTCAACGAAGACCTGGGTGCCACCATGGTCTGGGGCACGCAGCAGACCAACCTGTTCCCCGGCGCCAACGTCGATGGCGTGTATGGCATGTGGTACGGCAAGGGCCCGGGCGTGGACCGCTGCGGTGATGTGTTCAAGCACGCCAATGCCGCCGGCACCTCGAAGCACGGTGGCGTGCTGGCGCTGGCCGCCGACGACCACGCCTGCCGCAGCTCCACCCTGCCCCATGGCAGCGAAGAAGAGTTCGTCAGCGCGATGATGCCTGTGCTGAACCCGGCCGGCGTGCAGGACATCCTCGACATGGGCCTGGTCGGCTGGGCGATGAGCCGCTATACCGGCCGCTGGATCGGCTTCAAGACCATTGCCGAGACGGTGGAATCCTCGGCCTCGGTGGACGTCAACCCGTTCGCCCGCCAGATCATCCTGCCGGAAGATTTCGAGATGCCGGCCGCCGGCCTCAACATCCGCTGGCCGGACCCGCCGCTGGAACAGGAAATGCGCCTGCACCGTTATGCGGTGAAGGCTGCGCAGGCCTTTGCCCGCGCCAACGGCATCGACAAGGTGGTGATGGATTCGCCGCGCGCGCGGCTGGGTATCGTCACCACCGGCAAGAGCTACCTGGACGTGCTGCAGGCACTGGAATACCTGGGCCTGGACGAAAAGGCCTGCGCCGATATCGGCATCCGCGTCTACAAGGTGGGCATGACGTGGCCGCTGGAACCGCAGGGCATCGGTGAATTTTCCCGCGGCCTGGAAGACATCGTGGTGGTGGAGGAGAAGAAGGCCTTCATCGAGCGGCAGATGAAGGAATACTTCTATAACTGGCCGGCAAACTGGGGCGCGCGCCCGTCCATCGTTGGCAAGTACGACGAGCAGGGCGAATGGATCCTGCCATCCACCGGTGAGCTGACCCCGGCCACGATCGCCGGTGTGATCGGTCGCCGCATTCAACGTTTCTTCAATACCGAATCCATCGAAGAGCGCCTGCGCTGGATGGACGTCAAGGAAGCCGAAATGGCCTTGCCGCGCGCGCAGTTCCCGCGCGTGCCGCATTACTGCTCCGGCTGCCCGCACAACACCTCCACCAAGGTGCCGGAAGGCTCGCGTGCGCTGGCCGGCATCGGCTGCCATTACATGGTGACGTGGATGGACCGCGACACCGACACCTTCACCCACATGGGCGGCGAAGGCGTCACTTGGGCCGGCCAGGCCGCGTTCACCGCTACCGAGCATGTGTTCCAGAACCTCGGCGACGGCACCTATTTCCACAGCGGCTCGCTGGCGATCCGCCAGGCCATCGCCGCTGGCGTCAACATCACCTACAAGATCCTCTACAACGATGCGGTGGCGATGACCGGCGGCCAGCCGGTGGACGGCACCCTGACCGTGCCGCAGATCGCCCACCAGATGCGTTCGGAAGGCGTGTACACCATCGTGCTGCTGTCCGACGACATCCAGAAGTGGAAGTCGCGCCGCCACGAGTTCCCGAGTGATGTGGAATTCCACGACCGCGCCGAACTGGACAGCGTGCAGCAGCACCTGCGCACGGTGAAGGGCACCAGCATCCTGATCTACGAACAGACCTGCGCCACCGAGAAGCGCCGCCGCCGCAAGCGCGGCAAGATCGTCGACCCGGCCAAGCGCACCATGATCAACTCGCTGGTCTGCGAAGGCTGCGGTGACTGCGGCGAGAAGAGTTTCTGCGTTTCCGTGCTGCCGAAGGAAACCGAGTTCGGGCGCAAGCGCGACATCGACCAGTCCAACTGCAACAAGGATTTCTCCTGCACCACCGGCTTCTGCCCGAGCTTCGTCACCGTGCACGGCGGCCAGCTGCGCAAGGGCAGCAAGAGCAGCGCCGCCAGCCTGCTCGACAACCTGCCGGCGCCCACTTTCCGCACCGATTTCTCGCAGCCCTGGAACATCCTGATCACCGGCGTCGGCGGCACCGGCGTGGTCACCATCGGCGCGCTGCTCGGCATGGCCGGCCACCTCGAAGGCAAGGGCGCCAGCGTGCTCGACCAGACCGGTCTGGCGCAGAAGGGCGGCGCGGTCACCACCCATATCCGCTTGGCCAACAGCCCCGCCGACATCCACGCCGTACGCATCGCCGCCGGCGAAGCCGACCTGGTGCTGGGCTGCGACATGGTGGTGGTCAACGACTACTGGGCGCTGTCCAAGGTGCGCGGCGAGCGCTCGCAGGTGGTGTTGAACACCTATGAAGCGATGCCCGGCACCTTCACCACCCACCCGGACATGCAGTTCCCGGCCGCCGACATCATTGCCGGGGTGAAGCTGGCATTGGGCGGGCGCGAACCGATCCTGCTCGACGCCACCCAGCTGGCCACGGCGCTGCTCGGCGATGCGATTGCCTCCAACCTGTTCATCCTCGGCTTCGCCTGGCAGCAGGGCCTGGTGCCGTTGTCGCTGGAATCGCTGATGCGCGCGGTGGAGCTCAATGGCGCCGCCGTGACCATGAACCAGACTGCGTTCGCCTGGGGCCGCCTGGCCGCGATCGATCCGCAGGCCGTGCAGCAGGCCGCCGGCCTGGTCCACAACGCGCCGACCGATGCCGAGCGCAAGCCGCACGTACTGCGCGAACTGCCGCCGGGCGAGTGGGAAGGCAGCGAAGCCGGCGCACCGTCGGCACCGCGCAACCCCGGCAACGAGCCGGACGTGCGTGGCCTGCCGGCCGCCAGCCGCAGCAGCGGTGAAGCCGCCTTCGCCTCACTCGACGACGCCCACCTGTCGCGCTCGCTGGACGAGCTGATCGCCCGCCGCAGCAGCTTCCTCACCGACTACCAGGACGCCGCCTACGCCAACCGGTACCGCGCCCTGGTGGACACGGTGCGCAAGGCAGAGCAGCAGGCAATCCCCGGCAGCACTGCATTGAGCGAAGCCACCGCGCGCTACTTCTTCAAGCTGATGGCCTACAAGGACGAATACGAAGTGGCCCGCCTGTACACCAGCGGCGACTTCATCAAGCGCGTGGGCGAGCAGTTCGAAGGCGACTACCAGGTGCGTTTCCACCTGGCCCCGCCGCTGTTCGCCAAGCGCGACGAACAAGGCCAGCTGCAGAAGAAGGAATACGGCCCGTGGATGTTCAAGGCCTTCGGCCTGCTGGCCAGGTTCAAGGGCCTGCGCGGCGGCCGCTTCGACGTGTTTGGTTACACCGAAGAACGCCGCGGCGAACGCCAGCTGATTGCTGACTATGAGAAGACCTTGCAGGAACTGATCAGCGGCCTGGATGCACACCGTCTGGCGCTGGCGGTGGATATCGCCAGCATCCCCGAGCACATCCGCGGCTACGGCCACGTCAAGGAAGCGCACCTGCACGAAGCCAAGGCCCGCGAAGCAGCCTTGCTGGCGACGTGGCGTAATCCGAAAGCGCTGCATATCGTGCAGATGGCCTGAGCAGGCAACGGATAGGTTGCCGATGCGCAATGCAACCTATGGGTTGCATTGCGCGGCTTGAGTTTCAGCGTCTACGTTGAAGCTGCAGATTGTTTCTGAGCTGAAATTGCTTCAGCGGATCTCGAAATCCGTGGACACCAATAATCGCCGCGCTTGCCTGCCAACCTGTGCCGGCGACCATGGGAGCGGGTGTGACGCGTTTGCCTAACGCCGGCTTTGTGCTGCAGGAACCAGGGTTGTTGGAGGATGTCGGGGCAGCGCAGCGTCTTTCAGCAAGGACGAGACAGCGACGTTCAGTGAAGTTGTTTGAAAGTCTTCATCGCCTGCCCTGCAGCGGCTGCGCTTAGCAGTGACTATCAGGATGCGGTTCTGTTCCCGTGCGCATCGATGACCACCTCGCCGTCTTCCTTTACGAAGGGAGTGGCTACCGCCGGCAGGATTGCAAGGACGGTCTCTGACGGGCGAGCAAGCCGCACACCCAGGTCCGTTTCCACGAACGGTCGGTTGATCAGGATGGGATGCGCCAGCATGGCATCGATCAACTGATCGTCGGTAAGCGCCGCATCGTCCAGGCCGAGATCAGCGTAGGGCGTTCCTTTCTGGCGGATTGCTTCCCTCACGGTCAATCCAGCCTTACTGATGAGTTCAGCCAATCGCGCCTTGGATGGCGTGTCGGTCAGATAGTCGACGATCATCGGCTCGATGCCGGCATGCCTGATCAGAGCCAGCACGTTCCTGGAGGTTCCGCAGCTGGGGTTGTGGTAGATGGTTGCCTTCATGCTGCGGCTCCTGCGGCCGCTTGAGGAGAATTGGCGCCGGAGGCCGCCGCAAGAGCCGCCACCGCGGCGTCACCCTTGCGCTCACTGTAGCGATCAACCAGATAGTCACTGCGATCCCTGACCAGCAGGGTGAACTTCACCAGTTCCTCCATCACGTCGACGACCCGGTCGTAGTACGCCGATGGCTTCATCCGGCCATGTTCATCAAACTCCTGCCAGGCCTTCGGTACCGACGACTGGTTGGGGATGGTGACCATGCGCATCCAACGCCCCAGCACGCGCAACGCGTTCACCACATTGAAGGATTGCGAACCCCCGCTGACCTGCATCACCGCGAGCGTGCGGCCTTGGGTGGGACGAATGCCAGCCTCCTCCAGCGGCAGCCAGTCGATCTGGTTTTTCAGCACAGCGGTCAATGTCCCGTGCCGTTCCGGGCTGATCCAGACCTGGCCTTCGGACCACAGCGAGGCCTCGCGCAATTCGCGCACCTTGGGGTGATCGACCGGCACCGCGTCCAGCATCGGCAGCTCATGCGGATCGAACAACCGGGTTTCGGCACCGAAGTGTTGCAGCAGGCGCTGCGCCTCCAGGGCCAGCTTGCGGCTATAGGACTGCGGACGGAGCGAGCCGTAAAGGATAAGGATGCGCGGCCGGTGCGTGCTCGGGCTGATGACGTCCAGAGCGGAGTGGGCAGGTTGTTGCAGGGAGCCGGCGTGGATATTTGGGAGGTCGAGCATGGGTTGTCCCTGGAAATCATTTCCATTATTCTAGATCTATGGAACATAAGTCCGCAACGCAAGCACTTGCCGCTCTTGGTCATGGAACGCGGCTGTCGATCTACCGTCTGCTGGTCGAGGCAGGTCGCGGCGGCAAATTGGCAGGCGAGATCGCCCAGGCACTGACACTTCCCGGCGCCACCCTCTCCTTCCACCTGAAGGAGCTGGCCGCCGCTGGCCTGGTCACTTCCGAGCAGCGCGGCCGCACCGTTTGTTATCGCGCCAATTTCGACGCGATGACCAGTCTGGTCGACTACCTGACCGAGAACTGCTGCGCGGGCGATCAAACCTGCGGCACGCCGACGCGCTGCTGATGAAGGACAAGGCAGAGGCGCCTGCCGAGCGCCTGTCATTCATTGATCGCTTCCTCACGGTCTGGATCTTCCTGGCAATGGCGGTCGGCGTGGGCCTGGGCTTCGCCTTTCCAGGGCTGCAGCAGCGGATAGACGGGCTGAGCATCGGCACCACCAATGTGCCAATCGCCATCGGCCTGATCCTGATGATGTTCCCGCCGCTCGCCAAGGTGGACTACGCGCAGCTGGGCGTGGTGTTCAAGGACAAGCGCGTACTGGCGCTGTCGCTGATCCAGAACTGGCTGATAGGCCCGGCGTTGATGTTTGCCTTGGCGGTGATCTTTTTGCGCGACCAACCGGGGTATATGACCGGGCTCATTCTGATTGGTCTAGCCCGCTGCATCGCGATGGTGCTGGTCTGGAACCAGCTGGCAAAAGGTGACAACCAATACGTCGCCGGATTGGTCGCATTCAATTCACTGTTCCAGATCGCGTTGTTCAGCGTCTACGCCTGGTTCTTTCTCTCCTGGTTGCCGGCTGCGCTGGGGTTGGAGGGAGTCGTACTCAATCTTGGATTCTGGCCAGTTGCCGAGGCCGTCCTGATCTACTTGGGCATCCCGTTCGCTGCCGGGTATCTGGTGCGCCGGGCGTTGACCAGGTCGAAGGGGCTTCATTGGTATGAGCAGACATTCCTGCCTGCCATCAGCCCGATAACCCTGGTCGCCCTGTTGTTTACGATCACGGTGATGTTCGCCATGAAGGGTGGCGATGTGGTCAAACTCCCGTGGGATGTTTTGCGGATCGCTGTTCCGCTGGCGATCTACTTCCTGGTCCAGTTCGCCGTCAGCTTCTTCATGGGAAAACTGATCGCCAAAGACTATCCACGCACTACTGCAATCGCTTTCACAGCTGCCGGCAACAACTTTGAGCTTGCGATCGCGGTGGCGGTAGCTGCGTTCGGCATCAGCTCGCCCGTCGCATTCGCCGCCGTCATTGGCCCTCTGATCGAAGTGCCGGTTCTGATCATCCTGGTGAACGTCGCGCTCCGGCTGAAGCAACGCTGTTTCGCGTAGAAATTCCCCAAAGAGATGCGCGTAATTTGAGTGGCCGCTTTCGGCCAAAAGCGGACACTCTGTACCGATTCCCCGGTCCAAGACTCCATTGCCAAGAGCGACCTGGCCAGCTCCGCTCCGCAACAGGTCGCACTGTGGAAGCGATCATCAGGCTCCGATCATATGGAGGCTTCTTCCGCGCTCCCTTGCCATATGCCGACCAGACCACGATTGCCCTTCATAGGCGATACAAACTGCCAGCGCCATTCGCTGGACTCCGATCGGTGCACGCTGCCATCGGCAATCCCTGCGACCACCCTGCCGCCATCGCATGCGCATCGCGCACCGGATCGGACGCCTTGGCGCGCTCATCGCGAATACGGCAGGCCTCTGGGTCGGTGGTGAAAAGCCCGCGCGCGAACATTCGTCCCTGCTCTGCCAGCTTTGTGGTTTTTGGCCCGCGGACCGATGCGAAGCGCAGCAGTGCTTCGTCCAAACAACCGCCGGCCCCATCCAGGCATCGCGCAAGATGCCACGCGTCTTCCAATGCCTGACAAGCGCCCTGTCCCGAGGTCGGCAGTGGCGCATGCGCCGCATCTCCGATCAACAGCACATTCGCCCGGCTCCATGTCTTCAGCGGCTCCAGATCGTGCACGGCAATCTGTTGTATGGAGTGCGACGGCGTGGCATCGATGAGGCGGGCGACAGGACCGGGCCACCCTGCAAACAGATCCATGACTTCTTTATGCAGATCCGTCGCGGGCTCCTTCCCAGGCAATGGCCGCGCCTGAGCGGCTGCCCAGTACACCAGATCTGTACGGATCGCGACGCAACCAAAACGATGGCCGGAACCCCAGTAGTCCTGGATGCCGATGTCGTTCACCAGTGCATCGTTCCCCTGTGCAACCCCGATCCAGTTCACAAAGCCTTGGTAGATCGCGCGGTTGTCACCTGCGACGAAGCTGCGCGCCACCGAGTTCATGCGCCCATCGGCGCCAATAAGCAGATCTGGGCGGATCCGCTCCCCGTTTTCAAACCGCGCCACGGCCCTGCCACTGCCATCCAGGTCAACTGCTACCACGCGATGTCCGAACTCCACCGGGATACCCGCCCGTGCCACATGGTCCAGCAGCACCGCCTGCAGGTCCCGACGCAGGATCGTGTGGGTCGGGTATCCCATGATCTGGTCCAGCAGCGTGATATCCAGGCCTCCGAGCGAATCACCCGCAGCGTCCCTGCGCTGCACTGACACTGGCCGCCCGCCCGCTGCCGCGACATCCTCCAACAACCCTAGTTCCTGCAGCACAAAGCCGGCGTTGGGCCAAAGTGTCACACCCGCTCCCATGGTCGCCGGCCCGGCCCTGCGTTCGTATACGCGGAGGGTGTGGCCCTGCCTGTGCAACGCGAGCGCAACGCTCAAGCCTGCGATTCCGCCACCCAGTATTCCGATGTCCATTCCGATGCACTCTTGTTGAATTCGCCCGGACGCGCCACTGAAGGGCATCCGTCGGACGGGAGTGCATCCTAGACCCTGCCAAATTCCGGAACTAGCATGCGAAAGTGAGCGACTTTCATACCCAAATCGGGACAATCATGCGCAGCGCCCTCGACCTGAACACCGTCCGCGTCTACGTGGCCGTAGTAGATGAGCAGAGCTTTTCCGGCGCGGCGCGCCTGCTGGCCGTGCCGTCCTCCAACGTCAGTCGCTACGTCGCCTCGCTGGAACGCAGGCTGGGAGTTCGCTTGCTGGAACGCAGCACCCGTCACTTGCGTATGACGGAAGCCGGCAGGCTGTTGTACGAACGCGCGAAACCGCTGCTGGACGCGCTGCTCTCCACCGAAGACGAACTCGGCGCAGTACAACGCGAGTTGAAGGGGCCTCTGCGAATGTGCATGCCAAACGAAGCACCAAGGCTGCTGGCTCCCATCCTCGCCGAATTCTGCAGCCTCCATCCCGGCATTGAACTGGAATGCGATACACGCCCAACCGGCCTGGAAGTGCTGCGGGAAGACATGGACCTCTCCATCGTCTTCCACCGCGGGCGCCAGGATGACAGTGCGTTCATCACGCGCGAACTCGCGACGTTGCCCAGCATCGTGGTCGCGGCGCCCGCGCTACTGGCCAAGACCGGGATGCCACGCCAAGTGCGCGAACTCAAGTCCTTGCCTTGTATTACCACCGTGAGTGCACTGAAGGGGCAACCCTGGCAGTTTCTCGACACGGCGGGCGACATCGTGAAGGTGCCTGTGCGCAGCCGCTATCGCGTCAACAGTGGGGAGCTTGCGGTAGCGGGCGCGCGTCAAGGCCTTGGCTTCGCAATCGTAGCGGCCTACCCATGCCAGGAAGATCTTGCTGCGGGGCGGCTGCAGGAAGTACAGCTGGATCTGGACCCTGCGCCGCTGCAATTGCTTGGCGCCTACAGTCACCGTCATTCGGTCACTGCCCGGGTTCGGGCGTTGCTGGAATTCATCCAGACGCGGCTGCAGTCAATCGAAGGCCTTTCGAGATGAATGCCAAACAGCGGCGTCCGGGCGAAGTTTCCGTAAATCGTTCTGCCTTTGAGCATAGGAGTGCTCAAAGGGCTCGATGCATGAAGCGTCAAAGTCAGACTTCAAGGACGATCTTCTCTGCCGTACCCATCTGACAAATGGATTACGGACAGTCGTATGTCCGGTGTCTGCTTTCGGCCAGAAGCGGACGTCAACCAGCGCCCCGACTCGTCCGAGTGAAGCCGCGCCGGAAATCGGCGTTGGCTTGACGAATTGTTAGTGCTCTGTAGCGTCGTCCTGCACTCTCGCTACTGTGCCACTCTCAATTTTCCAGAGTCCGGCAGGGGTAGAAACGTACATTGGCTTGGCTGCCCATAGCGCCCAGAACACGTGCGCCTCGGTCGGCACTGGGTCAAGCAAGTGCGTGACCATCATCGCCGCAACACGTGGCCCTGATCCAAGTTGGATGCAGGTGCGTGTGAAGCCCCGTTGGCCGAGCACAGACTTTCCATCAGATGCTATGTCCAAGCGATAGGTGCCGCCCAACGGAACCACGCCTTGTTTGGTTGTACCTGGGAGGAGGTAAACACGCCAACCCCGCAGCGGCGTGTCATTCGCTGGCAGAACAACCGTATTGTAAGTAGATGCGCAAGGCGAAAACCCAGAGGCTAGTGCTGCCGATCGAGCAGTGAACGCTGCTGCCTCGTACGCCGTTAGCTCCTCCGGGATATCCAAAGCTAGTGGCGCTCCAACTATTAGGCCTCCAGTAGTAACAACTGCTCGGTACAGGGCCTTCGTGACCAGAGCGTCTTGTGACCCCACAAACGTGACTGAGATATTTCCCTCTTTTTCTTCCGTGACCCAGCCTGCGACACGTCGATCTTTCCGAAATCCTCTGATTTTCAGTAAGGCATCAGTTGCTACCTCGGCTGCGCGATCGTGGACGAACAAAACTCCACCGATAGATTCAGCGGCGGAAATGCTTGCCCTTTCCTCAGTTGAGGTGAGTCCCTCGGGTTGATTGTCTTGCGCCTGAGCGGGGGCGACGATAAGTAGCAAAGTCAATAAACAGGTTCGATACAAGGGGAAACCTCATCAGAAAGCAAGCTACCTAATAGAAGGGCAGGTGGATCCGGTTATGCGGCCTGTACGCAAAGCACCATATGGCGTGCTACCCACTTTGGTACAGCTCGATCCTGGGGCGGCGAGGTCCAGCGAACAAGCTATCATGTGACCTGACTCAGCGGCGGTCTCGACCGTACCAATGCCCGCTATGGCTCGCAACCGGCTATTGAGACAGTCCGACGAGCCAGTAAATGAAGCGGGAAACAATGGTCAAAGGACGGTACACAGGTAACAGAATGGTCATCCAACAAGTTCGACCCCGATCAATCTGAACTTAATCCCTGCAACCCGAATTCCGGAGCTCCGGAATCTGCTATGAGCTACATAGGTTTGACCCTGATTCTTACAACGTCTTCTCAAGCAGGATCCTGACGAATGGCTTCCAGTGGTCGCCATCCAATTGCGTCCACTCGCCCATCAACCGGGACCCATCATCGCTGAAGCGTCCAACGAATCGTTGGCTCCTTCCGTCACTCGTGTAGTTGCACCCGTCGATTCTGGATACGAAATCATTCGTGTTGCCATCGTGATCGTAGCTTCGGCTGAAGAACTCGCCGGAAATGCTGTTGACCCCGATGATCTCGACCGACTGCACGCGCTGCGACCCCATCATGGCATCCACCTCATGCATCAGGAAGTGGCCGTTCGGCAGCCATGAGTAGATATCGGTCGCTCGGGAGGTCTCCCCTTCGCTGCCGTCAGGCTCCAGTGCTGTGATGGTGGTCTGCCACGTGCCGTTCAGGACATCGAGGCGGTGGTGATGCTCGGAATGGAAGGCGCTCTGGATCATGGAATTCTCCTGTGTGTGTCTACTCGACGAACCAGAGCGGTGAATCTCGACATGCCGATGCACTTTTCTTTGTCGGCCAGTCCGTGATCGCAGTGCGCATCTACTGCAAGCATGAAATTCCGCATCGATTGAGGGCGGTGCTCTTGGTCACTGGCAGATCGCTCACAGGTCCACCGCATCAACGACACCTTCATTCCATGCATTTTCTTTCGCCCAGTAGAGACACCTTCAACCGCTGACATGCCGCACCGCGAAACGGCGCCTGCGTGAACAGATTTTCAGTTGCCACGCCTCTCCTGCGAGCAGGCGTAACACATGTCCCGCACCGTCCTGCTGATTGACCAGGCTTCTTGGGATTTGTCATAGCTGAAACAGACGTTGGTGTCCGGAAAGCCTTTGTAGCTGAAATCGATCGTCTGGGTGATCAAGCCGTTAACTTTGAACGTCGCGCTATATGTCCCCGACGATTTGAGAACAACCATGGAGGCAAGCGTGCCCGGGCGCAGGACATCCATTTCGTAGCCATTGCTGAAGGATATTGTGTGCATATCTCCCGCTCTGGCGGGCGTACCGCCATTTACGCAGGCCAGTGGTTCGTCCTCCAGGATCGGCCTTGATGCGTGCGCCCAAGGTGACAGCAGGATCAACATGATCAGTACGACTGTTCTCATGGTGCCAGACTCTGAAGTTGGGGTTGTTCGCGTAGCGGGTTGAACTATTGGGCGCCGGACTGTGGCTTCCTGTTGCTGTTGTGGAGGTACTTCTTTCCTTAGAAGCTCCCCTCATCCGCCCCTTCGGGGCACCTTCTCCCGCTGGCGGGAGAGGGGACATTCATGCTCCACGTACGCGGCCTTACCTCCGCGCCGCCAGAATCCGAGTCAACAAATCCGCCGTCCCCTCAATCCGGCGCAGATGCGGATACCGCAATCCCTCGCGGTAATCGATGCGCACCGTGCGGAAACTATCCGCCTGCCGCACGATCAACTCGATCGGTGTGCTGTTCTGTTTGCCATCCTTCACTGCCTGCTTCAACCGGCCACCGCTGTAAGCCAGGCCATTCACCGCAACAATCGTCACGTCCTTGGCCAGGCCCGCCTTGAATGCCGGGCTGTCCCAGCCAACAGCCTGCAGCACGCCATCACTGCCCGCCTTCAAACCCAGCGAGTACTGCAGGTCCGTTGCGCCATCTGCCTCGCCGTCGGCAATCACCAGGTTCGGTTGCTCGTCGTAGTACAGCTCCCAACCGGCGGCAGCCAAACCATCCGGTGCCTTGCCATCGCGTGCATCCAGGCGGCTGCCGATGAAGGCGTCCCAATCGCCGGGTTGCACGGCTTCCAGTCCCTGCATCACGTCGGCGCGCTCATATAGACGGATGTCGCCCTGCTTACCGCCTTGATGGAAGCGCTTGGCGAAATCGTCCAGCGTTACCTTGCCTTTGGACAAACTACGCAGCCGCGCATCCACGCCCAGCCACAGCAAGGTGCTTTCGTTGTAGAACTCGAACGCTCGCTGCCAATCGGCCCAGGCCTGCGGCTTGGAATTGAAATCAAGAATGCCCTGGTGCACGGTGTCCTGCAGGTCACGCCATTGGCGGCCGGGCTGGGTGGCGTAATTGGCCTGTAGCTGGGCCAGCATCGCCATGGCGTAGTCCGGCTTCCACAGGCCCGAACGTGCGGCCAGTACAACTGCCCAGTATTGGGTCTGGCCTTCGTACATCCACAGGTCGTCGTTGAACATTGGCGCGTTGTAATGCGGCACCCAGGTTGGGCGCGGGCGCCAGGCCTTGCCTATCCACGCGTGGGCGTATTCGTGCGGCAGCAGGTCGTTGTCGGTATACGGGCGCTCACCGCGCAGGTAACCGTCGTGCATGCCGTTCTCGCTGCTCTGCGCATGTTCCAGGCCGATGCCGCTGAATACATCCGACACTGCCAACAAGAAGTTGTAGCGCGTATACGGTCGCGAACCGAACACCGCATCGGCCTCACGCACCAGCGCGCGATGTGCGTCCAGCACCTTGGCATCGGCTTGCAGGCCTTGCGGGTTCTCGCCGACCACGTCCAGCCACACCGGTTGCTTGGACGCTTCATCCAATGCGAAGCGCTTGAAGTACTGGCCCGCGAATACCGGTGAATCAATCAGGGTCATCAGCGACACCGGCTTGTACTGCTCCGTGCCACCGCTGTGCTGGGCGACGTCCAGGGCGGTGCCGCTCTGCCAGCCTTCCGGCAGACGCAGGCTGGGTTTGATCTGGATGCCACGCGCGTCGTAACCGGCCGGGTACAACAGCACGCGGTGCCATTGCAGGTCGAGCATGTTCGGCGTCATCGCCACGCGGCCCTGGTCGGACGCGGTCGGTGACAGGTACTGGAACTCGATATCGAGCATGCTCACGCCTTCCGGCACCTGCAGCTTGAAGGCGTACATATCGCCGGAATCACGCGTCCATTGCAGTGCCTGGCCGTTGCCACGGATGACCAGGCCGGCCATCTGGTTGATCGGGCCGGTAGGCGCGTGGTTGCCGGGGATCCACTGCGGATACCACAGGGTCAGCGCGCCGGCCGACACCGGAATGCGCTGGTGCACGCGCTGGATGCGGCGCTGCAGGTCACTGGCATCCACCTCCAGCTCGATCATGCCCGGGTAACTGGCCTGCACCTGCATTGCCGCCGCGCGTGCATCCATGGGCTGCGCCTGCGCGCATGCCAACGGCGCTGCGGCACCCAGCATCATCGCCAACAACCAGTTACGTCCCCGCATCACGCACCGCCCTTTGCCTGAAGTGATTGCATCCTAGCCCGGTCAGCTTCAGCCGCGCATCCGCTGCCATACCAGGCAACGGTTGTTGGCAGGCATGGCCGCATCCTCACGCAGCACCAGCTGCTGCGCACGCGCCAAGGCGTCGACGGCCTCGAAATCGCGGATGCCCGAGCGCGGGTCCCGCGCCTTCAACCAGCCGTCGAAGTTGTGGTTGCTGTCGCTGGTGAATGCACCGTTGTAGTTGAACGGCCCATAGGCGATGAACAGTGCATCGGGCGCCATCAACATCGGCAAGCCAGCAAACACCGCCTGCACCTCCTCCCAGCCCATGATGTGCAGGGTATTGGCGGTGAACACTGCATCGAAGCCGGCCACGTCGTCATGCACGGGCAGCGGCGGCAGCGGTTGCAGGCCGCCGCCGACCACCGCCTGCAGTTCCAGCGCTGGCGGGGTATTGGGCAAACCGGCCTCGTCCAGCCATAGGCTGATGCCGGGCAGATGATCGCGGTGATCGCTGGCCTGCCAGCGCAGCCAAGGCAGTGCGGCGGCGAAGTGCACGGCGTGCTGGCCGGTGCCGCTGCCAATCTCCAACACGCTGCAGGCCTGGCCGAGGTAGCGCTGCAGCACCCGCAGGATGGGCGCGCTGTTGCGCTCGCAGGATTCGGCGTAGGGCTTGGTCATGATCGGGGCCTGTTGATAACACTGCAGATTGTGCCGCAGTGCCGATTTGCGGCCATGCATGACGATGGTCACTTGTGCTCAAACCCTCGTCCCGCCGAGATTCAAGGGTCTTGTGCGGTGCAGTGCATCGCTGGCTCTGGAGTTCCGTCCGTCATGCAACGCCGCCAGTTTCTTTCGCTTTCCGGCCTCGGCCTCGCCGGTTTCATGCTGCCCAATGCCCAGTTGATTGCAGCTGAGGAGTTGTTGGCTCCGGCCGATGTAGCCAAGAAGAAGCTGCTGGCTGACACCGTGCTGGCGCTGGCCAAACAGGGCGGCGCCAGCTACTGCGATGTGCGCATTGGCCGTTACCTCAACCAGGCCATCGTCACCCGGGAAGCGCAGGTACAGAATGTCACCAACAGCGAGTCGGCCGGCGTTGGCATTCGTGTGATTGTCAATGGCGCCTGGGGCTTTGCCGCCAGCAACCAGTCCACCGCGCAGGGTGTGGCCGCGGCGGTGGCGCAGGCGCTGGCCATTGCCCGCGCCAACGCGAAGATCCAGACCAAGCCGGTGCAGCTGGCACCCACGCCGGGCGTGGGCGAGGTGCAGTGGAAGACGCCGTTCCGCCAGAACGCGATGGCCGTGCCGGTCAAGGACAAAGTAGAGCTGCTGCTGTCGATCAACGCCGCTGCGATCAATGCCGGCGCCAACTTCATCAACTCGCAGCTGTTCCTGGTCAACGAGCAGAAATATTTCGCCTCCAGCGACGGCTCGTGGATCGACCAGGACGTACACCGCATCTGGCTGCCCTTCACCGCCACCGCCATCGACAAGGCCAGCGGCAAGTTCCGCACCCGCGCCGGGCTATCGGCGCCGGCGGGCATGGGCTGGGAATTCCTGGAAGGCAACGCCGCCGACAAGCACCCGCTGCCCGGTGGCGTGGTCGGCTATGGCCATTCCTATGACCCGGTGGAAGACGCCATCGCTGCCGCCAGGCAGGCACGTGCCAAGCTCACTGCGCCTTCGGTGAAGCCGGGCAAGTACGACCTGGTGCTGGACCCCTCCAACCTGTTCCTGACCATCCACGAGAACGTCGGCCATCCGCTGGAACTGGACCGCGTGCTTGGCTACGAGGCCAATTACGCCGGCACCAGCTTCGCCACCCTGGACAAGCGCGATGCCGGCTTCCGTTGGGGCAGCGACATCGTCAATTTCACTGCCGACAAGACCGCGCCTTACAGCCTGGGTGCGGTGGGTTACGACGATGAAGGGGTGAAGACCCGCAAGTGGGATCTGGTCAAGGACGGCGTGCTGGTCAATTACCAGGCCACCCGCGATGAGGTGCATATCCTCGGCGAGAACGCCTCGCACGGTTGCAGTTATGCCGACTCGTGGAAGAGCGTGCAGTTCCAGCGCATGGCCAACGTGTCGCTGGCGCCGGGCAAGACGCCGCTGGCCCCGGCGCAGATGGTCAAGGACGTGGAGAACGGCATCTACATCCATGGCCGTGGTTCGTATTCGATCGACCAGCAGCGCTACAACGCGCAGTTTGGTGGTCAGCTCTGCTACCAGATCAAGAACGGCGAGATTGCCGGCATGGTCGAGGACGCGGCGTACCAGATCCGTACGCCGGAGTTCTGGAATGCCTGCGCGGCCATCTGTGATGAGCGCGATTTCCGCATGGGCGGTTCGTTCTTTGACGGCAAGGGCCAGCCGGGGCAGGTATCGGCGGTGTCGCATGGTTCGGCGACTACGCGCTTCAATGGGGTGAACATCATCAATACGGCGCGGTCGTTGGGGTAAGGCATAGAGCTGCCCTCACCCCAACCCCTCTCCCGCAAGCGGGAGAGGGGCTATCAGATCGCAGGCTTGGCCGTGGACTCGCAGATCGCAGGCTTGGCCGTAGACTCCCTTCTCCCGTCTACAGGGTTAAGAACAGGCGCTTACGAGCCCAAGGCTCGTGACTGTTCGTACGCCCCGCGTGCTACGCGGGGCCGGGGCGCGCAGCGAGGTGTCCCGAAGGGGCGGATGAGGGGAAGCTTTCAGCGCGTCGTATAACCACCATTGACCAGGATCGTCTGCCCGGTCATCCACCAGCCGTCCGATACCAGGAAGCGTACCCACGGCACGATGTCCTCGATGTCGGTCAGGCCGGTCTTGGAGAACGGCGACAGCGCTGCCGCCGTCTTGTGGTACGCCACCGCATCAGCACCCTCGGCCGGGTAAAAGAACGGCGTATCCATCGGCCCCGGGCCGATCGCGGTCACCGATATGCCGCGCTCGCCGAATTCCTTGGCCGCCGCACGCGTGTAGTGCTCCACCGGCGCCTTGGTGCCTGCATAGCTGGAATAGAACGGCGTGAACGCGCCCAGCAACGAGGTCACCAGCGTGCATACCTTGCCGTTGTCGGCGAGATGAATGCCGGCTTCCTTGAGGAAGAAGAAGGCGGCCTTGTTGTTCACCGCATCCATCGCATCGAACTCGGCTTCGCTGATCTGCGTCATCGGCTTCTTCAGCACCTTGCCAACCGTGTTGACCGCGATATCGATGCGGCCCAGTGCCTGCTTCGCATCGTGGAACAGCTGCTCCATCGCCGCGGCCGAGGTCAGGTCGGCCTGGAACAGATGCGCATCGGCGCCAGCGGCACGCACTGCCTCGGCAGTGGCTTCGGCCTCGGCCCGGGCAGCGTTGCTGTTGTAGTGGATGGCGACGCCGCGGGCGCCCTGGCGGGCGAAGTCCCGGGCCAGCAGGCCGCCCAGGTTCTTGGCGCCACCGGCGATGAGGACGGTCTTGCCTTGGATGCGATGCTCGGTCACGGCGAACTCCTGTGGTTGGGGAATGCCTCAGAGCCTATCGGCTTGGTTTTCCGGATAAAGCCGGTCATCCTGACTTCACTTGTCGGCCAACCCGGACAATCGCCGTGGACCGTATCGAGCTGTACCGGGTTTTCGTCCGTGTGGTGGACTGCGCCGGCTTCACCCGCGCCGCCGACCAGCTCAACCTGCCCCGCTCCACGGTCTCCGAAGCGGTGCGCACGCTTGAACAACGCCTGGGCACCCGCCTGCTCCACCGCACCACCCGCCAAGTCACGCCCACCCAGGATGGCCTGCTGTTCCATGCCCGCTGCCAGCAGTTGATCGCTGATGCGGACGAGGCCGAGCAGTTGTTCCGGCAATCGCCACAGACCCTGAGTGGGCGGATCAAGGTGGACCTGCCCGGGCGCATCGGCCGCCTGATCGTCGCCCCGGCATTGCCCGGTTTCCTGCAGGCACATCCGCAGATCGACGTCGAGCTGGGCATGACCGATCGCAGCATCGACCTGGTCGAGGACGGCGTGGATTGCGCGCTGCGGGTCGGCCCGCTGCAGGACTCACGCCTGGTGGCGCGCGGTGTGGGTCAGCTGCCGCTGATCAACGTGGCCAGTCCTGCCTATGTGGAGGCGCATGGCATGCCGCTGCATCCCTCGCAGCTGGGCACGCATTGGGGTGTGCTCTATGCATCGCCCGGCAGCGGCCGGGTGGAAGCTTGGGAATGGCGCGAGAACGGCATCCTGCGCAGCCAACCGATGGTGGGGCGTGTCACCGTCAACAACGCCGAAGCCTATATCGCCTGTTGTATTGCCGGTCTGGGCCTGATCCAGATTCCCGCCTACGACGTGCGCGCGGAGCTGGCTGCCGGCAGCCTGCTGGAAGTCATGCCGGCGCATCGCGCCGATCCCATGCCGATGCATCTGCTGTTTCCGCATCGTCGTCATCCCTCGCAGCGCCTGCGGGTATTCGTGGAGTGGTTGCAGCAGGTGCTGGAGGATGCGGTTGGGTGAGTGGATTCTTTTTTGCCTGCCACAAGGCAGTGCAAAAGCTTACCCCTCCCCAACCCTTGGCCTATGGCCAAAGGAAGGGGGCGTACTCCCTCCCTTCGAGGGTTGGGAGGGGTTGGCTGTTCGCAGAAAATCCAAATAACCACCGCTTCCATGCCTAAAGTCACTACCGCTGCAAACCCGGTCCCGCAAAAATCGAACAGTTCGCAGATCACCGCGAAGCCACCGTCGTTTGTTGCCGTAGTGCCCGCCTTGCGGGCCTTGCCCCGTGGAGAGCAGCCTTGCAGAGACGTGACTTCCTAGCCCTGACCGGGCTTACCGCTGGCGGCCTGATGGTGCCGTCCTTCTTCGGCAAGGCCATCGCCGCCGAACAACTGTTGACCGCGCTCGATCCGGCCATCAAGAAGCGCCTGGCAGATGACGCACTGAATGCAGCGCGGGCTGCCGGCGCCACGTACTGCGATGTGCGCATCGGCCGCTACCTGCGCCAGTTCGTCATCACCCGCGAGGACAAGGTCCAGAACGTGGTGAACACCGAATCCACCGGTACCGGCATCCGCGTCATCGTCAATGGTGCCTGGGGCTTTGCCGCCACCAACGACCTGAGCCCGGCCGGTGTGGTCAAGGCCGCACAGCAGGCCGCCGCCATCGCCAAGGCCAATGCCAAGGTGCAGACCGCGCCGGTGCAGTTCGCCAAGGCGCCCGGCTACGGCGAGGTCAGCTGGCGTACGCCGATCAAGAAGAACGCAATGGAGGTGCCGATCAAGGACAAGGCCGACCTGCTGCTGGGTGTGAATGCCGCCGCCATGGGTGCTGGCGCCAGCTTCGTCAATTCGATGCTGTTCCTGGTCAACGAGCAGAAGTACTTCGCCTCCACCGACGGCTCCTATATCGACCAGGACGTGCACCGCATCTGGGCACCGATGACGGTCACCGCCATCGACAAGGCCAGCGGCAAGTTCCGCACCCGCGCCGGCCTGTCCTCGCCGATGGGCCTGGGCTACGAATACCTGGATGGCGACGCCTCCGGCAAGACCGTGCTGCCCAACGGCGTCACCGTCTACGGCCAGTCCTACGACATGCGCGAAGACGCCATCGCCGCCGCCAAGCAGACGCAGGAAAAGCTCAAGGCGCCGTCGGTCAAGCCGGGCAAGTACGATCTGATCCTGGATCCGTCGCACACCTGGCTGACCATCCACGAATCGGTTGGCCATCCGCTGGAGCTGGACCGCGTGCTCGGCTACGAAGCCAACTATGCCGGCACCAGCTTCGCCACGCTGGACAAGCGCGAGGCGCATTTCCAGTACGGCAGCGACAAGGTCAACATCTTCGCCGACAAGACCCAGCCCGGTTCCTTGGGCGCGGTGGCCTACGACGACGAAGGCGTGAAGACCAAGCGCTGGCCGTTGATCAGCGATGGCAAGCTGGTGGACTACCAGACCATCCGCGACCAGGCGCACATCCTGGGCAAAACAGAGTCCGATGGCTGCTGCTATGCCGATTCGTGGTCCAGCGTGCAGTTCCAGCGCATGGCCAACGTCTCGCTGGCCGCCGGCAAGACCCCGCTGTCGGTGGCCGACATGATCAAGAATGTCGAGAACGGCATCTACATCATCGGTGACGGTTCGTTCTCCATCGACCAGCAGCGCTACAACGCGCAGTTCGGTGGCCAGCTGTTCTACGAAATCAAGAACGGCCAGATCACCCGCATGCTCGAGGACGTGGCCTACCAGATCCGCACGCCGGAATTCTGGAACGCCTGCAGCGCCATCGCCGACGAACGCGACTACCGCCTGGGCGGTTCGTTCTTCGACGGCAAGGGCCAGCCTGGCCAGGTCTCGGCCGTATCGCACGGCTCGTCCACCGCCCGTTTCGACGGCATCAACGTCATCAATACCGCGCGCAGCCTCGGCTGATCGTCAAGGAGCTTCTGAACCATGAGCATCTTCACCGAACAGGAAGCCAAGGCCATCCTGGACAAGGTCATCGCGCTGTCCAAGGCCGATGAATGCACCGCCACGCTGGCCGGCTCGGTCGACGGCAACATCCGTTTCGCACTGAACAACGTCTCCACCAGCGGCATTGTCAGCAATGCCGAACTGGCCGTGCAGGTAGCCTTCGGCAAGCGCGTCGGCACCGCCTCGATCAACGAATTCGACGACGCCTCGCTGGAACGTGTGGTGCGTCGTGCTGAAGACCTGGCCAAGCTGGCGCCGGAAAATCCGGAATTCATGCCGGCCATCGGCAAGCAACAATACCGTTCGAGCCCGACCTTCAGCGAATCGACCGCGGCCATCACCCCGGAGTTCCGCGCCCAGGTAGCGGCTGACTCGATCACTCCCTGCCGTGGCCACGGACTGATCGCCGCCGGCTTCCTGGAAGACGGCAATGGTTTCGTCGCCATCGCCAACAGCAATGGCAACTTCGGTTACCAGAAGACCACCAACTTCAATTACACCTGCACCGTGCGCACCGAAGACGGTCGCGGCTCGGGCTGGGTGGGCCGCAACCTCGCCAACGCTGCCGACTTCAAGGCCGACCAGGACATCGAGATCGCCAAGCGCAAGGCCACCGAATCGGCCGAAGCCAAGGCACTGGAGCCGGGCAAATACACGGTGATCCTGGAACCAGCAGCCGCCGCTGGCCTGATCAGCTTCATGATGAATTTCTTCAGCGCACGCTCGGCCGATGAAGGCCGCAGCTTCCTGTCCAAGAAAGGCGGCGGCAACAAGCTGGGCGAGCAGGTCTACGACAGCAAGGTGAATCTGTTCGCCGATCCGTGGCATCCGGACGCAGCGGTGCTGCCGTGGGACGGCGAAGGCATGCCGCGCGAGCGCATCGCCATCATCGAGGACGGCAAGGTCGCCAACCTGGATTACTCGCGCTACTGGGCGCAGAAGCAGGGCAAGACGGCCAAGGCCAGCGCCGGCAACCTGCTGATGAGCGGCGGTACCAAGTCGATCGCCGAGCTGGTGCGTGGCACCGACAAAGGCATCCTGGTCACCCGCACCTGGTACATCCGCATGGTCGACCCGCAGACCGTGCTGCTGACCGGCCTGACCCGCGACGGCACCTTCTACATCGAGAACGGCCAGATCAAGCACCCGGTGAAGAACTTCCGCTTCAACGAATCGCCGGTGATCATGCTCAACAACATCGACGAGCTGGGCAAGCCGGTGCGTGTTGCCGGTGATGAGTCGAGCTTCGTGATGATGATCCCGCCGATGAAGCTGCGTGACTTTACGTTTACGTCGTTGTCGGATGCTGTTTGATTGAAACTTCTTGGAGTTCGAGTTGTGGCTTGAGCCGTAGCTTCCGGGTTCGGCTTTAGCTTCTGGCTTTAGCTTCTGGCTTTTGCTTGCAGCTTCTGATTTGGCTGTTGCTTCATCCCTTCTCCCGCCTGCGGGAGAAGGTGCCCCGAAGGGGCGGATGAGGGGAGCTCTTGCTCTACGTGCGTTAAGAGCGCCCTCACCCCAACCCCTCTCCCGTAAACGGGAGAGGGGCTTTCAGCTTCCTGAGATTTTGGCCTTTGTCCTCACCCCGTCTAACGCGAGCGCAATTCCTTCACCTGCTGCTGGGCGGCGCGGTGACGGCCGCCTTGCCCGGCGTGGCACGCGCACAGGCCAGCCGCTACGACTTCTGGTTCACCCGCCTGCGCTATGACTCCGGTGACTGGGATGTGGATGCGCGCATGCCGTCCAACCTGATCACCTCGCTGGTCGACTACACCACCCTGCGCGTGGACCCCAACGAACATGTGATCGCGCTGTCCGACCCGAAGATGCTGCGCGCACCGTTCTGCTACCTGGCCGGCCACAAACTGGTCGAGTTCAACCCGGAAGAGCGCCGCAACTTTGAACGCTACGTGCGCAACGGCGGCTTCGTCTTCGTCGATGACTGCAACCACGATATCGACGGCCTGTTCGCCACCTCCTTCGAAGCACAGATGCGCAGCATCTTCGGCGCCACCGCATTGAAGAAGCTGCCCAACAACCACGCCGTCTACAACAGCTTCTTCAAGTTCCCCGAAGGCCCGCCCGCCACCGGCTTCGAGCTCAATGGCTGGGGCGACGACCTGGTCCATGATTACCTCAAGGGCATCGAAATCGATGGCCGGCTGGGCGTGCTCTACAGCAACAAGGACTACGGTTGCGAATGGGACTACGACTGGCGCAACAAACGCTTCCTGGCCGAAGACAACACCAAGTTCGGCGTGAACATCGTGATGTACGCACTGACGCATTGACCCCACAGGTGACCGCATGACTGCCCCCGATCCCAGCCACGATGTCGATTCACTGCTGCCGCGCCTGGCCGAGCTGCGCAGCGCGCTTGCGCAGGCCGTGGTGGGCCAGCATGACGTCGTCGAACAACTGCTGATCGGCCTGCTGGCCGGCGGCCACTGCCTGCTCGAAGGCGCGCCCGGACTGGGCAAGACCCTGCTGGTGCGCTCGCTCGGGCAGGCGCTGGAACTGCAGTTCCGCCGCGTGCAGTTCACCCCTGACCTGATGCCCAGCGACATCCTCGGCACCGAGCTGCTGGAAGAAGACCATGGCACCGGCAAGCGCGCGTTCCGCTTCCAGCAGGGCCCGATCTTCACCAACCTGCTGCTGGCCGACGAACTCAACCGCACGCCGCCCAAGACCCAGGCCGCCCTGCTCGAGGCCATGCAGGAACGCACGGTCAGCTACGCCGGCACCACCTACGCCCTGCCCTCGCCGTTCTTCGTGCTGGCCACGCAGAACCCGATCGAGCAGGCCGGCACCTACCCGTTGCCCGAAGCGCAGCTGGACCGTTTCCTGCTGCATGTACGCGTGGACTACCCCAGCGAAGCCGAGGAGCGCGACATCCTGGCGCAGACCACCGGCAGCCACAGCGGCGTGGTGCCCAAAGTGATGAACGCCGAAGCGGTGAAGGCACTGCAGGCAGCAGTGCGCGACGTGCACATCAGCCCCGACCTGCTGAGCTGGATCACCCGCCTGGTCCGCGCCAGCCGCCCCGGCGACGGCGCACCGGCGGAAGTGAACAACTGGATCAAATGGGGCGCCGGCCCGCGTGCCGGTCAATCATTGGTGCTGGCCGCCAAGGCCCGCGCCCTGCTGCAGGGCCGCTTTGCCGCTACCCGCGAGGATGTGCAGGCGCTGGCCGCACCGGTGATGCGCCATCGCCTGCTGCTGTCCTTCGCCGCCGAGGCCGAGCACAAGAGCGCCGATGACGTGATCGCCGCGCTGCTGCGTGCGGTGCCGTTCCCGGCCTGATACGACCACTGAAGCATGGCCGCCCCCACGCCACCGCTGATCCCCGCCGATGTGCGCAGCCGCCTGCGCAGCCTGCGGCTGTGGCCGCAGCGGGCCAGCGGCAGCCGTGGCATCGGCGCGCACGCCAGCCGCAGCCGCGGCGCCGGGCTGGAGTTCGCCCAATACCGCGCCTATGAACCCGGCGACGAACTGCGCCAGATCGACTGGAAACTCTACGCACGCTCGGACCGCTTCTTCGTACGCGAATCCGAACGCGAAAGCCCGATCACCGTCTGGCTGCTGCTCGATTGCAGCGCCTCGATGGGCCAGGCCGACCAGGCACGCCCGCACTGGCAACGGCTGGACGCCGCCAAGGCATTGGTCGCCTGCGTTGCCGAGCTGGCCATGCAGCAAGGCGACGCCTTCGGCCTGATCGCGCTGCGCGATGATGGCGTGCAACTGCTGCCCGCCGGCAATGGCCTGCGCCAGCGCGATCGCCTGCATCTGCAGCTGCACGCCCTGCGTGCGCACGGGCAATGGCCGCCACAACAACGTCTGTCGCCGCTGTGGGAACGCATTGCCAGCAACGACCTGGTGGTGATGATCGGCGACGGCTTCGACGAAGCCGGCATTGAACTTGCCGAGCGTCTGGCCAAGGCTGGGCGCGATGTGGTGCACCTGCAGTTGTTGACGGTGGAAGAACGCGATTTCCCGTTCCGCGATGGCCATCGCTTCCGCGACCCTGAAACCGGCGACGAACTGCTCAGCGACGGCGCCAGTGTGCGCAGCACCTATCTGTCGCGGTTCGGCGAAGCGCAGCGCGTTCTGGATGCACGCCTGCAGGCGGCCGGCATCCGCCACGACACCGCCTATCTGGACGAGGCCATCGATGCGCCGCTGCAGCGCCTGTTCGGGCGCCGCGCCGGGAGTGGTGCATGAGCCTGCTGTGGTTGTTCCCGGCCGGCTTCATCGCGCTTACGGCACTGCTGCTGCCGCTGCTGATCCATCTCGCCCGCCGCAGCGAACAACGCATCATCGATTTCGCCGCGCTGCGCTGGCTCTCGGCCAGGCCACGGCCGCGTCGGCGTATCCGTTTCGACGAATGGCCGCTGCTGCTGCTGCGGCTGCTGCTGCTTGCCTTGTTGGCGCTGCTGCTGGCCCGGCCGGCACTCACCGGCGTGGCCGACATGCAACCCCGTGTCGCGGTGCTGCCTGGCATCGATCTGGCCGTTGCCCGACGTGCCGTAGCAGATGCAGATGCGAAATGGCTGTGGCTGGCACCGGGCTTCCCGCCCATCGCCAAGAGCGCAGCACCGCCAGCTGCACAGCCCGTCTCCAGCCTGCTGCGCGCGTTGGACGCCAGCCTGCCGGCCGGTACCGCGCTGACCGTCGTGGTGCCATCGGTACTCGATGGTCTGGATGCCCAGCGCCCGCGGCTGTCGCGTGCATTGCATTGGCAGGTGGTGGAGCAGCCAGCATCGACCGGTAAACCAGTGACCATTGCGCCGCCTGCGATGCAGGTTCGCCACGACGAGGCCGGCAAGCAAGGCCTGCGTTACCTCAATGCCGTCGCCAGCGCATGGAATGGGCCCAGGCCTCAAGCCGCAAACGACAGCAGCGCTTTCAGCGATGACGACAAACTGCATGTGTGGCTGTTGGCCAAGCCGCTGCCTGCCGATACAGCTACCTGGTTGCAACATGGCGGCCGCCTGCTGGTGGACGCACGCACGCCTGTGCCCGCCGATGCGCAGCGCACACCGCTGTGGCGCGATGACAGCGGCGTGCTGATCATCGAGCAGGTCAGCACGCCTCGCGGCCGGTGGTTGCGTTGGGCGGCGCCGCTGCAACCTGCAAGCCTGCCGATCCTGCTTGATGCCGACTTCCCGCGCGGTCTGCGCGCCGTGCTGCAGGCCGCACCGACGCCACGTCGCGCCCTGGCCGCAACGGTGCAGCCGGAAACCGGCGCCGCCGCGTATCCGCAGCCCGCGAAGGAGCTGTCGCATTGGTTGCTGCTGGCAATTGCCTTGCTGTTCCTGCTTGAACGCTGGTTTGCCAGCGCGCCCCGCCGCAGGAGCCCGCAATGAACGCGCGCGCCTTGCTGCAGGCGGCACGCCGCCGCACGCTGCTGATATGGCTGTGCGCCAGCCTGCCGCTGGCCCTGGCCACCGGCCTGTTGGCGGCGCGCGTGCTGGGCTTCGATGCCGGCTATATCGTCTGCACGCTCGCACTGTTGATGGCGGTCGGCGCTGCTGTCTGGCGCGCGCGGCGCCTGGATGTGCGCTGGTTGATCGCCCGGTTGAACGAGCACCCGCGCTTCGAGGACAGCGCCGATCTGCTGTTTGCCGCAGCCAGCACACTCAATCCTTTGCAGCAGCGGCAGCGGCAGCACATCGAACAGCGCCTGCAGCGCGATCCAGCTGACCTTCGCCCACGCTGGCCCTGGCGGCGCGTGCTGCTGTGCTGGCTGATTGCGGCGCTGGTGGTGGCCGCTACGCTGCTATGGCCGCGCAGTGCAGGCAATGCAGCGGTTGCCGTGGATGCAGAGCCGGTTGCCAGCAGTGCAGGCAACGGCGTGCCGGCACTGCGTGGCAGCTGGCTGCAGATAACGCCGCCGGCTTACAGCGGCCAAGCCGCAAGCTCGGGCGACAAGCTGGATGCGCGTGCGCTGCAAGGCAGCCGCCTGCAATGGCGCCTGCAGTTTGCGCCGCAACCGCAGCAGGCTTGGCTGCAGTTCCACGATGGCCGTCGCGTGGTCTTGCAACGTGATGACGACGACTGGCGCGGTACTGAAGTGCTGCAGCGTGCAGGCCTGTATCGGATCCACACACTGCCAGCCATGGCCGATGCCGGCCGCGCCTATCGTCTTGACGTGATCGTTGATCGTCCGCCGCAGGTGAAAGTGATCGAGCCGGCGCAGACGCTCAACCAGGCCGCACCGCGTCAACGCAGCTGGCAGCTGCGCTTCGAGGCGACCGACGATTTCGGCGTCAACAGCGCAGCGACGCTGGACATCACCACGGCAAAAGGCAGCGGCGAGAACATCAGCTTCCAGCAGCGCCAGCTCAGCCTGAACGGCAGCGGCCCGGCTACGGCGCGGCGCTTCGCCTATAGCGCAGACCTGGCCGCATTGGGTCTGGAGCCGGGCGATGAAGTGGTCGCACGCCTAAGCGTGCGCGACAACCGCAACCCGCAGCCGCAGGAAGCGCGCAGCGCCAGCCTGATCCTGCGCCTGCCCAGCGAACAACAGGTGCAGGCCAGCGATCTGGAAGGCGCGATCAAGAAAGTGATGCCGGCCTATTTCCGCAGCCAGCGGCAGATCATCATCGATGCAGAAGCGCTGCTCAAGCAGCGCGGCAGCCTGGACGCGGACACCTTCATCAAACGCTCCGACGCCATCGGCGTGGACCAGCGCATCCTGCGCCTGCGCTACGGCCAGTTCCTGGGCGAGGAAGCAGAAGGTGGCGCGAAGGCTCCGCCCACCGGCGATCTGCCCACCAGCGATGCACCCACGGCCGACAGCCATGCCGATCACGCCAACGATGACGGCCACGATCACGGCGGCAGAACCGCAACCGCACCGGTATTCGGCAGTGCCACCGATGTGCTGTCCGAGTACGGCCACACCCACGACCACGCCGAAGCCGCCACCCTGCTGGACCCGCAGACGCGCGCCATCCTCAAGGCCGCGCTGGATCAGATGTGGCAATCCGAAGGCCATCTGCGCCAGGGTCATCCCGATCAGGCACTGCCGTATGCCTACAAGGCGCTGGCCTTCATCAAGCAGGTGCAGCAGGCCGAGCGCATCTATCTGGCGCGCGTCGGCAGTGAATTACCGCCCATCGACATGGCCCGGCGCATGACCGGCAAGCGCGAAGGTCTGGGCAATCGTGCGGTGCAGCTCAGTGCGCGACCGGCCGCTGATGCGGTCGCCGCCAACGCATGGCAGGCCTTGGCGGACCGCGACGCCGCCGTCGATCTGGACGCGCTGTCGCGCTGGCTGGATGCCCATCCCAATGCCGTGCCCGATCCACTGGATGTTGTCGCCGCGATCGACGCACTGCGCCAGCAACCCGAATGCCAGCCGTGCCGGCACGCACTGCGCGCGCAGCTGTGGCCTGCACTGCGGCGCGCTGAAGGCCCGCCCGCGCGCCGCAACGGTGCCGATGCCAGTGGCCGTCGCTACCTTGAAGCGCTGTCGGCACCGCAGGAGTCCGCACGATGATGGTTTGGCTCCCCCTGACGCTGATCATGCTGGCCGTGGTTGTGGCCAGCCTGCGCTTCGCGCTGCCACCGCGCCCACCTGCGGTTCGACTGGCAACCCTGCTGTTGCTGCAGCTGGCTGCCGGCATCCTGCTGTACTTCACCCTGCAACCGCCCTCGCGCCCAGGCCACGCCGGCACGCTGGTGGTGGCGACGTCCGGCGCCAGCGCGACGGATTTGGCTGCGGTCCCGGCCGCAGCGTATGTACGCCTGCCTGAAGCGCCCGTCTTGGCGGCTGCGACAGCGGTGCCGGATCTGGCCAGCGCGCTGCGCCAGCGTCCAGGTACGCGCGAGCTGGTGGTCGTTGGCCAAGGTCTGCCGGCGCGCGACCGCGACACTGCCTTGCCACCATTGCGCTTCCTGCCCAACGCCGCACCGCTCGGCCTGGTGGAACTGCAGGCGCCGCCCCTGCTTGCACCCGGCGCTGCGTTCAGCGTCCACAGCCGTGTGCAGGGCATGCCGGGGGCGCGCGTGGAGCTGCTCGATCCTGCCGGTCATCGCGTGGATATCGTCGCGCCCGATGCCAGCGGACGCGTCACCCTGCATGCCAGTGCCCGTGAGCCTGGCGATGTCGGCTTCGTGCTGCGCGTGCTGGACGCGGGCGGCAAGGTCCTGGATCAACTGCCGGTGCCGGTGCGTACGCGTGCAAGCAGCGCCCCGACGATACGCGTGCTGGCCGGCGCGCCCGGCCCGGAGCTGAAGTATCTGCAGCGCTGGGGCAGCGACATCGGCGCGCGGCTGCAGACCAGCATGCTGATCGGCGGCGGACTGCAGCTGGGCGATGCACCGGCCGCGCTCGATGCAGCCAGCCTGGCGCGGCTGGACCTGCTGCTGCTCGATGAGCGGCGGCTCGCCTCACTATCCTCCGCGCAACGCGCGGCCATCACCGACGCGCTGCGCGCCGGGCTCGGTGTGCTGGTGCGCACCGGCAGCGCATTGGACGGCAATGCGCGACGCACATTGCGCGACTGGGGCCTGGATGCACACGGCGGCGATCAGGCCAGCACGGTGACACTGCGCACACTGACCGATGCCGAACAGAACAAGACGCCGCTCGTGGTTGAACGCTTCAACCTGGAATTCGGCAGTACGGAGGTGGTGCCTTTATTGCACGCCGCAGATGGCACGGCGATAGGCGGCTGGCGTGCGCTGGGCTTGGGCCGGATTGGCGTGCTGCCGATCACCGACAGCTATGCGCTGGTACTGGCGGGCCATGCCGATGCACACGCCGAACTGTGGAATGCCGCACTGGCAAGCGTGGCGCGGCCCCTTCCGGGCGCCTCCACGTCGCCATCGCCGGCATGGGCATGGAGCGGCGAGCGCCTAAGCCTGTGTGGTATGGCCGCGCCCGTGCAGATGATTGCCGATGACGGCAGCCGCACCGCGCTGCTGCCAGATCCTTCGGCTGACAACTGCGTTGCCGCGTGGCCGCAGAAGGCCGGCTGGCTACGTATTGAAGCGGGCGATCAGCACGACAGCATCCTGCTGCTGGATCCTGCCAAGGCAGTTGCACTGCATGCACAGCAGCTGCGTGATGCGACGTTTGCACTGCGAGGAAGTGCAGCATCTTCAACGCCGCTGCCAGTTCCGGGCCCACGCTGGCCTTGGCTGCTGGGCTTCGTACTGGTTGCGGCCCTGCTTTGGTGGTTGGAGCGCAGGCGGCCGGCTGGATTGGCAACGCAGGGCTGAAATCGCTTCGACAGTGCGTGGCGTTCCTGCAGCAACGGCATCAACGTCACTCTTCCGCATGGCGGCCATCTCTGCACGCTAGTGAGGCGGGCAGATCGTGAGCTCGCCTTGCATGCGAGCTCACGATCACCCTTCACGTACTCGCATAGTGGACAGGAGGATTGGGCAGAGCTACCTTCAAGATGCCGGTTCCCGCCCAGGCTGCATGCAGGCAAATCCGCAACTCCTTGAACCCCATCACTGATTCACCTCCGCCTTCACCCATGCGCCACCGCGCTGCGGTAGAACCACAGGCGCAGGGGGTTCCATGCTTGGGGGTCCTACCGATGATGCACCGTCATACCGCCGTGCTGCTGTCTGCCGTCATCACCAGTGCCGTAGCCGTTCCCGCTTTTGCTCAAACCACCATCAAGCCACCTGTCGCCGACAACGAACAGGTGCTGGATATGCAACTGAAGATGGAAGAAGCACGCATGCTGCCCTTGCGGGCAATGTATGTGCGCTACTTCCAGCAAGCCTATCGTCGCTATCCCGGCATTCCGCGCGGCACGCTGGAAGCGTTGGCCTTTGTGCAAAGCCGCTGGTCACCGTTGCAACCGGACGCGCTTGACCAGGACGATGCACACTTGCGCATGCCGCCTTCCTGGGGCGTGATGGGCCTGTATGCCGGCGGTGGTTTTGAAGACCAGGTAGGCGAAGCCGCCAAGCTGTTGGGGGTGTCTACTGCTGCAGTGCGCACCGATGCAGCCACCAACATCCTCGCCGCCGCCGCTTTGTTGGACGCGCAGATCCGCCAGGACCATCCCAATGCGGGCAAGGCCGGTGCACCGGCGCCGGAAGCCATCCGCCCAGCGCTGATGCGCTATGCAGGCTATGCGCCGGCCAGTGCCACGGTCGGCGCGAGAAGCGCGGTTGATGACTATGCGCGCACCAGCTTTGCCTACGACGTGCTGCTGGCGCAGGACCGGGGCGTCAATGATCGCGGCATCGTGGTGCCCGAACGCGCGATCGCCTGGGAACAGGCCTTCGATGCGCCGCAGCTGGTGACGTTGCGGGCACCGATGGTGCGCCTGGACATCAGCCGGGACCGGGTGGAAACCGATACCTTCCGGATTGATCCCATCAGCGAAACCCTGCAGCCACGAAACGCGGCTGCCGCAGCCACTGCCGTCAGCCCCGCGCTGGATGCCGGCATCCAGAGCACTGACTATGGCCCGGCGATCTGGAGCCCGGCGTCGACGTCCAACTATTCCAGCTCACGTTCGGCAGCGGTAAGTGCGGTGACCATCCACACCACGCAAGGCAGCTACGCCGGCACCATTTCCTGGTTCAAGAACGCATCGGCGCAGGTCAGCGCGCACTATGTGATCCGTTCCTCCGATGGCCAGGTAACGCAGATGGTGCGCAACGCCGATACCGCTTGGCATGTCGGCAGCCAGAACAGTTACACCTTGGGCATCGAGCATGAGGGCTACGTCGACAACAGCTCGTGGTACACCAATGCCATGTACGACGCCTCGGCCGCACTGGTACGCAACTTCTGCGCCACGTACAGCGCGATCAGCTGCGCCAGCGCCTACAGCGGTGCGTCCAGCAGCGGCATCAACGTGCTGGCCACCAGCGTCAAGATCAAGGGCCACCAGCACTTCAGCGGCCAGACCCACACCGACCCCGGCATCAACTGGAACTGGTCCAAGTACTACGGGCTGCTGAATCCTGGCAGCGGTGGCGGCACCGGCACGGTCACGTATCTGGATCGTTTTGAAAGCAGCGTCGGCCATTTCGACACCAGCCCCAGCTATTCGGGCAGCACCACCGGCATCAGCACCGCATCCACCGCCACACGCGATTGCACCACGCAGAAGAACGGCAGCTGTTCGTTGCGGGTGTTGCTGAAGGACAACACCGCCAGCACGGCGGACTGGGCTGTGCGCCTGTTGTCGGGCAGTGGCACGCCAGCCAGCAATACCGCCTTGACCCGTGCCAACGGCGTGATTGGCTTCTGGGTATGGAGCGGCGGCAGCGGCACCACCGTGGGGCTTGGCATCGATGACAGCGACGGTACCGAGCGTTCAACCAGCAAGGCGGTGGCGGCCGACACCTGGACCTATGTGTCGTGGTCGTTGAGCGACGCGGCGCAGTGGAACGCGTGGGTGGATGGCAACGGCACGATCACCGGCAGCAGCGTCAAGCTGGATGCGATCTGGCTGTATCACGCCAATACCGCGTACGACCTCAATGTGTACATCGATGATGTGCAGATAAAGAACTGAGCGCGGTGGTTTAGGTAGGCGGGGTGCCGGGGGTTCTGTGCATGGAGCCCCGGGTGCGCTGCGCTTACCCGGGCTACGGATGGATCGCTTTTGGCTTTGGCTTTGGCTTTGGCTTTGGCTTCGGCTTCGGCTTCGGCTTCGGCTTCGGCTTCTTCCCTTCTCCCGCTTGCGGGAGAAGGTGCCCCGAAGGGGCGGATGAGGGGGAGCTTTTGGTTTTGCGGTAAGGCCCCTGCCGAGCATGGCTCGGCACTACATGGCCCGCTTTGGCTCTGCTTCAGCCCTTCTCCCGCTTGCGGGAGAAGGTGCCCCGAAGGGGCGGATGAGGGGGAGCTTTTGGTTTTGCGGTAAGGCCCCTGCCGAGCATGGCTCGGCACTACATGGGCCGCTTTGGCTCTGCTTCAGCCCTTCTCCCGCTTGCGGGAGAAGGTGCCCCGAAGGGGCGGATGAGGGGGAGCTTTTGGTATTGCGGTAAGGCCCCTGCCGAGCATGGCTCGGCACTACATGGCCCGCTTTGGCTCTGCTTCAGCCCTTCTCCCGCTTGCGGGAGAAGGTGCCCCGCAGGGGCGGATGAGGGGGGCTTTTGGTTTTGCCGGGAAAGCCCCCTGCCGAGCATGGCTCGGCACTACGGTGGCTATGCTTTATTTGCGGGCGCTGAAGATCGGGGTCAGGTAGTCGGCCTTGCCTTCGATGCGTTCCAGCGTCGGGTAACGCAGGCCGTCGTGGTAGTCGATACTGAGCGTGCGGTAGACATCCATTTCCTTGACCAGCAGGCGTACCGGCTGCTTGCTGTCCTTGGCTGCGCGTACTGCTTCTTCCAGTTCGTCGGCGCTGTACTGCAGGTCATTCACCGCCAGCACCTGCATGCCGGTGCCAACACCGGCATTGAACGCGGCGCTGTCCCAACGCACTTCATTGACGTAACCGGCAGGGCTCAGCGACACCCCCAGCGAATAGATGAAGTTGGCACCACGACCCTTCATCATCGCCTTGAAGTAGGCGCTGGGTTTGTCCTTGTAGACCAGCTTCCAACCCGCTGCCTCGATACCGCCAACCAGGCCGGCGCGATGATCCACACGCTCAGCCAGGAACTTCGACCAGTCGCCGGTGGGCTGCACCTGCTCCAGGGTCGCGGCGACATCGTCGAAGGTATAGGTGTCAGGGCGTTCCCATTGGCCGTCGTTCTGGCCAAAGAATGCCTTGGCGAAATCGTCCAGGCTGCGCTTGCCGCCGCTGAGCGTGCGCAGGCGCACGTCGGCTTCCAGCCACAGCATCTGTCCGCCCTGGTAGTAATCCTCGCTCATCTGGTAGCCGCGGTAGGGCTTGGGCTTGCGACGGGCGATCACCGGGTCGTTGGTGGTGTCGCCCAGCGAACGCCACTCCAGGCCGGGGCGATTGTCGGCATAGGTGGCCGCCGCCATCGCCAGCGCATCGCGCGAGGCTTCCTGCGGCCGGATGCCGGCGCGGGCAGTCAGCACATTGCCCCAGTACTGGGTCTGGCCTTCGTATACCCACAGCAGGCTGCCCTGCATCGGCACGTTGTAGTTCAGCGTGGCCAGGTCGGCCGGGCGGCGGTACTTGCCATCCCAGGAATGGGTGTATTCGTGGCCGAGCAGATCGCTGCTGCCGATCTTCGCGTCCCAGCCGCTGAAGTAGTCGCGGTCTTCGCTGTTCTCGCTGGAGCGCTGGTGTTCCAGGCCGATACCGCCGAGCTGGTTGGTCACCGCGAACAGGAAATCGTAGTGGTCGTAATGCTCGGCACCAAACAGCTTGCGTGCCTGGGTGACCAGCGCGCGGTGCTGTTCGATGTGCTCGGGCTTGGCTTCCAGGTCCTTGGCGCGATCGGCAAACACATTCAGGCGTACCGGGCGGGTGCCGGCCGGGGCCAGCTCGAACATGCGGTGGTAGCGGCCGGCGAACACCGGCGAGTCGACCAGGATTTCGAGATTGGTCGGCGCGTAGTTGACGGTATCGCCATTGCGGCTGGCCATGGTCAGCGCGCTGGCCGCGTCCCAGCCCTGCGGGTAGCGTGCACTGGCCTGGTAGGTGATGGCATGCGCGGCGTGGCCGGCCGGGTACAGCAGCATCGCATTCCACTGCAGGTTGAGCATGTTCGGCGTCATCACCGTGCGGCCCTGCGCCGAATCGGTGGGACTGAGGAACTGGAAGTCCATGCGCAGTTCGCTTACGCCCTCGGGCACCTGCACGTTGAAGGTGTAGACATCGAGCGGGTCACGCACCCACTGCAGGCGCTGGCCATTGGCATTGATCACCAGGCCGGCCAGTTTCTCGATCTGGCCGGTGGGCGAATGGCTGCCCGGCAACCAGGCCGGGTAATGGAAGCGCTGCAGGCCCGGTTGTACCGGCACCGTCTGCCGCACCTTGAACACGCGCTGGCCCAGGTCGGTGGCGTCGATCTCCAGGCGGATGGTGCCCGGGTACGCGGCTTCGCTGATCTTCACCCCACGTGCATCGACATCAGCCACCTGCGGCGACGCATAGGCCAGACCCATGGCGGCCATCAGGGCCACCCCCAGTACTGCAGGACGGAACACATGCATCGGCAACCTCTGGCTTATCTGAGAGGGCCATGATGCGACAAGCCTGCTGGGCATGACACGGGCCGATGGTCATCTGTGGGGGTTTTGGCTTTGCGGGTTCTGGTTGTTGTGGGAGCGGTGTAAGCCGCGAAGCCGGCAATGCCTGTGGGTTCGGCATTGCTGGCTTCGCGCATCGCCTCGGTGTGGATCTGGTTGTCTGCTGCTGCGGGAGAAACAGTGGCTTCGCGGCTTATGCCGCTCCTACAAGGCAACAGTGGCTTCGCGGCTTACGCCGCTCCTACAAATGACAATCAGGTCCTTACAAATATCTCCACGCGGCGGTTGAGTTGGCGGCCGCCGGGGTTGTCCTTGCCGTTGACCTCGTTGGCTGCCACCGGCTGCGTTTCGCCATAGCCGTGCGCGCTGGCATCGGTGGCACTGCCGCGCTCGCGCAAGGCCGCCAGCACGGCCAGTGCGCGGCGTTCGGACAGGTTCTGGTTGTAGTCGTCGCTGCCCTTGGCGTCGGTATGCCCACGGATCTCCATCGCGCTGGAAGGTACCTTGCCCAGCGCCGTTGCCAGCACATCCAATACCTTGCCGGCGTCGGGACGGATGGCGTCCTTGTCGAAATCGAACAACACCTTGTCATTGAGCGTGATGACGTAGCCGCAAGGCGCACCGGAGGGCTTGAACTTGTCCAGCAGCGGGAAGGTTCCCGCCGGCGGCAAGGGCGGCAACGGTGCCATCTTCACTTCGCGCGGCACCGCACCGATGGTGCCGGTGCCGTCGCCACGGTTTTCAACGATGCCCTCCGGGCCGCCGATCCACTTGCCCGAGCCGTCGGCGTTGATCTCGATGTGGCCGTCGCTACCCACCCAGCTGCCGGAGCCGTCGCCATGGTTGGCGATGGTGCCAAAGCTGCCCACCCAATTGCCACCGCCCTTGCCATCCAGTTCGATGGTGCCGTGCTCACCCACATAGGTGCCGGAGCCATCCGCCTCCACTTCAAACGTGCCGGCATCGTTGACGACACTGCCGCTGCCATCGGGCTTCACCTGCACCACGCCGTCGCCGGTGATCGCCTGGCCACTGCCATCGGCGCCGATAGTGAAAACGCCATGCCCGCCTATGCGCTCCAGGTTGCCCTGCGCGTCGACATTGGTGAAGCCGCTTTCATTGACCAGGCCGCCGTCGGTGGCGCAATTGGCCGGGCGCACGCTGATGCCGGCCAGCGGATCGATCAGCGATTGCATCGACAGCTCCAGCCGCTTCTGCGCCGGGCCGCTGCCGATGATGCTGGGCACCAGGATGGTCGGTATCACCGGGAACTCGATGCTGCCGGCGGTGAGCACCTCGCTGCCGGCCGGTGCTGCTGCCGGTGCGGCCGCAGCGGGTGTTTCAGGTGTTGCGACAACGGCTTTATCGGGGGATGGCCCGCGCCCGCAGGCAGCGACCAGAACGGTGGCACAGGCCAGTGACACGACAGCAACACGCATGCAGCAACTCCCTTTGTGCGAAGCCGCCATTTTTGCCAGCGCGGCGTTCAATTTCCGTGACCATCACCGGCTTGCCGCTCAGGATTCATCCAGCGCCGCGAACGATGCGGCCAGGTGGTCGATGAACAAACGCACCGACGGCAGCAGGCCACGCCGTGACGGGAACACGGCGTGGATGATCTCCTTCGGCGGTGCCCAATCCGGGGCCACGTTGACCAGCTGCCCTGCCTGCAGCGCATCGCGCACGATCATTGTTGGCAACTGCGCCACGCCCACGCCCGCAAGTGCGGCCGCGCGCAGCGCCGTCATGCCACGGGTTATCAGGCGGGGATGATGCGGTACTTCGGCACTGGCGCCTTCCGGGCCGATCAGGCGCCAGACGTGCTCACCCTGCGGCACGCCCAACGCAACGCTGGGCAATAGATGCAGATCGGCCGGGCCCTGCGCATGGCCGTGGGTGTCCAGCAGCGAGGGCGCCGCTACCAGGCACTGGGTGCGCTCGCCCAGCACCTTCAGCACCAGCTCGCTGTCTTCCAGTGGTGGTGGGCGCACGCGGATGGCGACGTCGAAGCCTTCGGCGATGACATCGACGCGGCGGTTGGTGGCGTCCAGGTGCACTTCCACGTCCGGGCAGTGCGCCATGAAATCGGCCACCATCGCTGCCACCCGGAAATCCAGCAGCATGGTCGGGCAGCTGACCCGCACCACGCCGCGCGGCTGCGAGCGGGTCACCTCGATCGACTCGGCAGCCGCCTCGGCTTCGACCAGCATGGCGCGGCAGTGGGCGTAGAAGGTCTGGCCGATCTCGGTGACCGAGAAGTGGCGGGTGGAACGCTGGATCAGCCGCACGCCCAGGCGTTCCTCCAGCAGCGCGATGCGCCGGCTGAGCTTGGACTTCGGCTCGCCCAGCGCGCGCCCGGCCGGGGCAAAACCACCGTGCTCGACCACCTTGGCGTAGTAGTACAGGTCGTTCAGGTCCTGCATGCCGGCTCCAGCGTTCACCAAATAGGACTATGAGACCATTTTTTGCCGTCTACCGGCGTGATCGTCCCAAATCTATCTTTACTCCATCGCTGGCGCACCCCGCGCCGCCCAAGGAGCAGACAGATGAAGAAGATCAGTGGCCTGTATAGCGCCCCCCGCCCGCATTGGGTTGGTGATGGCTTCCCGGTCCGTTCGTTGTTTTCGTACAACACCCATGGCCGCCAGCTCAGCCCGTTCCTGCTGCTGGACCATGCTGGCCCGGCCGAATTCAGCCCCACCGACAGCCCGCGCGGCGTTGGCCAGCATCCGCACCGTGGCTTCGAGACCGTCACCATCGTCTATGACGGCGAAGTAGCGCACCGCGACTCCACCGGCGCCGGTGGCGAGATCGGCCCGGGCGACGTGCAGTGGATGACCGCTGCCTCCGGCATCCTGCACGAGGAGTTCCATTCCGAGGCGTTCACCCAGCGCGGCGGCAAGCTGGAAATGGTGCAGCTGTGGGTCAACCTGCCGGCCAAGGACAAGATGGCCGCACCGGGCTACCAGAACATCGGCAATGCCGACATCCCGGTGGTGCCGCTGGCCGATGACGCCGGCACGGTGCGGGTGATTGCCGGTGAATTCGGCGGCCAGCGCGGCCCGGCCCGCACGCACACGCCGATGGACGTGTGGGACCTGCGCCTGCAGCGTGACAAGCACACCACCCTGCAGTTCGCCGAAGGCCACACCGTGGCGATGGTGGTGCTGCGCGGCACCGTGCAGTTCAACGGCAGCCAGCTTGTCCGCGAAGGCCAGATGGTGCTGTTCGACCGCGCTGCCGGTGAAGTGGAAATGGAAGCCAATGCCGACGCCACCGTGCTGGTGCTGGCCGGCGAGCCGATCGACGAACCCATCGCCGGCTACGGCCCATTCGTGATGAACACGCAGGAAGAAATCCGTCAGGCGATGGACGACTTCAACTCCGGCCGCTTCGGCCAGATCGCAGCGTAACCGCTTCAAGCCCCGCGAGCCCCTCTCCCGTATGCGGGAGAGGGGTTGGGGTGAGGGCAAACGAAGCCAGCACTCGTCAACAACCCGTGCATTTCAACGTTCAACGATGCATTGCAACCGCACCCTCATCCGCCCCTTCGGGGCACCTTCTCCCGGGGGGAGAAGGAAACACCAGGAGTTTTCATGAGCAAGCCCTATACCCGCCTCGACAAGGACAACGTCGCCGTACTGCTGGTCGATCACCAGACCGGCCTGCTGTCGCTGGTTCGCGATATCGACCCGGACAAGTTCAAGAACAACGTGCTGGCACTGGCCGACATCGCCAACTACTTCAAGCTGCCCACTGTTCTCACCACCAGCTTCGAAGATGGCCCGAACGGCCCGCTGGTGCCGGAGCTGAAAGCGCTGTTCCCGGATGCGCCGTATATCGCCCGCCCCGGCCAGATCAATGCGTGGGACAACGAGGATTTCGTCAAGGCGGTCAAGGCCACCGGCAAGAAGCAGCTGCTGGTTGCCGGCGTGGTCACCGAGGTGTGCGTGTCATTCCCGGTGCTGTCGGCACTGGCCGAAGACTTCGAAGTGTTTGTCGTCGCCGATGCCTCGGGCACCTTCAACAGCATGACCCAGCAGGCCGCCTGGAGCCGCATGGAACAGGCCGGCGCGCAGCTGATGACCTGGTTCGGCGTGGCCTGCGAGTTGCACCGCGACTGGCGCAATGACGTGGAAGGCCTGGGCGCGCTGTTCTCCAACCACATCCCCGACTACCGCAACCTGATCAACAGCTACACCAAGCTCACGGCCGGCAAATAAGCCCGCTGCCGGCAACGCGACGCCGCCTGTCCGCAGGCGGCGTTTTTGCATGAATACGCAGGCACTATCCGAAGGTCCAGTTCCGCGCTTCGCCCTTGCCGCGCTACCGTCCCCCGGTTGTTTCCACACGGTAGTAGCCCATGCAATCCACCACCCAAGACACCGCCTCGGCGCGCTTCGCCATCCGCTGCGCGAACTTTGCCGAGCGCTGGTTCCCCGATTCCTGGGTGTTCGCCGCCCTCGCCCTAGCTGCGGTGTCGCTGGCCGCGCTGTCCATCGGCGCCGCGCCTACCGATACCGCCAAGGCCTTCGGTGACGGCTTCTGGAGCCTGATTCCCTTCACCATGCAGATGGCCTTCGTGGTGATCGGCGGCTACGTGGTGGCCTCGTCCGGCCCTGCCTCGCACCTGATTGATCGTTTGGCACGCGTGCCCAACAACGGCCGCACCGCCGTGGCCCTGGTGGCCATCGTGTCGATGACCGCCTCACTGCTGAACTGGGGCCTGAGCCTGGTCTTCGCCGGCCTGCTGGTGCGCGCACTGGCACGCCGCAGCGAGCTGAAGATGGATTACCGCGCCGCCGGTGCCGCTGCCTATCTCGGCCTGGGCGCGGTATGGGCGCTGGGCCTGTCCTCGTCGGCCGCGCAGCTGCAGGCCAACCCGGCCAGCCTGCCGCCGTCGATCCTGTCGATCACCGGCGTCATTCCGTTCACCGAAACCATCTTCCTGTGGCAATCCGGCGTCTTGCTGGCCGCGCTGGTGCTGGTGTCGCTGGTGATCTCCTATGTCACCGCGCCGGCCGCCAACTCTGCACGTGATGCCGCCGATTGCGGTGTGGACGTCACCACCGATGCGGCACCGGCCAAAACCAAGCCCACCCGCCCGGGCGAATGGTTGGAGCACAGCCCGCTGCTGATCCTGCTGCTGGTGGCACTGGCGGCAGGCTGGTTGATCCATGAGTTCAGCACCAAGCCGGCCATCCAGGCCATTTCCGGCCTGAACACCTACAACCTGCTGTTCCTGATGGCCGGCGCGCTGCTGCACTGGCGCCCACGCAGCTTCCTCGATGCCGTGGCACGCGCAGTGCCGTCCACCACAGGCGTGCTGATCCAGTTCCCGCTATACGGTTCCATTGCCGCCATCATGACCACGGTCAACGGCAGCGAAGGCCATAGCGTTGCGCACATCATCTCCACCTTCTTCACCCAGATCGCCAGCCACGACACCTATGCGCTGCTGATGGGCAGCTACTCGGCGGTGCTGGGCTTCTTCATTCCGTCCGGTGGTGGCAAGTGGATCATCGAGGCCCCGTATGTGATGCAGGTAGCCAATGATCTGCATTACCACCTCGGCTGGTCGGTACAGATCTACAACGCTGCAGAAGCGCTACCCAACCTGATCAACCCGTTCTACATGCTGCCGCTGCTCGGCGTGCTCGGCCTGAAGGCACGCGACCTGATCGGCTTTACCTTCGTGCAGCTGCTGGTGCACACACCGCTGGTGTTGCTGCTGTTGTGGGCATTGGGCGCGACGCTGACCTACACGCCCCCAGTAATCCCCTGAAGAAACGAGAGGCCACGCAAAGCGTGGCCTCTTCGCTCATGTAGTGCCGAGCCACGCTCGGCAAAAATCCCGCCCAGCAAGCGCCACCACAAACGACCACCTACTTCCCAGTCACCTGATCACGCCCAGGAATCGGCGTCTCCGTCCCCAGCGCCTCCACCACATACAGACGCTTCACCAAGACAAAGATCACCACCGTCATCGGCGCGGCCAGCAGCACGCCCGGCAAGCCGAACAAGGCACCAATCCCGAACAGGGAAATCAGCAACAAGGCCGGCGGCAGATCCACCGCCCGCTGCTGGATAAGCGGCTGCAGCACATGGCCTTCAATCTGCTGCATCACCACGAACACCGCCAGCGCACCCAGCGCCACCTGCGGGCTGACGGTGAAGCCCAGCAACACCGCCGGGATGGCCGCCAGGATCGGCCCGACGATGGGAACGAAATCCAGCAAGGCGGTGATCAGGCCCAGCCCGAACGCCACCGGCACACCAAGCGCCCACAGGCCCAGGCCGGTCAGCGTTCCCACCACCACCATCGCCAGCAGCTGGCCGCCCAGCCAGGCCCGCAGCGCCGTGCCGCTGGCGTCGAGTGCATCGCCCATCAACGCGCGCCGGTCCTTGGGGAACAGCTTGAGAGTGCCGTTGCGGTAGACCTTGGGCTGTGCGGCCAGATAGATGCCACCAACCACCATCAGCACCATGTCGGTGAGGTTGCCCGAGGCCGACATCGCCAGCGCCCCGGCCTTGGCCGCCCATCCGCTCATGCCGGCGTGCAGCTGATCGATGCCCTGCTTGGCCACCGGCCCCAGCGGGCTGGCATCCAGCCACTCCTTGAAGTGCGCCCAGGCCTGCGGCAGCGATTGCTTCAAGGACTCCATCTCGCCCGCCACCTGCGCACCGAACATCCACATCAGCAGCGCGAAACCCATCACCAGCACGACCAGCACCGCGCCCAGCGCGATACCGTCCGACAGCGGCGTGAAACGGGTGACCAGCCGCACCAGCGAATGCAACAGCACCGCCACCACCACCGCACCGAAGATCACCAGGACCAGGTCCGACAACTGCCAGACCAGCACGGCCAGGCCGACCAGGGCCAGCGTGACCAGTACGCGTGCGACATAAGGCCGCAATGAGGTGGAATATTCCATGGCACATCCGTTCCGGCGACATGCCGGTGATGGAAGTACGTTAGAAAACTGCCTGCGTGCGGGCTGTGATGACAATGGATAAATGCACGCGTGCAGGTTTGAATGATGTGCGTGGTTTCCGTGCGCAAAGGCCCGCCCACGGCAATGACTTCCGCCCCATTGCAAGCCCGCCGACGACCCGCCACGCTGCAGCCAGCCACCTTCAGGAACGGGCCATGACCCTGTCAGCTGCACTGCGTTTGTTCATTGCGGGGATGCTTTGTGTTGCCGGCAACGCGATGGCGGCGCCACCGGATGCGGCCACGCTGCAGGCCATCGAGGCCACCGCTTACGACTATATGGACGGCCAGCTGGAAGGCGATGTGGCGCGGGTGACGCGCGCCCTGCACCCGGACCTGGCCAAGCGGAACATCGTTGCCAATCCGAATGAAACCCTGGGGCTGGGGCGGATGAGCTCGGATGAACTGATCCGCTTTACCCGCGAGGGTGCCTTGAAGACGCCGCGTGCGCGGTGGCAGCGATCGGTCACGGTGCTGCAGGTGGATGAGGATATCGCGACCGTGCGACTGGAAAGCCCGTGGTTCATCGATCATCTGCAGATGGGCCGGTTTGATGGGCGCTGGGTGATCGTCAATGCCTTGTGGCATCGGAAGGTTCGGGGGGGTTGAGTGCTTTTGGGATGGGGCTTTGGGCTCTGCTTGTCAGGAGCTTCCCCCACCCCAACCCCTCCCCCGCAGGCGGGAGAGGGGCTCTACTTCGTTCCGGCTTTGCTTCGTGCCCGCTCTGCTTGAGCCTGGCCTTGCTTCGTTCTCGCCTTTTTATTGAGCTGCCACTGAACAGACTCGGCAAAGCCCGTTATCGTATGCGGCTTCTGCCTGCAGCCCGCCGTGCCCGCCCATGAGCCAGACCGACGTAGTGCCCTCCGCTTCAGAACATGGCAGCTGCGAGAACTGCCGCACGCCACTGCATGGCCACTTCTGCCATGGCTGCGGGCAGTCGGCGCATAACCCGTTGAAGAATTTCGGGCACGCGGTAGAGGAAGTATTCGAATCGTTCTGGCACCTGGACGGCCGCATCTTCCGCACCCTGCGCGACCTGCTGGTGCCGGGGCGGGTGACGGTCAACTTCCTCAAGGGCCAGCGCGTGGGCTACGTGCAGCCGCTGCGGCTGTTCGTGATCCTCACCATTTTCACCTTCTTCGTCGGCAAGCTGACCTTGCATGCCGATGACTTCGGCACTGGTAGCAATGCCGATCCGGCCTATGCCAAGGCGCAGACCGTGGCCGAGGTGGAGACGCTGCGTGCCGCGCAGATGGCGCAGATGGAACAGCAACAAAAGAGCAACCCTGCCGCAGCCGCCGCCTTTGCCATGGCCATTGCGGCGATCAATACGGCGGCGGCCCAGCGCGCGGCCGAAATCGAAGCCGACGTGCAGCCCGCTGCCGCCGACGCCACCTCCTCGGCGGTAGCGCGTGCCAACCGCGCCGCCGCACGCGCCGCTTCCGGCCAGCGCGGCACCTTCATCAACGTCCCGGTCAACGGCAAGCCCTGGGACGCGGAAACCAACCCCATCGTGCTCGATGGCTGGCCGCGCTTCGTCAGCAACTGGCTCAACCACCGCCTGGCCAATGGCCAGGCCAATGTCGACCGCATGGGCAGCAAGACCGACCTGTACGTGCAGGCCATTCTCACCGCGCTGCCGGGCGCGCTGTTCTTCCTGATGCCGATCTTCGCGCTGGTATTGCGCATCGCCTATATGCGGCGACCGATGGGTTACCTGGAGCATCTGGTGGTGGCGCTGTACAGCCATTGCTGGCTGATGCTGGTGCTGCTGACCACCTTCCTCATTGCCGGCATCAGCGGTGCGATCGGCAACGCCGTGTTCAGTTCGATCTGCGTCTGGCTGTATGTGCTGCTGTGGTTTGCGGTGCCGGTGTATCTGTTCTGGATGCAGCAGCGCGTCTACGGCGGCAACCCGATACTGACGATGCTGCGCTACACCTTCATCGGCGGCATCTATCTATTCCTGGTGACCTTCGTGGTGATGTACGCGGTGCTCGCCGGCGTCTCGGCCTGATTCAACGTAGCCGGGTAAGCGCAGCGCACCCGGGAAGCGGCGATCAGAAGTTCTTTCCGACCAGCCAGCCACAACCCCGGGTGCGCTGCGCTTGCCCGGGCTACGGTGTTTGTGGATGCAACGGTTCAAGCCTGCGCTTGCTGCAGCCAATCCTTGCGCACATCAGCTGAGTGGAAACTCCAGGCAACAAAGCGGCTCTGCTTGTTGCCCTGTGCCATCGGCACTTCGCGCACCTCGGCGGCGCCCGCCTTGCCCAACTGCTTGTGGATGTCGGCCAGGTGCTCACTCTTGGCAACCAGCGAACTGAACCACAACACCTGCTGCTGGATGTCCACGCTTTCGCGGATCATCCGCCGCAGGAAAGAAGCCTCGCCGCCGGTGCACCACAGCTCATTGGCCTGACCACCGAAATTGAGCGGCGGGGGCTTGCTGGCGCGTGCCTGCGTGCCACCCAGGTTGCGCAGCTTGCGTTGGCTGCCTTGCGCCGCTTCCTTGGCCGAGGCGTGGAAGGGCGGGTTGCACATGGTCAGCTCGAAACGCTCATCGGCCTGCAACAGGCCGGCGAACAGATTGCCGCGCGCCGGCTGCAGTCGCAGCGCGATGCGTCCACCGAGGCCGTTGGCCTGCACATTGGCATTGGCGGCCTGCAGCGCGTCGGCATCGATATCGCTGCCGAGAAAACGCCAGCCGTATTCGGCCTGCCCCAGCAACGGATAGATGCAGTTGGCGCCAACCCCAATATCCAGCGCGCGCACGCCGGGGCCGCGTGGAATCACCCCGTTGTTGTCTGCCGCCAGCAGATCGGCCAGGCCGTGCAGATAGTCCACCCTGCCCGGCACCGGCGGGCAAAGATAGCCGTCCGGGATATCCCAATGCCGGATGCCGTAGTCACTGGCCAGCAGCGCGCGGTTGAGCTCGCGCACGGCCACAGGCTTGCTGAAATCGATGCTGTCTGTGCCTGCCGGGGTGCGGATCAGGTGCGCACGCAAGGCCGGATTCACCGCAACCAGCCGCACCAGGTCGTAACGGCCCTGGTGGCGATTGCGCGGATGCAGCAGCGGCTGTGCCGATGCAGCGGCAGGCTTGGCACGGGGGCGTTGAGGCGAAGAAGTCATGTGCGTATTGGAACAAACCGGAGACATTGGTTGTTTGTAGGAGCGGCGTCAGCCGCGAAGCACGTACATCATCAGATCACGCCCGCTTCTGGCGCTTCAGCAAACGCGACTTCGCGGCTGATCGCATCCACGGACCAAGATTCAGACATTTGCCTGCACGACGCAGATGCAAGATCCGCAGCGACAAGCCTACCCCTCCCCAACCCTCCCCTTTGCTGCGCAAAAGGGAGGGAGCAGACGCCGGGGCGCTGAAGCACCCTGACCCAGACACATACAGCCTCAACCAGCGGCTGTTGCCTTGCCCAGATCCAACCCCTGCACGTTCTGCAGCAGCTGCGCGCCATCTACGCCCACGCGCAGCGCCAGCGCGGCGGCAATCGCCGCATATGCATCACCCAGCACTTCGGTCTCGTTCTGGCTGGCATCGATGAGCTGCTTATTGGGCAGATCGAGCTGCTGGAAGATCAACCGGCAGCGCTCCAGGTTCTGTGCGGTCTCGAAGTGGTTGGGCTTGTCGCCACGGGCGCGGATACGCTCAAGCCCCTGTTCCGGCAGCAGGTCCAGCAACAGCAGCAGGTTCGGGCGCGGGGCGAAATCATTGGCCTGCAGCATCTGGTCCAGCGGCAAGCCGGCCGCGCCCTGGTAGGCCACCATCGACGGGAAGTAGCGGTCGAGGATGACGATCTCGCCCCGGGCCAGGGCCGGTGCAATGACATCTTCCACATGCTGGCGGCGGTCATGCAGCAGGTATTCCACCTCCTGCTCGGGGCTCAGCCGGCCAGTGGCGGCGGTGGCGCGCAGGCGTGTGCCCCAAGGGCCGTTGGTCGGTTCCTTGCCCAGTACGACCACTGCCCCTGCATCGCGCAGGTGCTGGGCCAAGGCATGGGCAAGCGTGGTCTTGCCGGCGCCATCAATGCCTTCGATGGCAATGAGCAGGCCGCCGGGAATCTGTTGGTTATCCATGGGCGCTACTTTAATCGGATCCGGCCGATACCACACGGCTGGACAGGCCCGCAGCATGACCAACCGCCATGTCTGGAACAGTCCGCCGTCAGCGCTCGGGCGCGGTGCAGCCGTTGGCGGCGCAGTAGTCTGCGGCCCGCTGGCGCTCCTGTTCGCTTAGCTCCGGCGGCGGCCGGGCGATGGCGGACTGGATCTGGTCCGGGCCGCCAGTGAGCTTGTTCAGGCCCTGCGCGGCCTTGGTAACGCCGTAGACGATGCCCATCATCACGTAGCCGCCGCTCATGCCCACCTGCTCGGGCGTGGGTGGCTCGCTCCAGTTCTTGCTGAACCGGTTGGGTGCGGGCTGCACCGGGTTCTTGAAGCGGTACAGGTCCAGCGGCTGGTCGTCTTCGGGCTTGATGGCACGCACCTCGCCCAGGGTGGTGACGTTGTCCTGCGGCGGCACCGCGCTTGTCCCGGCCTGATCCACCGCAGGCGCAGGCTCGGCAGGCGTTGCCTGCTGTGCGTGTGCCGTTCCGGCCAGCATCATCCCTGCCACCACTGCTCCCTGCCATGCGCGTGCTGCCACCACTGCCGCCTCTCGCCGTTACCCGAACAGGCAGGATACGGATACAAGCTTCAGATTTTGTTGCGTGCGCTGAACGTGATCGCATTCACTTCGTGATCGGCGGCGCCGGCATGTCCAGCGCCTTGGCGGCAAACGCCAACCGGTCCGCGCCGGCCTGTACCGCCTGCGATACGCCGCCACCGCCGCCATGGCCGGCGCCCTCCACCACCGACAGCAGCACGGGGACATCCGCAGCAGCAACCGACTGCAGCCGCGCGGCGAACTTGAAGCTGTGCGCCGGCGCTACCCGGTCGTCGGTATCGGCGGTGGTGATCAAGGTTGGTGGATAGGCCTGGCCGGCGTGCAGGTTGTGGCACGGCGAATAGGCCAGCAGCACCCGCAGCATTTTCGGGTCGTCCGGCGAACCGTATTCTTCCGACCACAAGGCGCCATTGCTGAAGTGCGGGTAGCGCAGCATGTCCAGCACCGCCACATCCGGCAGCGCTGCACCCAGCAGCCCCGGGCGTTGGGTGATCGCCGCGCCCACCAGCAAGCCGCCGTTGCTGGCGCCGGAGGCCACCACGCGGCCGGGCGCGGTCCAGCCGCGCGCGATCAGTTGATCGGCCGCGTCGAAATAGGCATCGAACACGGCCTGCTTGCGCTCGCGCATGCCGGCGCGGTGCCAGGCCTCACCGTATTCGCCGCCGCCGGGCAGGGTGACATACGCATACACGCCGCCCATATCCATCCACACCACGTCTTCGGCCGAGAATGACGGCGTGCTGCTCAGGCCGAAGCCACCGTAGCCACGCAGCAGTACCGGCGTCCGTGATGAGGGCTGCAGGTCGCCACGACGCACCACGAACATCGACAGCAACTTGCCATCACGTGCGCGGAACCGCAGCTGCTCGGTGACATAGTCCTGCGGCGTCACCGGCACCGCCGGTTGCCAGGTCGGCAGCAGTGCCTGTGTGGCCCGCGTATAGCGCCATTGCGCGGTGGGCCTGGCAAACGAGGTGAACTGGAAATCCACGCTGGCACGGTCATCGGCAACGGTGATTGCATGAACGCTGCCCTTGTCCGGCAAGCGCACCTCTTCGCGCTTGCCGGTGTCGGCATCCACCAGCAGCACGTGGTCCGCCGCATCCTGCAGCAGCGTCACCACCAGCAGGCCGTCGCTGACAAATGCCTGTTTGATCACCCCGCCATCGCTGGCGAATATTTCCTGCGGCGCTGCCTCGGGCTGGTCGGCACGCACCATCACTACGCGGTCGCCGCGTCCACCTTCATTGGTCTGGAAGTACAGGCGGTCATCGCGTGCGCCGGCATAGCGGTAACTCACGCCCACCCGTTCGCTGCGCTGGAACGGCCGCCACAGCGGGCCACCGGGCAGCGCGCGGATGCCGACAAAGGCGCCGCCGCCGGTATAGCCGCTGTTGATCACCAGCCAGCGCCCATTGCCGGACAGGCCGGCCTGGAACAGATGGTCCGGTGTTTCCGGTTGGGCGTAGACCACGCTGTCCTGCGCCGTGGGCGTGCCCAGCACATGCCGGGCCAGGTACTGGTTGCGGTTGCCGGCGGTGAACTCGCTACCCATGGCCGGTTCCGGGAAGCGGGTGTAGTACAGGCTGCGGCTATCGGCTGACCAGAATGCATCGCTGAACTTGTTCCAGCGCAGTTGATCGGGCAGCAACGATTCACTGGCGATATCCATCACCTGCCAGCTGCGCCAGTCCGATCCCGAACTGCGGGTGCCATAGGCCAGGTAGCGGCCATCGGGCGAAATGCTCCAGCCCGACAACGCGACACGGCCTTTCGCATCCCAGCGCAGGGGATCAAGCAGACGCCGTGCAGGCTGGCCATCAACGGCTAGCCACAGGCTGACCTGCTCATCACCTGCCGCGCGTCCGCTGTAGAACGTGCGGTTGCCCACACGGCGCGGCAATGACCTGCTCTCCACCTTCGCCAGCGCCTGCAGGCGCGTGACGATGGCGGCGCGCAAGGCAATGCCATCCAGGAACCGGCGGCTGGTCGCGTTCTGCGCTGCCACCCAGGCGGCAACCTCGGCCGACTGGCGCGGGTCCTGTTCCAGCCAGCGGTAGGGATCGCGGAGGGTCTGCCCGCCGACACTGTCCTCGACCGGCTGCACCGGCGTGGCCGGATAGTCCAAACCGCCGGTTGCCGCCCCTGCAGGCGCCACGCAAGCCAGGATAGTCAGCAACCAGACGAAGCAGAAACGGTGCATGCATGCTACCCAGCAGAATGATCCTGCTATCTAGCCATGGCCGCGCAGCGCTGTATTGAACGCAGACGCCGGCGGCAATGCGGGGCTCGGCACAAATGCGGCTGCCGTAGCGGAACCGCCTGCCGGCGCCGGCCTCGGCAGCTGCCAGAGACAATCCGCCCCGCCTCTCTTGCGACCCATTCAGCCGAACATCCGCCGCGGCATCGACCGCAGCCGCGCCGCCTTGCCCCGGCCTTGCGGCACGGACGGCGCACATCTACGCGGGACAGCATCAGCGTTGCGGCCCATCGGTGTCTCACGGGGTGAGACACCCTTGTGGTTCCATAGTGATCTTTGATCGGCAGTTGCGTGCATGGCGTTTTCCCTCGCTCCCCGCACCGAAGCCAGCGAACGGGCGCTGGCAACCACCGATGGCCTGCCCTCGCGTGACGGCTCGCTGCTCGGCCAGCGGCTGGCGCGGCGCTACAAGGATCGGGTGACAGGCAGTTTCACCATTCCCGGCCGTGAGGGCAGCTATGCGCCCATTCCCGACGACGTGCCCGAGGCGCTGAAAGCCGCCCTCAAGGCGCGCGGCATCGAGCAGCTGTACTCGCACCAGGCCGAAGCTTGGGACGCCAGCCAGCGCGGTGAGCACGTCGCCATCGTCACCCCCACCGCATCCGGCAAGTCGCTGTGCTACACGCTGCCGGTTGTGAGCGCGGCGATGCAGGGCAACGCCAAGGCGCTCTACCTGTTCCCGACCAAGGCCTTGGCGCAGGACCAGGTGGCCGAGCTGTTGGAGCTGAACCGGGCCGGCGATCTGGGCGTCAAAGCCTTCACCTTCGACGGCGACACCCCCGGCGATGCGCGGCAGGCGATCCGCCTGCACGGCGACATCGTGGTCAGCAACCCGGACATGCTCCACCAGGCCATCCTGCCGCATCACACCAAGTGGGCGCAGTTCTTCGAGAACCTGCGCTATGTGGTGATCGATGAGATCCACACCTATCGCGGCGTGTTCGGCAGCCATGTCACCAATGTACTGCGCCGGCTCAAGCGCATCTGCGCGTTCTACGGTGTGCAACCGCAATTCATCCTGTGCTCGGCCACCATCGGCAACCCGCATGCGCATGCCGAGGCGCTGGTCGAAGAGAAGGTGCACGCCATCACCGAATCCGGCGCACCCACCGGCCCCAAGCACGTGCTGTTGTGGAACCCGCCGGTCATCAACCCGGACCTGGGCCTGCGTGCGTCCGCCCGTTCGCAGGCCAACCGCATCGCCCGCATCGCGATCAAGAGCGGGCTGAAGACGCTGGTGTTCGCGCAGACGCGCTTGATGGTGGAGGTGCTGACCAAATACCTGAAGGACATCTTCGACAACGACCCGCGCAAGCCGGCACGCATCCGCGCCTATCGCGGTGGCTACCTGCCCACCGAGCGCCGCGAGGTGGAACGGGCGATGCGCGCAGGCAACATCGATGGCATCGTCAGCACCTCGGCGTTGGAGCTGGGCGTGGATATCGGTGCGCTGGATGTGGTCATCCTCAATGGCTATCCGGGCAGCGTTGCCGCCACCTGGCAGCGCTTCGGCCGCGCCGGCCGTCGCCAGCAGGCGGCGCTGGGCGTGATGGTGGCCAGCAGCCAGCCGCTGGACCAGTACGTGGTGCGGCATCCGGATTTCTTCGCCAATGCCACGCCCGAGCACGCACGCATCTCGCCGGACCAGCCGCTGATCCTGTTCGATCACATCCGCTGCGCCGCATTCGAACTGCCGTTCCTGGCCGGTGAACCGTTCGGTCCGATCGACCCGCTGGTATTCCTGCAGGCGCTGGCCGAAACCGAAGTGGTGCACCAGGAAGGCGACCGCTGGGAGTGGATTGCCGACAGCTACCCAGCAAACGCGGTGAGCCTGCGCGCGGTGGCCGATGGCAACTTCGTGGTGGTGGACCGCAGCGACGGCAAGCAGCAGATCATCGCCGAGGTGGATTATTCCGCCGCCGCACTCACCCTGTACGAAGGCGCCATCCACATGGTGCAGAGCACGCCGTATCAAGTGGAGCGGCTGGACTGGGATGGCCGCAAGGCCTACGTCACCCGCACGCACGTGGACTACTACACCGACAGCATCGACTACACCAAGCTCAAGGTGCTGGACCGTTTCGACGGCAACGGCGCCGGCCGTGGCGATTCGCACCATGGCGAAGTGCATGTGGTGCGGCGCGTGGCCGGCTACAAGAAGATCCGCTATTACACGCACGAAAATATCGGCTACGGCCCGGTCAACCTGCCCGACCAGGAACTGCATACCACCGCGGTGTGGTGGCAGTTGCCGCAGGCCACGCTGCTGCGCAGCTTCGCGCAGAAGCAGGACGCGCTGGATGGTTTCCTCGGCGCGGCCTATGCGCTGCATATCGTCGCCACCGTCGCGGTGATGGCCGATGCGCGCGATCTTCAGAAGGCAGTGGGCAACGGCGATGGCGCCTGGTTCGCGGTGGCCGACCAGACCGGCCGCGGCCAGCTGCGCGGCAATGAAGCCGGCGAAGGCACGGTGGAGCTGATGCAGAGTTTCGTGCCGACGGTTTATCTCTACGACAACTTCCCCGGCGGTGTTGGCCTCAGCGAGCCGTTGTGGCAGCGCCAGGGCGAACTGGTGACACGTGCCCTGGAGCTGGTGGAGCGCTGCGACTGCAATGCCGGCTGCCCGGCCTGCGTCGGCCCGGTGCTGGCCGCGCAGGAAGAGGAGAAGGGCGAAACGCCGCGCTCGTTGGCCTTGAAGGTGTTGTCGCTGCTGTCGGCCGAGCGTTGCGATCAGGTGCAGCCGGTCAGCGTGGACGAGGCACTCGATCTGCTGCCATGAGTCTCAGCCTGGACAAACTCAAAGCCCTGCGCAAGCAGGCCGGGCTGTCGACGGCGGCGCCAGCAGGGTCTGTAGCGCCCATGGCTGTTGTGGGAGCGGCGTCAGCCGCGAAGCCAACGATGGTGGAAGCTGCAGAGGGAATTGTTGCTGCGGATGCATCTGGTTCTTCGCCGGCTGCGGATGCTTTGCCAGCTTCGCGGCTGACGCCGCTCCTACAGGAGACGGATGCTGTATCGGCTTCGCGGCTGACGCCGCTCCTACAAGAACAGCGACAGCAGAACTCCGTGTTCGGCTGGGTCGATCAGATCCAGCACAAACCGGCAAAACCGCAGGATGGCGCTGCGTTGCGCCGCCTGCTGGCCACACGCAATCGCGCGGTGGCACCTGCGGTGGCAGTCGAGCGCGGGCCGGTGGATCGTGATCTGCCCGGTACCGAGATTGCTCCCGGCCTGCATCTGATCGAAGCCTTCATCCCGCAGTCCATTCCCGCCCAGCCCTTGTCGCTGGCTTTCAGCAAACGCCACGAAGAATCCGTCGCACCGCAGGATCTGTTGTTCTTCGACACCGAAACCACCGGCCTGGCCGGCGGCACCGGTACCCGTGCGTTCATGATCGGCGCAGCCGATTGGCATCACGATGCAGCGCGCGGCGAAGGCCTGCGCGTGCGCCAGCTGCTGATGTCGACGATGGGCGCGGAGAGCGCGATGCTGGAATTGTTTGCCAGCTGGCTGGCGCCGAGCACGGTGCTGTCCAGCTACAACGGCCGCTGCTATGACGCGCCGCTGCTGAAGACACGTTATCGGCTGGCCCGCCGTGGTGATCCGATCTCGGCACTGGATCATGTGGACCTGCTGTTTCCCACCCGCCGTCGCTATCGCGGCACCTGGGAGAACTGCCGTCTGGCGACCATCGAACGCAACCTGCTGCTGATCGCGCGCGAGGATGACCTTCCCGGTTCGGAAGCACCTGCAGCGTGGCTGAGCTATCTGCGCGGTGGCAGCGCGCGCAACCTGCGCCGCGTTGGCGAACACAATCACCAGGACGTGGTGACCTTGGCGCAGCTGTTCCTGCGATTGGTGCAGGCAGAAGCGGATGAGCGGGCGGAGTTGGCGTTGGAGGCTGAGCGCTGAGCTCAGTCCTTCGCTAGGCATTTCTCGAAGATCTTACCCCTCCCCAACCCTCCCCTTCGCTTTCAGCGAAAGGGAGGGGACCAAGCTCTGCTCCCTCCCTTTGGCGTAGCCAAGGGGAGGGTTGGGGAGGGGTGCTTTTGCCTGGGATCTAAAGCCAGACACCAGCAAACCCTCCCAAAAAATCACCCGCCAATCGGCCGCGCAATCCCGCTGCTGATCGCCTGCTGGATCATCTGCTCGGCCTCACGATTGGCCTTGGCACTTGCCGCTGCCTGCTGCCGGCCCAGCTCGGCCTGTTGCCTGCCCAACACTGACTGCTGTGCCGCCAGGCTTTCCATCTCTGCACGCATCGCCGGGTTGTCCATTTCCTCGCGCGCCTGGTCGAGCTTGCGACGTGCTTCTTCCGATGCGCGACGCTGTGCGTCGCTGCGTGCACCCGAACTCAATGCCAGCTGTACCTGCTCGTTGGCCAGCTCACCGATGCGCGCGCCGATCTCGCCCATGCGCTCACCGATCTCACCTTGGCGGTCGCCCAGCTGCCCCTGCCGGTCACCCAGCCGGCCTTGCGCATCCCCCAGGCGCACGCTTTCGGCATACAGCTGCTCGAAGCGCGACAAGGTAGCCACATCGCGCACCACATAGCGCTTGCCGTCACGGCGCAGCAGCAGCACGCCCTTGCCATCGTCCAACTGCTTGGCTTCGCGCAGATCGGCGACGGTGCCGTTCATGACGTTGTGGTCGCCCTTGATCAGTACATAGCCATCGGCGTTGTGGGTGCTGGAAAGGTGGATGACGCCTTGCGTACGCAGCGGAGCAGCAGGTGCTGCCAGCGGTGCCGGGGGCGCTGGCGGTATAGCCAGCGATGCGGGCGCCGCAGGAGGAGCAGGCGGTGCCGGCGGCACGGCAGCGTCATCTGCTCCTGCAACCACCGTATGCACCACTGAACGGGCAAGCGGCGCGACCGGGGCTGCCAAGGGCGCCAATGGGGCGACGGGCGCCGCCAACGGTGCGGGCGGCACCGGGGGTACCGGCATCGCCACCAGCCGCAGCGGCGCAACGCCGACCAGGGCAACGGCGACCAGGATCAGGGCCGCACCGACGCGCGGAAAAGAGGACGTGTTCTGCAACATGAGCAATCTCCGCTTGAGACTCAGGAAGGTAGGCGAGGCACTGGCCAGGCCGGCGCCCGGCCGTGGCGCGACGCCCAGTTGCAACAGCAGGCGGCCGTAGTGCTGGCGGCAATGCCGGTCACCGGCGACGACGGCGGCATCCACCGCCGCTTCGCGGGCAATGGCGTATTCGCGGGCGGCCAGGTGCACCACGGGGTTGAAGAAGAACAGGTGCTGGGCCAGGGCCGGTACCAGGCCCAGCCACAGGTCATGGCGCTGCAGGTGCACCAATTCGTGAGTCAGGGCCATGTCCAGCTGGTCATCGCCCATGCGCTGCAGGCCACGCGCCGGCAGCAGCAGCACCGGACGCCATGGGCCAATCAGCTGCGGCGAATCGATCGCATTGCTCAGCATCAGACGCGGTGCACGGCGCAGGCCGTGTGCTTCGGCGGCGAGTGCAAGCGCGGCGTTGAGTTTGTGATCGCGGCAGGGCTGCGCGGCACGCAGCTGGGCCCGGCTTGCGCGCAGCGCCAGTGTGGTGCGCAGTGCCATCACCAGCACGCCAGCCAACCACATCGCCATCAGCAGCAGGCTCCACGACCAGCTGCTGTCCGCCGGCAAGGGCTGCATCACGATAATCGGCGCGGTGGTCACCGGCGCGGCGGTTGCGGCAGCCTGCACCATCATGGGCGCGGCATCGACCGCAGGCAGCAAGGGCAGCTCCAGCGGCGACATCCAGAACAGGCCAACCACCGCCTGCAATGCCACCAACCACCACAGCGCACATTGGGTGCTGGCCGGCAGACGCCGCACGTAACGGCACAGCAGCCACACCAGGCCGGCCAGCAGCGCAGTCTGCACGCTGGTGGCCAACAGTCGGCTGCCCAGCAACTCAAGCGTCATCGACATGGCTCAATCCTCCCGGCGCTGCGATTGCAGCTTGCTGACCAGCGCTTCCAGTTCGGCCAGCTCGTTGTCGCTGACCTCGGCCTTTTCCGACATCCATGCCACGAACGGTGAAATCGAGCCCTGCAGGGTCTTCTCGACAAAACTGCCGACCGCGCCGTTGACCACTTCCTGCTGCTCGGCCGTGGTGCTGTAGCGGAACACGCCCTCGTCCTGTTCGCGCTGCAGGTAACCCTTGGTACGCAGGCGCTCCATCATCGTCAGCACGGTGGAGCGGGCCAGGCCGCGGGCCTCACCAAAGCGCGCGGCAACCTCGCCAACGCTGGTGGGTTCGTTCTCTCCGATGTACTGCAGCAGGGCCAGTTCCTGGTCCCCGATGGTCTTGCGGCGCATGGCCGTCTCCGTGACTACATTTGTCGCCACGGTAGATCTGCCTACATTTGTAGTCAATAGCCCGGATGGCACCCTGCTGGCCGTCAGGCTGAATGATTCAGCTCACAGCGCTGTCGATCTGCCAACGCGCGAATTCGCTTTCGAACTCGGCCAAAGTCAGCAGGCCCATGCAGGTACGGGCGCCGCTGGGCAGCCCTTCGCCACGGGCGAAACGGCGCGCCAACAGCACGGCGGCAAAGGTTGGGATCTCCGGGCCGTGCAGCATCGGCGCGGTCAGGTCCCAGTGCAGGCGATGCTCCAGTCCATCGCGCTGGCCACGCAGGGTGATGCGCATGCCGCCCAGATCGGTGCCGAAACGATCGAACCAACGCCCTGCGCTGGCGAACACACCGGCCAGTGCCTCCATCGGCAACGGCAGGCCATGCCCGCGCAGCCAGGCCATGGCCGCCAGACAACGCGACAGGAACGGCAGCTCCAACGCCGCGCGGAAACGCACCGTCGCCACGCCCGGGTAACGCTGTACCAGCAGCGTGTGATCGGGCACGTCGCAGGGCGAGGCCAGGCGCGGGCCAATGCGGGCAAAGCGTACCGGTTGCGGTTTGGCCCAGCCACGCTGCGTTTGCCAGCGGCCATCGATCCAGCATTGGAACGGTTTGCCGCAGTACGACAGCACCGCACGCACCGTGGCCATGCCCAGCGGCGTGGCCTGTGCCGGCGCGATCACCATGTCGATGCTGTGCAACTGCTCGAAGTGCGGCGCAAGCGCGTCCACCACCGCGCTGGACAGCGCCGGCAAGGTGCTGGCACCGCTGATCGCGCTGCACTGGGTCTGCTGTGCCAAGGCCTGCAACTGCTGCGGAAAGCCGACAACGAAATCACGTCCATCGGCCAGATCGATGTAATGCATGCCGGCACGCAGGCAGGCCTGCGCAACCCCGTAACCTTGGCCCTGGAAGGGGCCGGCGGTATGGATCACCAGCGCTGCCCGCGTCCTGGTGAGCTGGGCTTCGAAATCCGGCGCAGCGGTATCCAGCCTGCACAGCTCAATGGTTTTCAGATCCACGCCCGGCAGCTTGGCTGCCGCCTGCGAAGGATTGCGGCCAGCGGCGATGACAGTGATGCCCGGCGTAGCGGCAAGTGCACGCACGATGCGCGCGCCGAAGTGGCCGTAGCCGCCGAGCACCAGAACACGACAGCGTTCCTGCTGTGACATCCGAGCTTCCTGTGAGGATTGCGGCAGGGATTATCCGCGAGGAGAGCTGCGTTGTGCCTTCCCGGTGCGCAAGGGAGGATGCAATCCCTCGCCCATTTGGCGCAGCCAGTACGGTCAACCGCGCGGGCCACCCATTACCGGCAGGATCGCGCCGCTGATGTAGCTGGCGGTACTTGGCGATGCCAGAAAAACATACGCCGGCGACAGTTCTTCCGGCTGCGCAGGCCGCCCCATGTCGCTGTCCTTGCCGAACTCGGCCACATCTTCGGCAGCCTTGTCGGCCGGGTTCAATGGCGTCCATACCGGCCCCGGCGCCACGCAGTTCACGCGTATGCCGCGCGGCAGCAGCTGGCTGGCCAGCGACAGCGTGAACGCGTGGATCGCGCCCTTGGTGGCCGAATAATCGATCAACGATTTGCTGCCGAAGATGCCCGTTTCCGAGCCGGTGTTGATGATGCTGTCGCCTTCGCCCATATGCGGAAGCACCGCGCGCGCCATGTGGATGTAACCGGCGATGTTGGTCTGCAGCGTCTCCTGCAGATGCTCGTCGGTGAGGTCTTCAAGATGATGGCAATGCAGTTGGAATGCCGCGTTGTTGACCAGCACGTCGATGCCGCCAAATGCCTTGGCAACCTGTTGTACGGCGCTGTCGCAGAACAGCGGATCGCGCACATCGCCACTGATCGCCAGGCTCCGCTGGCCCTCCTGCTCGATGTGCTCGCAGGTGACCTTGGCATCCTCGTGCTCGCTGAGGTAAAGCACGGCCACATCGGCACCTTCGCGCGCGAACAGGATGGCCACCGCGCGGCCAATTCCCGAATCACCGCCGGTGACGATGGCGCGCATTCCCTTCAGTTTGCCGCTGCCCTTGTAGGACGGTGCCAGATAGCGCGGCGCCAGCTCCAACTCATGTTCATTGCCCGGCTTGCGCAGCTGCTGCGCCGGCAGGGTGCTCGGTTGCTTGCGGGTGCCGGCCTGCACGCTGCCCTTTTTCTTCGGCATCGCGCTGCGCAGCTTCTCCTGTTGCTGCAGATCTTCCTGCAGCCGCCGCTGACGGCTGGCGGTGCGCTGGGCAGCGGTTTGTGCGGCGGATGCGGTATCGGCAAGCGGCGGCCTAGCCTTGGTGGCTTTCTTTGCGGCTACGGGCTTCTTTTTTCCTGCCATGGGGGCTTCCTCATGTTTACGCGGCGTAGGCGCGTAGTGGTCGCAGCAACAGATGCTGCCGTGAGCATCCGCAACGGGCAGACGCTCACGCATTCATGGTGTGCGCAGCGGGGCCCGATCACCTGTGCCTTCCGCTGTCGCAGTGAGTGGCAGTGTGCGCAACAGCGGGGGTCGCGGGCAGTGAAAAAAGCGTGGTGAGCACGTGTATTTCATCCGCTGCATACGGCGTGGCGGCGATGCTTCAACCTGTTTTCTACTTTTTGCAGGAGTAACCCATGATCCGTCTGCTCGCCGTTCCCGCCGCCCTCCTGCTGCTGTCGGGCTGCAACGCAGCCTATGTCAACAACGTGCAACCGATCGACGGTGTTGTCTCCGGCCAATGCCATACCGACATGGTGCGCGGCGCGGTCGGTCTTGCCGCTGCCCCCGATACGGTTGAACGCGCCCGCGTGGACAGCGACAGCCTGCAGGTTGCCGTGGTGCGCGGCAATGATGCCGCTGACACCTCCGCCTCGATGCAGACCCCGGCATCCACCGGCGGCGAGCGCCTGACCATCGAAGTGGGCCGCACCAACAACATCACCGCTATGCGCTGCGGCTGAGCCCGCGGTGGGCGCTGCGCAGGAAGCGCAGTGCCGCCGCCTCCCATTGGCGCGGGCCGCGCAGTGATTGCAGCGCGCCCAGCCGGCCATCGCGCCAGCCTTCGAACACGCACGGGTCGATATACGATTTGCGGCACACTGCCGGGGTATTGCCCAGCATCGCCGCCACCGCGGCAATCACCTGGTTCTGTATCTCCGCCAACGCGCGTTCGCCGCCGGTATCCGGCAAGGGCCGCTGCGCCAGCTCGCGCAGCGCCACGAGGGTGCCGCCCCAGGTGCGGAAATCCTTGGCGCTGAAATCATCGCCGGTGGCCTGGCGCAAATAGTCGTTGACGTCACTAGAACCCACTGGCCGTACCTTGCCGTCCTCGTCGCGGTACTGGAACAACAACTGCCCCGGCAACTGCTGGCAACGGCGCACCAGCCCCGCCAGATGCCGGTCATCGATGACCATCTCCTGCGCCTGCCCGGACTTGCCGCGGAAGCGCAGTCGCGCCTGGCCCTGCCCGGCGCTTTCCAGGTGGCGGTTGCGCAGCGTGGTGAGCCCATAGGAATGGTTGTCACGGGCATAGGCATCGTTGCCGATACGGGCGAGCGTGCGGCCCATCACCGCCACCACGATCGCCAGCACCTTGGCGCGCGGCAGGCCAGGCAAGGCCAGGTCGGCGCGCACGCGCCGCCGCAGGCCGGGCAACGCCTTGCCGAAGGCAACAATGCGATCGAACTTGCTGTCACTGCGCATCCGTACCCATTGCGGGTGGTAACGGTATTGCTTGCGGCCGCGCGCATCACGCCCGCTGGCCTGCAGGTGACCATTGGCCTGGGCGCAGATCCACACCTGGGTGTAAGCCGGTGGAATGGCAAGGCGGCGGATGCGTTCGAGCGTGGCGGCGGCGCGTACCGGCTTGCCACGGGCATCCACGTAACGGAAACCGCGCCCGGCACGCTGCCTGAGGATGCCCGGCTCGGCATCGTGGCTGTGACGCAGTGCAGGGCTTGCCGGTGTTGCGGCCATCGCTGCTCCCATGCTGAAACGGTGCCGGAGTATCGCGCAGGCCCATGCGACGCAGCGTCAACACGGCCGTCACTTGGCTATATGCTTGGGCAGACCCTCAACACCCTGGAGTTCCGATGCAGTTCCAGTCGACGCCGCGCGCCCTGCGCCGCCCCGCCGCCCTGATTGCCACCGCCACCCTGTTGCTGGCCCTGAGTGCCTGCACCAAGCCGGCACCGGAAGAACAGGATGAAGCACTGAACCAATCCCAGCAGGCCGCACAAGCCGCCGCTGCGCCCGCTGAAGCCACGCCGCCGCCGGGCGCCTGCGACGCCAGCCAGGTGCAGGGCCTGGTCGGCCAGGCCTATACCGAGGCCATGCAGGCCCAGGCCAAGGAAGACGCCGGCGCCACCGACGTGCGCGTGCTCAAGCCCAACCAGCCGGTCACCATGGAATTCATCGGCGAGCGCCTGAACATCGAAATCGATGAGAAAGGTATGGTCAGCGGCGTGCGCTGCGGTTGATTTTTGTATAGCCAAAGCCTTGCTGGGCAAGGCTTTGGTTGCGCTCGCAACGATGTATTGCGGCGTTGCAGCAACTGTGATTTAGTCGAACCATCCGGTGACCTCAAGGTGCGCTCCAGGTTGAGCACATCATGTGCATTGGATGGGCGCGAGGGCGCTTGGATCAGGCGTAAGACGCCGTCAGGGCGCGCGCCGGGTGCTATCCCAACGGCACGTGCGGCAGCACGGCGCGAACCATCTGATAAGCATGACGTGCTCAGCGAGCGGGTTGAAGTGTCGCCGCTCACCTGAATCGCATCGAGGCACAGATGGCAGTCCGCACCCAGCAAGGGCTTTACGACCCGCAAGACGAACGCGACGCCTGTGGTTTCGGCATGGTCGCCCAGCTCGACGACCAGCCATCGCGCCTGTTGGTGGATACCGCCATCGCCGCCTTGTCGCGCATGACCCACCGTGGCGGTGTTGCCGCCGATGGACTGACTGGCGACGGCTGCGGCCTGCTGCTGCGCAAGCCCACGGTGTTCCTGCGCCAACTGGCCGAAGAAGCCGGCATCGCGCTCGGCCCCAACTTCGCCGCCGGTGTGGTGTTCCTGCCACACGATGCCACCGCTGCGCAGCGCTGTCGTGACGAACTGGATGCCCAACTGCGCACCGCCGGCTGCCATCCGCGCGGCTGGCGTGAAGTACCCACCGATGACAGCGTCTGCGGCCAACTGGCGCGCGACACCTTGCCGAAGATCGAACAGGTATTCGTCGATGCAGGCATCGAGCAGAGTGCCGAGCAGTTCGCCCTGGCCCTGTTCATGGCCCGCCGCCGCAGCGAACAAAACCTGCGCGATGTCGCCGATTACTACGTCACCACGCTCAGCGCCGAGGCCATCAGCTACAAGGGCATGGTGCTGCCGGACAAGCTGAGCACCTTCTACCCGGATCTGCAGCGCCATGAACTGGCGTCCAGCGTGGTGGTTTTCCACCAGCGCTTCTCCACCAACACCATGCCGCGCTGGCCGCTGGCACACCCGTTCCGCATGCTCGCCCACAACGGGGAGATCAACACCATCGAAGGCAACCGCCACTGGGCGCAGGCGCGCAGCAAGGTGTGGAAGACGCCGAAGTTCGACATCGCCGAGCTCGACCCGGTGATCTCGATGCACGGTTCGGACTCGCAGAGCATGGACAACATGCTGGAGCTGATGGTGTCCGGCGGCATGGAGCTGATCCAGGCGCTGCGCATCCTGGTGCCACCGGCGACACAGTCGCTGGAGTTCAAGGACGCCGACCTGGCCGCCTTCTACGAGTTCTACGGTTTGAACAGCGAGCCCTGGGATGGCCCGGCCGGCATCGTTGCCTGCGATGGCCGCTACGCCGCCTGCACGCTGGACCGCAACGGCCTGCGCCCGGCGCGCTGGATGCTGACTTCCGACCGCCACTTCCTGGTGGCCTCCGAAGCCGGCGTATGGGAAGTGCCGACCGAGCGCGTGGTGCGCAAGGGCAAGCTTGGCCCGGGCCAGATGATGGCCATCGACCTCAAGCGTGGCGACCTGCTCGATTCGGAAGCCATCGACCGCATCAACCGTGCGCGTGCGCCGTACAAGCAGTGGCTGCACCAGGGCGTGACCTATCTGCAGACCGAGCTGATCGATCCCTCGCTGGCCGAGGAGCCGTTCGACGAAGCCACGCTGCGCAGCTACCACAAGCTGTTCCAGCTCACGACCGAAGAACTGGAACAGGTGCTGCGGCCGCTGGCCGAAACCGGGCAGGAAGCCACCGGCTCGATGGGCGATGACACACCTATCGCCGTGCTCAGCCGCAATACCCGTCCGCTGTACGACTACTTCCGCCAGGCCTTCGCGCAGGTCACCAACCCGCCGATCGATCCGCTGCGCGAAGACTGCGCGATGTCGCTGACCACCCAGCTCGGCAAGGAGACCAACATCTTCCACGCCGGTGCGGAGACGGTGAACCACGTCATCCTCAACTCGCCGGTGCTGAGCCAGCGCAAGCTGCGCCAGTTGCTGAAGATGGAGCAGTACGTCGAACGCAACCGCCTGATCGACCTGTCCTACAGCGTCGAGGAAGGCTTGAAGGCCGGCATCGAGCGCATCTGCGCCGAGTGCGAACAGGCCGCGCGCGAGGGCGTGGTGATGCTGCTGCTGTCCGACCGCTACCCGGTTGCCGACCGGCCGATGGTGCATGCCCTGCTGGCCACCAGCGCCGTGCATCACCATCTGTCCAAGGTCGGCCTGCGCTGCGACGTCAACCTGATCCTGGAAACCGGCACCGCGCGCGATGCGCACCATATGGCCTGTTTGCTGGGCTTTGGTGCGACCGCGGTGTACCCGTACCTGGCCTACCAGACGCTGTTCGATCTGGGCCGTCGCGGCATCCTGCTGCTGAAGAAGGGCGGTGAGGTCTCGCAGATTGGCCGCAGCTACCGCAAGGGCATCTACAAGGGTCTGAGCAAGATCATCTCCAAGATGGGCATCTGTACCGTCGCCAGTTACCGCGGCGCGCAGTTGTTCGAAATCGTCGGCCTTGATCCGGATGTGGTTGAACTGTGCTTCCCGGATACCGCCGCCCGCATCGGCGGCGTCGGCCTGGCACGGCTGGATACCGAAGCCCGCGAACTGATGGTGCGTGCGTGGAATGATCTGGCACAACCGGAAGTTGGCGGCCTGCTCAAGTACGTGCATGGCGGCGAATACCACATGTACAACCCGGACGTGGTGATGACGCTGCAGCGTGCATCGCGTACCGGCGACGCAGCCGACTGGCGCAAGTACATGGACGCGGTGCATTCGCGCCCGACCTCGGCGCTGCGCGACCTGCTGCAGCTCAAGCCGGCCACCACGCCGGTGCCGCTGGACGAAGTGGAACCGGCCGAAGCGCTGTTCAAGCGTTTCGACACCGCCGCCATCTCGCTGGGCGCGTTGTCGCCGGAAGCGCATGAAGCATTGGCGATTGCGATGAACCGCCTCGGCGGCCGCTCCAACTCCGGCGAAGGCGGCGAAGACCCGGCGCGCTACGGCACCGAGAAGCGTTCCAAGATCAAGCAGGTCGCTTCCGGCCGCTTCGGCGTCACCGCCGAATACCTGGTCAATGCCGAAGTGCTGCAGATCAAGGTCGCGCAGGGCGCCAAGCCCGGCGAAGGCGGCCAGCTGCCCGGCCACAAGGTCAACGAGCTGATCGCGCGCCTGCGTTATGCCAAGCCGGGCATCGGCCTGATCTCGCCGCCGCCGCATCACGACATCTATTCGATCGAAGATCTGGCGCAGCTCATCTACGACCTGAAGCAGGTCAATCCGGATGCGCTGGTGTCGGTGAAGTTGGTGTCGCATGCCGGCGTCGGCACCATTGCTGCTGGCGTGGTGAAAGCCGGCGCCGACCTGATCACCGTGTCCGGCCACGACGGCGGCACCGGTGCGTCGCCGATCAGCTCAATCCGCTATGCCGGCGTGCCGTGGGAACTGGGCGTGGCCGAATCGCACCAGGCACTGGTTGGCAACGACCTGCGCAGCCGCACCATCCTGCAGACCGATGGCGGCCTGAAGACCGGCCTGGACGTGGTCAAGGCCGCGCTACTGGGCGCCGACAGCTTCGGCTTTGGCACGGGCCCGATGATCGTGCTGGGCTGCAAGTACCTGCGCATCTGCCACCTCAACAACTGCGCCACCGGCGTGGCCACCCAGGACGAACGCCTGCGTGCCGGCTACTTCACCGGCCTGCCGGAGCGCGTGGAGAACTTCTTCCGCCTGCTGGCCGAAGAAGTGCGCGAATGGCTGTCCTTCCTGGGCGCGCGTTCGCTGGATGAAATCGTTGGTCGCACCGACCTGTTGCAGCAGCTCGACGTGTCGCCGCGCGAAGGCGTCAAGGTTGATCTGTCGCGGCTGTTGGCGCCCGCCCATTACGACGGTGCGCATTGCGCCGCACAGCGCCTGTACCAGTCGCCGGACAGCCTGGCCACGCAGATGGATGACCTGCTGGCCGATGCCATTGCCCACAAGCGTGGCGGCGAGCATCGCTTCCTGATCCACAACACCGACCGCTCGGTGGGCACGCGCCTGTCCGGCACCATCGCCCGCGCGCATGGCAACCACGGCATGAGCGAAGCGCCATTGAACCTGCGCTTCCGCGGTACCGCCGGGCAGAGCTTTGGTGCCTTCAACGTCGGCGGCCTGAACCTGGAAGTGGAAGGCGAAGCCAACGACTACGTCGGCAAGGGCATGGCCGGCGGCCGCCTGGTGGTGCGTCCACCGCGTGGTGCGCGCTTCGAAGCACGCAACACCGCCATCGTCGGCAACACCTGCCTGTATGGCGCAACAGGCGGCGAACTGTTTGCCGCTGGCCGTGCCGGCGAGCGCTTCGGTGTGCGCAACTCCGGCGCGCTGGCAGTGATCGAAGGTGCCGGTGACCACTGCTGCGAATACATGACCGATGGCGTGGTCGCGGTGCTGGGCAAGGTTGGCCTGAACTTCGGTGCCGGCTTTACCGGTGGCCTGGCCTACGTGCTGGATATCGATCGTGATTTCGTCGACCGCTACAACCACGAACTGATCGACATCCATCGCATTTCCGCCGAAGGCTTCGAGAACTACCGCCAGCACCTGCACAGCCTGATCAGCCGCCACCGCGAGTTGACCGGCAGCATCTGGGCGCAGCAGATCCTGGACGAGTTCCGCGATTACGTCGGCAAGTTCTGGCTGGTCAAACCCAAGGCCGCCAGCATTGAATCGCTGGCCGAAGCGCTGCGCAGCGCAGCCTGAGGCCAGGAACCAGTGAAGAGAAAACAGAAACGAGTATTTGCTTCTGCCTTCACTGATTCCTGGTTCCTACCTACTAGTTTCTGAGCCTTAAAACCATGAGCCGCAAGCAAGCCTTCCAGTTCCTCGATCTGCCCCGCACCATGCCGCAGCGCATTCCGGTGGAATTGCGCACGTCCGGCGATTGGGGCGAGCTGCATGGCAAGTTCGACAAGGCCGACGCGCAATACCAGGCCGGTCGCTGCCTGGACTGCGGCAACCCGTACTGCAGTTGGAAGTGCCCGGTGCACAACGCCATCCCGCAGTGGCTGCAGCTGGTGCAGGAAGACCGCATCCACGAAGCGGCGACGCTCTGCCATTCGACCAACCCGCTGCCGGAAGTCTGCGGCCGCGTCTGCCCGCAGGACCGCCTGTGCGAAGGCAGCTGCACGCTGGAGGAATTCGGCGCGGTCACTATCGGCGCAGTCGAGAAATACATCGTCGACACCGCCCTGGCTACCGGCTGGAAGCCGGATCTGGTCGCGGTCGAGAGCACCGGCAAGCGCGTGGCCATTGTCGGCGCCGGCCCTGCCGGCTTGGCGTGTGCTGATCGACTGGCCCGTGCCGGCGTGCAGGCGGTGGTGTTCGACCGCTACGAACAGATCGGCGGCCTGCTGCAGTTCGGCATCCCCAGCTTCAAGCTTGAAAAGGACGTGATCCAGCGTCGCCGCGAGATCCTGGAAGGCATGGGTGTGCAGTTCCGTCTGGGCGTCGAGATCGGCCGCGACATCAGCATCGAGCAGTTGCAGAACGACTATGACGCGGTGTTCCTCGGCACCGGTGCCTACCGTTACACCGACGGCGGCCTGATTGGCCAGGACTTGAAGAACGTACTGCCGGCACTGCCTTTCCTGGTGCAGAACAGTCGCATCGTCAGTGGCGACAATCCGCACGGCCGGCCAATTGCCGGCTGGGAAGACCAGATCGCCCTGCCCGACCTCAACGGCAAGCGCGTGGTGGTATTGGGCGGCGGCGACACCGGCATGGACTGCGTGCGCAGTGCGATTCGCCTGGGCGCCGCCAAGGTGACCTGCGCCTACCGTCGCGACGAAGCCAACATGCCGGGCTCGGCCCGCGAAGTGGCCAATGCCCGCGAAGAGGGCGTGCGCTTCCTGTTCAACCGCCAGCCACTGGCGATTGAAGCCGGTGCCGATGATGAAGTGATCGGCGTGAGCGTGATCGAGACCGAGCTGGGCACGCCCGATGCCAATGGTCGCCGCAATGCCGTCGCCATCAAGGGCAGCGAATCGCTGCTGGAAGCGGACGTGGTGATCATCGCCTTCGGTTTCTCACCGACCTTGCCGGAATGGCTGGCATCGCAGGGCGTGGAAGCAAGCAGCAACGGCCGCATCATCGCCGGCGGCGCCACCCGCCTGCCGTTCCAGACCCATAACCCGAAGCTGTTCGCCGGTGGCGATGTGGTACGCGGTGCCGACCTTGTGGTCACCGCTATCGCCGAGGGTCGTGATGCGGCGGAGAGCATTGTTGCTTTGTTGAAGCGTTGATAGCGGGATAGCGCGAACAGCGCCCTCATCCCTACCCCTCTCCCGTTGAAACGGGAGAGGGGATTGCTTCGGGGTGATCATCTGCGCGTTGGGCTGGCTACTTCGGTGTGATCTTCTGCACGTTAGCTGGCTGCTTCGGCGGGCAATTATCTGCGTCCGCTATAGCCACCGATTCCATCGCTACAGAATCCGCGATGATGTCTACGCGCGGTCGTTTTGGTTTCCCCTTAGATTCGCTTATAGCTTCGGCCCCAGCTTCTGCCTTAGCCTGCGCTTTGGCTTTGGCTTTGGCTTTGGCTTTTGCTTTGGCTTTTGCTTTTGCTTTTGCTTTTGCTTTGGCTTTTGCTTTGGCTTTTGCTTTGGCTTTTGCTTGGGCTTTTGCTTGGGCTTTTGCTTGGGCTTGGGCTTGGGCTTGGGCTTGGGCTTGGGCTTTTGCTTTTGCTTGGGCTTGGGCTTGGGCTTGGGCTTGAGCTTTGGCTTGAGCTTTGGCTTGAGGTTTGGCTTTGGCTTTGGCTTTGGCTTGGCTTTTGCTTCTGCCTTGGCTTCGGCCTTGGACTACCAGCTCGCGCAATAACTACTTGCTTCCTTCTCCCGCAAGCGGGAGAAGGTGCCCGAAGGGCGGATGAGGGCAGCTTTGCCTCTGCTTCCTGATTCAGTTCCTTGGCTGGCTTTCACCTCAACACCACCCACAAGCCGACACCCCGCTGTCCTACACTCAAGAACTCCGCACAAAGAGAAGTCGCAATGCGCATCGGTCTGGCCGCAAACCGTCTCCATCACGAAAGCGCCGACGCAGCACTGTTCCGCTGGCTGCGCGCCAGCGAAACCGGCATCCGCGAACTTGGCGTAGGTTTGCACGCCGTAGGACGCACTTACGACGCTATTGCCAGCACCTATCCGCTGCAGGACTATCCAGCACTTCAGCGCTATCCCAACGGTCGCGAAGGCGGCCTGATGAAGCTGGTGGCCGAGGTAGTCGGCATGGGCACCCCCGAGCGCACACTCGATGGCGCGATCTACTTCATTGATCCGGTCGATCCCTCATCGGTATTCCCCGAAGCCATCGCCCTCAAGCGCCAGTGCGTCATCCACGGCAAACCCTTCATTTCCACGGTGGCCACCGCGCGCGACTGGATCGAGATGGAGCGCATCCACGCAGGCTTCGCCCCGGATCCGGGTGCGAACGATCTGCATGACTTCAGCAAACAAACTCTGGCGCTGATCGCCCACGATGCGCGCAAGCCGCAGATGCTGGCCTTCGCCGCCGAACACTTCGACGTGTTGTCGCAATTCCAGCAACGCATAGGCACCGGCACCACTGGTCAGCGATTGAACGAAATGGCCTGGAGCCAAGGCTGGCCACGCGACCAGGAGTGGATCCATCGCTTCCAGAGCGGTCCACTCGGCGGCGACGCACAGATCGCGGACCGCGTGCTCGAGCATCGCTGCCAACGCGCCATCTTCTTTGAAGACCCGCATGTAGCCCGCCAGCATGAAGCGGACATCCAGCTGTTGGAGCGTGCAGTGACCACGGTCACTGATGAAGCCGTGTGTATCACAGCGCCGAACATCGCAGCCCGGTGGGCAACTGCGGCACATATGCGCCAGAAAGCCTGACTGTAGTGCCGAGCCATGCTCGGCAGGGGTTTTTCACGTAGCGCCGGCAATACCCCAAGGCTCTGGCTCTGGCTCTGGCTGTTGCTGTGGCTGTGGCTGTGGCTGTTGCTCTGGCTGTTGCTCTGGCTCTGGCTGTGGCTTAAGCCCTTCTCCCGCCTGCGGGAGAAGGGTTGGGATGAGGGGGAGCTTTTGGCTTTGGGCTTTTGGCTTCGCTCAAGCCTTTCCGCTTCGTTGTTTCTACGAGCTTCGCGGCTGACGCCGCTCCTACAAATGCGGCCGCTTGCCGGCCTCCAGATGCCTACGTATTCCACCCAAAGAAAAACCCCGCTGCTTCTGGCAGCGGGGTTTTGGGTTTAAATCCTGACGATGACCTACTCTCGCACAGCTTAGGCTGCACTACCATCGGCGCGGCTACGTTTCACTTCCGAGTTCGGGATGGGATCGGGTGGTTCCATAGCGCTAATTTCATCAGGAAGGCGGTGTGAGCAGCGCGTTGCGCCAGCTCCAATGCGTTTCCTTGCGGAAGCTAACCCAAGCAGTAAAACACCTGGCTTACATAAAAAGACAAAACCCCGCTGCGTGAGCAGCGGGGTTTTTAGATAAAACCCTGACGATGACCTACTCTCGCACAGCTTAGGCTGCACTACCATCGGCGCGGCTACGTTTCACTTCCGAGTTCGGGATGGGATCGGGTGGTTCCATAGCGCTAATTTCATCAGGGAGACAGTTGGAGCGTCGCTCGTGTTTTCTTTCTGGGCGGTGTGCAGGTAACTGCATTCCATCCAGGAAAGGGCCTACGGCGCCTGTCTCGCGTTTGGTCTTGTGACGTAGCGTGCACTTGGAGTCTATCGACATGTCATGTCGGCCAAGGCAACTTGAGGTTATATGGTCAAGCCACACGGATCATTAGTATCAGTTAGCTCAATACATTGCTGTACTTACACACCTGACCTATCAACCACATAGTCTATATGGTTCCTTTAGGGGGCTTGTGCCCCGGGAAGTCTCATCTTGAGGCGCGCTTCCCGCTTAGATGCTTTCAGCGGTTATCGCTTCCGAACATAGCTACCCGGCAATGCCACTGGCGTGACAACCGGAACACCAGAGGTTCGTCCACTCCGGTCCTCTCGTACTAGGAGCAGCCCCTCTCAAACTTCCAACGCCCATGGCAGATAGGGACCGAACTGTCTCACGACGTTCTGAACCCAGCTCGCGTACCACTTTAAATGGCGAACAGCCATACCCTTGGGACCGACTACAGCCCCAGGATGTGATGAGCCGACATCGAGGTGCCAAACACCGCCGTCGATATGAACTCTTGGGCGGTATCAGCCTGTTATCCCCGGAGTACCTTTTATCCGTTGAGCGATGGCCCTTCCATACAGAACCACCGGATCACTAAGTCCTAGTTTCCTACCTGCTTGATCCGTCGATCTTGCAGTCAAGCACGCTTATGCCTTTGCACACAGTGCGCGATGTCCGACCGCGCTGAGCGTACCTTCGAGCTCCTCCGTTACTCTTTAGGAGGAGACCGCCCCAGTCAAACTACCCACCATACACGGTCCCCGATCCAGATAATGGACCTAGGTTAGAACGTCAAGCACGACAGGGTGGTATTTCAAGGATGGCTCCACTGCAGCTAGCGCCACAGTTTCATAGCCTCCCACCTATCCTACACAGACGAACTCAACGTTCAGTGTAAAGCTATAGTAAAGGTTCACGGGGTCTTTCCGTCTTGCCACGGGAACGCTGCATCTTCACAGCGATTTCAATTTCACTGAGTCTCGGGTGGAGACAGCGCCGCTGTCGTTACGCCATTCGTGCAGGTCGGAACTTACCCGACAAGGAATTTCGCTACCTTAGGACCGTTATAGTTACGGCCGCCGTTTACTGGGGCTTCGATCAAGAGCTTCGCCTTGCGGCTGACCCCATCAATTAACCTTCCAGCACCG